>NZ_JFXL01000001.1:0-424484 GCF_000588255.1 Acinetobacter sp. 1424608
ACTAAACCCATTACGGCTATTTGAGCCTTTCTTGGGCTGATGCTTTTCATAACCGAGATGGTCTGAAAGTTCAGTATTGAGTGCAGTTTCAATCATGAATTTTTTAAAGACTGCTGTCATTTGGTTTAAGTCTTCTGGTGTTTTTAGACCTTTAGCCAATTCGGCAGCCATACTTTTGATTGTTGCTTCATCCATGTGAAGTACCTTTTGTAATTATCCTCTGAAGGATAAATGAAAATTAAGTACTTACACAAAATTTAGAACAGTCCCGTTCTATTACTTTTAACCTAGATCCAGAAAAAGAAAGTCATTTAAAAATTTTGGAATTGGCAACTGCTCGTACCCCTTTAACAATTTACATTGGTGGTAGCGATGGCACAGCAGAACCAACGCTCACAACTGGCACTGTAACTTTGCCAACTACTCGTACCTTCTGGTCATTCCAAGCAACACTTGCTCCTTCAACCCCAACATTTGAAGCTGACTCACTCGTAAGCTACCAAGTCACTATGCAGCGTAGCACTGGCGTTCAAATTATTCCTAAAGCTTAATCAAGCGCCCCGAAAGGGGCTTATTTTATGGTGAAAAGAAAAATGGCTAAGAAAACTACAGCATTAAGTTTAAAAGATATTGCACAAGGTGCATTGATCGGTGAAATCCGTGAAGCAGTAGTAGAGTTTCTGCACAATGGCAAAACAGAAACAGTGGATGTCCGACTTAAACAGCTACCATTTGCAGTGACTGAGCCACTGTATACACGCCTGCAAAAAGGTGAAAACGTATTTGCTGAATGGGTTTCATTATGTCTTGTTGACGAAAATGGCGATACTTACTTGACTAAAAAGCAGGTTGAAGAGAACTTTACTCAGCCTCTAGCAAATGCTTTGTTCCCAGTGATTATTGGTCTTGATGAGATTAAGAAAAATAGCGAGGGAAAGTAGAAATAACCCCCGATCTAGAATTGTTGATGGAATTGGCAATGAATGGAATTGGGGGGAACTCAATCGAATCTGTAAAAATGAACCTTACTCTTTCTGAAATACGTCTTTGGGGTGAATATGTTAGGATGCGTGGAAGTTTAAATACTGGGCGCAGGGTAGAGCAGGTTATAGGCTCATTTATGGCCCTTTATAGGAATATGAACAGAGGCAAAGGCAGCAAAGCAGCAGATCCTAGAGATTTTATGCCTCATGAAAGCAAACCTGAGCCGCAGGATTTGGAGAGCTTTTTAAGAGCCAACACTACGCAGTAGTTGAATCATTTGCATGGTTTGATAAGATTCAGAAAACCTTATCAAACCTAGTTTTATGTCCCATAACTATATAAGAACTCCATGGGGAGATTTTCCTCCTGTTTGTGTGTTGAAACCACTTAATTCCTTAAAAAATGGCTCTCCTGAGGACTATTTATTGGCTAAAGGAGGGGACGTTAATGCTGCAATTCGTTTAATACAAGCAGTTCTTGAGTTAGAAGACTTTCTAAATATTCATTCAAAGATTGGTGTTTATCATCCAATAATTGTTCCAGTTCTTGCTCAAGAGAGCTTAGGGAAAAACCGAATTCCAGCAGTTTTGGCAGAAATGCTAGGAGCTTATTTCGGGTATGAAGTCTGCGATGATATTGTTCAAACAGTTAGAGCAAACCACACAAATGCAGGATCTTATGAGCGAATTGTAAGGCAGCCTCGATTTGATGGTGCTGTTATTGAAGGGCGGAACTACGTAATTCTAGATGATACTGTAGCAATGGGTGGGACGCTTGCAGCGCTAAAAGGTTTTATAGAATCACGGGGTGGGAAGGTTGTTATGGCAATTGCAATTACTGGATTTCACGTGCCATCAATTGACTTAGTCCCAAAAGAAAGTATGATTAATACTGTAAAGACAAAACATCCAACATTAGCTGAGTGGTGGCAATATGAGTTCGGATTCCCGCTTGAATACCTCACCCAAGGGGAATTGGGTCACTTTAAAAAGCCAGAATCAATTGACGTCATCCGAAGTCGTCTCATTGAGGCAGGATTTCAAAGCAGCCATGAAGGAAGCTAGAAATCGTCTTTCAGTTGTTTCAGATAGTACAAAATTCAGAACAAAATAGAATCCGCTTATGTGGATCACAAAGAACCGCTAGAGATAGCGGTTTTTTATTGCGCCATTATTAACCACTTGTTAAATTACATAAACTTTATAACAAATGGTTAAATCATGAAGAAATTACTTGTTCTTGTGCCAATGCTGGTTTTGGGTGGTTGTGTAACACCTGTTGACCAGATGTTAAATAATAAATTTAGTGATGTTGTGCCAACAAAACCACAGGTTACGGGAATTTGGACTACTTCGGTAGGGCCAAGCCTTTCAACAATTAAATTAAATGATGATGGCAATGGTTTACTTTGCGAGGACACAAGCGGTAATGTGACTTTAAATAAAGTTAAATATTCCGATGGAAAGTTATTTGCACAAAATGGGATGATCCTAAAAGTTTTAAAATTATCTGAAGACGTGTTGGAGGCTAAAACTACCGTCACTGCATTTAATATCACTATGGCATATAAGAAAGATAGTGATTTAAAAGCTGCTTCTTCGAAATGCGCTAAAGAACTATAAGTTTACAAATATCAGAGCCCGACTTTGTGTCGGGTTTTTTATTGTCCGGAGAAAAGTAATGGCATCAAGTTCACTTGGAAGATTAACCCTAGACCTCTTAGTGAAATTGGGGTCGTTCGAAAGCGGCATGAGTCAAGCAGAGAGGAAAGCTAAAGATACTGCTAAAAACATGTCGAATGCATTTAAGGGATTTAGCGATCAATTAAATCAAAGCATAGGTGGCACACAACTTGGGTCGTTCATTGAGAACTTCTCCACCAAGCTTGGTGCAATGCGTGGTGGAATCGTTATGGCTACAGCAGCTTTGTCTGGCATGGCTATTGGTGGTGCAGCAGTTGCGGCTGGTGGATTGGCGATTTTATCTGTTGAAGTTGCAAAGAATAATGTTGAGTTAGCTCGCTTTGCTGCATTAGCAAATACCTCTATACAGTCCTTTCAGGGGTTAGCTGGGGCAGCAGCAACTTATGGGGTAACGCAAGAACAACTCTCTGATATGCTCAAAGATTTTAATGAAAAAATTGGTGAGTTTGCTTCGGTTGGAGGTGGTGAAAGTAAGGACTTTTTCGAGCAGATCGCAGTTAAAACTGAGAAAGGTGCAGAAGGGGCTAAAAAACTTGCTGAACAAATGTCTAAGATGGATGGGGTTTCAGCTCTTCAGCTCTATGTAGACAAATTGCAAGAAGCTGGATTAAACCAACAGCAAATGTCATTTTACCTAGAAAACATGGGTAATGATTTCACAAAATTGGTGCCTTTGCTTATAAATGGCGGTGCTCTGTGGAAGGACTACCAAAAAGCCATGGAAGATGCTGGGATCATTACAGGTCAAGAGGCTATAGAAAAGTCGATTGCTTTAGCATCTCAGACTGAATCCTTGCATATGCAATTCTCAGCTTTAAAGAATAATCTTGCTCAAGCTGTTATGCCTGCTTTAAGTTCACTAATTGCATACTTCCTAGAAGGATCTGGAAAGGGAGGGCAATTTTCAGGAATTATTGAAGCTGTCGGAATTGCTGCAAAAACTACTGCATCACTTCTAATTGGATTATCAGCTGGTATTAAAGCGATTGTCCAGATTATTGCTGGTGCTATGGATGTAATGGGCAATATCGGTAAAACCGCTGTTAATTTCTGGAATGCACCAACTTTCTTAGACAAGGGTAAGGCGCTAGTAAACGGATTTAATAATAATGGGCTTCTACTAGAGCAGTCTGCAAAAAATGTTGCTGGTACTGTAAAAAATGCATACACATCAATTTCAGGAATTGTAAACAATCAAGCTGGCAGTTATGACAATTTAACTCAGGCAATCATTAATAACCGCAAAGCTCAACTAGATTGGACTAAGAATCTTAAGGGTGGCGTGACTTCTGGTATTGGACAGAACAAGGCTTTAAATCCTAAAGAAAAGAAGGAAAAAATCAAGAAGCCTAAGAGTAATAAGGGAGAGCTTGATAAAGCTAGACGCGAACAGGAACAATTAGAGAAAGCCCAACAATCAATTGTCATGCAATATGCAGATAAAGAGCTTCAAATTAAGTTGAAGTATGAAGAAGACAAGAAAAAGATTGCTGAGGCTTTTGCTAAAGATCCAGTTAAACGTGACTTGTATCTAGCTAAGGCAGAGGAGACATACAAGCGTGATGTTGCTGCATTCAAGCAAGCACAACGTGAAAAATACGATTCATACAAAAATGATCTTTTAGCACAGATGGCTGATGCTGAGGATGCTATTGCGCTTTCATCGATATCGCGCCGATTTGGGCAAGGTCACGAATATAACATTGCTAGCATGAATGTAGCATCACGTAAGGCAAAAGACGCTGAACTTGACGCGTACACAAATAATGTAAACCAAATTAACCGCGATTATGATAATCCAGCTGATGCTCAAAAGCGTTATGAATTATTAGAACAGGCCAAAGCTACTCATATAGCGAAAATGAAGGCCCTCGATGTTGATTATCATGACAATGCTCGCAAACTCATTGACGATCAGCATAATGCAACTTTAAGTATGTATGGAGCATTGCTTTCACAAAGTTCTTCTGTCTGGGGGGATATGACCCAGATGATTAAAGAAAGAGCTGGTGAGCAGTCTGCAACATACAAAGCAATGTTCTTAATGCAGCAAATGTTCGCTGCTGCTTCAGCATTAGTATCAACTCATTTGGCAGCCGCACAGGTGTTAGCAGATCCGAGTGCGCTAACCCTTGCGCAAAAAACTGCATACTCTGAAATGATCTTAGGTTTGGGTTATGCCAATGTTGGTTTAATTGCAGCTCAAACAATCCAAGGTATGGCCCACAACGGTATAGATAATATCCCGCGTGAAGGTACATGGCTTTTAGATGGTGGTGAACGTGTATTAAACCCTCAACAGAACAAAGATTTGACGAATTATTTAAATAATCGTCAAAACGGGTCTAATGAGGGCAATGTGCAAATTAGTCAGCAAATTACGTTTGCTGATGGATCCGCAAGCGTCAATACACAAGGGCAAAAGCAAATTGCTGAATCTCTGAATAATGCAATGAACGATTGGGCTAGACGTGAAAGTCGTCAAGGCGGTGTCTTATTTAATCTTGTAAGACGTTAATTACCCAAGTTTAACCACTTAAAACCAAATAAACCCACTCGAATGAGTGGGTTTTTTAATGGGAGTACAAAAGTGAAAAAGTACATTATGACTTTTCTGCTTGCTTTATTGATTGCTGTAGTTTTCTACATAAGTGCAAATTTAATTGATTTTAATCTAATTGAATATGCAACGGGTTTCGTCTTTGGATTGTCATTCACCCTCATTTTTAAAAAACAATCTAAGAGTACTAAAATTGCTGACTTAATGGACAAGCAATTAAAAGAATGGGGAGTTCGTGAAAGTAGGCGGGCAGGTTTATTCGCTCCAGATCAAGATACGAAGGATCTAGAAAGTTGCAAAAAACGTTTTAAAGATAGTCCGGTTAGTATGAAAGTTGAGTGGTCAAAAAAAGATGAGTAATCGTAAATTCACTTGGTGCCAAGATTTAGAGGGTAATTCAGGTTCACAGAGCTTTAATACTTTGTCATCTAAGTTTGGTGATGGATATGAGCAAAATGTCTCAATAGGAATCAATAACCGAACAGGTACTTGGCAATATTCACGGACAGCAAAAAAAGCCGAAATTATGCAAATCAAAGCATTCTTTGATGATCACAAAGGAGCTGACTCGTTTCTTTGGGATTCGCCTTTAGATGGTGAGGTTCGAGTTAAAACAGGTGAATATCAACCCCGCTGTTTGGGTGGTGATGTTTGGCAAATCTCAACGACTTTCACCCAAGTTTTTTACCCTTAATTTAAACCCCTTTGATGCCCCTTTTTAGGGGCTTTTTTTATGCGAGTAAGAAAATGACGATTCAAACTGTTAATCTTGGTTCAGCTCCGACTGGCGCAGGCGGTGATACTTTCCGTTCAACTGGCGCAAAAGTAAATGAAAACTTCACAAATAATACCCATGCAGCTAGTCGTTATGTAGGTACTGCTGCTGGGAATGTGATGGAAGTCGGTGCTTTTGGTTTAGGTTTAACTCAAAATACAAGATATGTTCCACCAAGTGAAGATATATCAAATTTGCCAAATGGAATGTATTGCATTGAAAATGGTGGACATTCAGGAATTTTGATAAGACAGTCAGCTTCTGCGGGTAAAAACTTGTTAGGGATATTAGGTTTTCCATCTGATCCTAATACGTCCGCTCCATTTTATTACAAAATTAATTTAGAGAATGGTAAAACCCTTCAATCACAACAAGCTTATAAATATATTTTTCATACAACTCAAAATACTATTACTGACAGTAATGGCTTCATTAAGTCAGCATCACCGGTTGTTAAATTGTTTGCAGATAAAATTGAACCTAACGATGAAGCTGCTGAACAACCCCTCTCTTTTGAGAAATTAGGCATTGGTCATTACCTTGTTAAAGGATCATCCGGTTTTGCTAAAGAAGGTTGGTGGATTGAAATTCCGACCGACACTCACGGCAATAAAATTTGTGCAGTTGAATATCAAACTTTAGAAAACGGTGATCTTGAAATTAAGACCTTCAAGAAAAAGCTAAATGATGAAGGCGATATTGTTGCGAATCTTGATGCACCAATCGATATTCCGAACAATGCAAATGGTGAGCCGCGCTGGATTGATATTCGTTTAAACAGTATCAAGAAGACAATCGTCAGAAAAATTCCACGTACTGAAAAACAACCGCGTATGGTCCAGCAAGTAAAATATGCTCCGCAGCTGACTTATATCACTAAATACGAAGATTTATTTGATGATGAAGGAAAAGCTGTAATTGTGGATGGCAAGAACTATAAAAAGCCAGTAACCCACATTCAGACTGATCAAAACGGCACACCCATCCTATCAAATCAACCAGTCATTAATGAAAATGGTGAGCCAGTTTTTGAATGGGTTCAAGCAGTTGATAGTGAAGGAAATCCTGTTTTTGATGATGTGCCAGTCTTAGACAAAGATGGAAATCCAATGTATGACGAGGTGACTTATGACCCTGAATAGTGATTTCCAGAAACTATATGTAGATGGATTAATCCATTTGTATGAACTAGATGCCAGCTCACTTGGAGCTGGCATTTTACGTTTCCACGGGCATATAGCTTTTCAAGATTGGGAAAAAATTTACTCATCCATCGGATCTGAAGGATTGATCGGTGCAGATTCAGGAAGCATTGGAAAGATTTTTGACACTGGTGATCAGAAAGTATGGAACCGAAATATTATCTGGCAAGGTCAAGTTTTTGAGCCAATGGCCTTGGAAGTATCTGGGCTTGAAATGCGTTCAGATGGTAAAGCTTCAGCGCCAACTTTAAGCATGGCCAACAATATCAACGGCATTCAAAATGCTGTATCTGCTTACTGTTTGCAGTTTAAAGACTTTGCTGGTGCAAAGCTTAAAGTCATTACCACTCTTGCTAAATATCTTGATGCCGAAAACTTTACAGTGGGTAACCCAACTGCATCGAATGAATCAAAAGAGCAAATCTGGTACATCGAGCAAAAGACATCTGAAAATGCACAACAAGTGACTTTCGAGCTGTCCAATCCAATCGATTTTGAGGGTTTAAAAATCCCAGTTCGCCAAATAACTTCACTTTGTCATTGGTGCATGGTCGGGAAGTACCGGGGTGAGGAATGCGGTTACACAGGTGTAGCAATGTTCACTGATAAAGATGAGCCAACTGATAATCCGGCACTTGATCGATGCGGAGGACGTTTACGTTCTTGCCGATTGCGATTTGGTGAAAATAAACCGCTGCCATTTGGTGGTTTCCCGGCTTCAAGCTTATTGTGAGGTTTTATGAAACTGACGGCAAAACATAAAAAAGCAATCATGGCACATGCTGATGAATGCTATCCACACGAGTGCTGTGGGGTGATTATTGATAAGCAATATATTCCTTGTCGCAATATTTCTAAAAACTCTGATCAATTCGAAATCCATCCAGAAGATTTAGCTATAGCAGAAGACCAGGGCGAGATATTAGCGTATGTGCATTCACACCCTGACGGAACTACACGAGCCTCAGAACTAGACTTAATTCAGATTGAGTTACATCAAAAGCCGTGGGTAATTTGTTCATATCCGGATCTTGATTTTCAAGTTTATGAACCTTGTGGTTATCGCGCCCCCTTAGTGGGGCGTAATTATATTCATCATTATCAGGACTGTTATGCACTAGTCCGTGACTTTTATGATCGTGAGCTAGGTATTAAGTTGCCAGACTTTGAAAGAAAAGATGGCTGGTGGGAGGACAAAGATCATCCGTCAATATTGATTGATAACTTTCCGAAAGCCGGTTTCTATGAAGTGGACACTCCGCAATATGGAGATATGTTGATTTGCCGAGTACCACGAACAGAACACCCAAATCATTGCATTATTTGGCTTGGTGATAATGCAATGCTGAAGTCCGAAGATACCGAACCTTGTATTGGCAATACATTAATTTTGCATCAGCTTCACGGCCGTAAATCTATACGTGAAATCTATGGACCGCAATGGTCAACCAGAACGGTAAAAATCTTGAGGCATAGAGATGTTAAAAACAATTAAGTTGTACGGCATCTTGGGGCAAAAATTCGGTCGTGAATTTAAGCTCGATGTCGCAAATACACGTGAAGCCATGCGTGCATTATCTGTTCAGATCGCTGGCTTTGAACACTTTATGTTGCATGCTCATGAGCAAGGCCTACGCTTTGCCGTATTTTTAAAATCAAAGAACTCAAGTAATAAGCGAGGCAAGAAACGCCCAGCGATTTATGACCACGAAACTAAGCGGCTCATTACCGGCGATAACATCGGTGAAGAGCAGCTAGACATGAATACTGAAGCAGACACTATTCATATCGTCCCGCGTGTAATGGGGGCTGGTGGCAATAATGGGATTTTGCAACTTGTACTTGGTGCGATTCTGATAGCTGCTTCATTTATACCAGGTATTGGTCAGGCTGCTCAGGTTGCATTGATAGGTGCAGGTGCTGGCATGGCTATGGGAGGGGTTGCATCAATGCTCATGCCAAAAATTGATAATACTCAAGACCAAAACCAAGACGGCAACCGTGCCAACAAAGGCTTTGGCGGTGCAGTAACTACAGTTGCACAAGGTAATCCTGTTCCAATTCTTTATGGTCAACGGGAAATCGGCGGCTTCATTATCAGTGCTGGTCAATATCCAGAAGATCAGATGTAAATTTTAATTAACAGGCGCTTTCTAGCGCCTTTTTTATTGCGTGAGATTTCTTATGAATGCAGTAGTAGGCGCAAAAAAAGGCAGTAAAAAACAACGGCAACCTGTCATTTCACCAGATTCTGCACAATCGAAAACTTTTATCAAGGTTCTATATGGTTTAGCTGAAGGCGAGATTGAAGGTTTAGCTAATGGGCTTCAGTCAATTTATTTAGAAGAAACTCCACTTCAGAATGCAGATGGAAGCCTTAACTTTGAAAATGTAAAAGTTGATTTTAGAAATGGTACTAATGATCAGGAATACATTGAGGGTTTTCCAGCAGTCGAAAGTGAAACCGCCATCGATGTGGAGTTAAAGTCTGAAACGCCATGGGTTCGAGCTTTTAGTAATCTTGATCTTGATGCTGTTCGTTTGCGCTTAAAGTGGGGTCCTTTGCGTACTCAGAATGCTACAAATGGTGATGTATCAGGCGTAACGATCGAATACGCAATCGATTTACAGACTGATGGAGGTGTCTGGACTGAAGTACTAAAAACCAAGATTTCAGATAAGACTTCTGCAAATTACGAGCGAGCACACCGCATTGATTTGCCTCGAGCTGATTCTGGTTGGCTTGTACGTGTACGCCGTCTGACGCCGAACTCATCTTCTGAATATATCAGCGACAAGATGTATATTGCAGCTGTTACAGAAGTGATCGATGCGAAATTACGTTACCCAAACACAGCATTATTGGGCCTTCAATACGATGCCGAGACCTTTGGAAACGTTGCTAAAGTTGCTGTGGATGCGAAGGGGAGAATCCTAAAAGTCCCTACAAATTATAATCCGGTTACACGTCAGTATATTGGAATGTGGGACGGTACTTTCAAAGAGGCATATTCCAATAATCCAGCTTGGATCTATTACGATATATGCACCGTAGACCGTTATGCTTTGGGTGACCGATTAACCCCGCTAATGGTTGATAAGTGGTCTTTATATCGTTTAGCACAATACTGTGACCAAATGGTGCCGGATGGGTTGGGCGGTCAAGAACCACGCTTTACTTGTAACGTTTATCTTCAGAGTGCCGAAGGTGCATTTGAGATTTTAACTAAGTTAGCTGGTGTATTCCGTGCTATCACATTTTGGGATGGTAATAGCATTATTTGTGATGCGGATATTCCCCAAGATACTTACTTCACGTATACCCGGGCTAATGTTATTGATGGCAATTTTGAGTACGCGGGAACCCGTGCTCGAGATAGACATAATGTTGTAAAAATTGCATGGGATAACCCAGCTAATCACTACAAAACCGAATATGAGTTTGTTCGCGATGAAAAGGCGATTGCTGAGGCCGGCCAAGTTCGTATTTTGGAAATTGATGCTTGGGGATGCACTTCGCGTGGACAAGCGCAGAGAGCAGGCTGGTGGGCATTAGAGTCTGAGCAACTTGAAACACGTACTGTGTCCTTCAAGGTTGGTCTGGACGGTTATATACCATTGCCGGGGAAAGTGATTGAAGTTGCTGATCCTTTATTTGCAGGTCGTGCAAATGGTGGTCGTGTATCAGCTATTTCAGCAGATCGTAAAAGCATTACGCTTGACCGTGATGATGTGGTCGCAGTTGCCGGTGACAGGCTGATTATTAATGGCGAGGATGGAAAGGCTCAAGCGCGTATTGTTCAATCTATCTCTGGTCGAGTTGTTACTGTTACTCATGAGTTTGACGCTATTGCTACTCAAAATGTGTGGGTAATGGATGCCCAAGATTTAGCAACAATGAAGTTTCGAGTGATCTCGATTACTCAAGACGAAAGTCATCAATTTTCAGTGACTGCACTTCAATATAACCCAGCCAAATTTGATGCGATCGATAAAGGTGCTTATTTTGATGAGGTTCCGATTTCGATTGTGAACCCGTCACTACAAGACCCTGTTTCTGATTTAACGATTACAAGTGAAAGCAGAGTAGACCAGGGAATTAACGTAGCAACAATGATTGTGTCCTGGGCGCAAGCAAAAGGTGCAGTTAAGTATCAGGTTGAGTGGCGTAAAGATGATGGTAGTTGGATTAAGCTGCCAATTACTGGCAACAACTCAGTCGAAGTACCAGGCATTTATGCAGGGCAGTATCAAGCACGTGTAACAGCGATTTCTGCATTTGAGATCGCTTCTTTACCAGTTTATTCAACTTTGACTGAACTCTCTGGTAAGCAGGGTTTACCTCCAAAATTGGCATTTATCCAAGCGACAGGAATCTTATTTGGCATTCAACTGAATTGGGGTTTCCCTGCAACTGGTGCTCTAGATACAGCTTATACCGAGATTCAGGTTTCACCGGATGGTACCAGCAACATTACTCAATTGGGCTTATTCGCTTATCCAACTACCACACATACGATTCAAGGCTTGCAGCCAAATCTGACTCAATTTTATCGTGGCCGCTTGATCGATAGGATTGGAAACATTGGATCATGGTCGGACTGGACTCATGCGACAACTTCTGCCGATGCAACAGATGTTCTTGAGCTCTTGAACAATCAAATAAGTGAAACACAACTTAGTCAGGATCTTAAAACCAAGATTGATCATATTGAGACTATTGATGCTGAAATTGGACCAATTAAGCAAGATATTCAAAATACGAAAGATCGGATTGCACAAGAAGTCATTGATCGACAAAACGCTATTCAGCAAGCCAAAGATGGTTTATCACAGCAAATTATTGATGGTGATGAAGGTGTTCTTGAAGTTGTAAATACTGTTAAACAGTCAAGTGAAGATGGTATTGCAGCAGTTCAGCAAGACATTCAAGTTGTTGCGAATGATCTTTCACTTGTAGCAGAAAAAACGGACGGTGTATATGCACAGTTAAATCCACCTTTGATTGGATCTGAGTCTGATTTGATCGGTAATGATCAGGGCTTCGCTGGCACATGGTCTGTTCAATCGGCAATGATCGAAGGGGATTTAGCACTTAGTAAGCGTATTGATACGACAGTTGTTGAAGTTAATGATTTACGTGCTTACGCACGGCAAGAAGTTGAAGCGCGAATTGAAGGCGATAAAGTAACAGTTCAAAAGATTGATACGTATATCGCAAGTAATGATAGTGCTCTTGCAACTGTACGCCAATCTGCACAGGTAGCAGTTGAGCAATCATCGGCAAATGCCGAAGCGATTGATTCCATTAATCTTGAGCTTGATGATAAAGCATCAACTGGTGCACTTGATCAAGTTAAATCAGATATCAAAGATGTTGATAATAAGATTATTGCTCAGACTACGAGAATTGACGGCGTATATGCACAGCTTAACCCGCCTTTAATCGGCTCGGAATCCGAGTTAATTGGTAATGAGGGAGGTTATGCAGGCGTATGGTCGGAGCAATCTGCACGTATTGAAGGCGATTTGGCTCAATCTAAACGTACAGATCAAGTTGTTGCAACGATTAAAGAAAACGATGCTTTATACAAGCAACAAATCAAAGCGAATGCTGATGCTGTTTCTGCAAACGTGCAAGCAACAACAACCTTGCAAACAACCGTAGGTCAAAACACCGCATCAATTCAGGAGGTGAGCGAATCAGTAAACGGCTTGTATGCGCAAAAGTACATCAAGCTTGACGTAAACGGCAAAGTTGCAGGATGGGGCGGTGCTAACGATGGCAAAGAATCTGATTTTATTCTGAACTTTGATTCATTTGCGATTGGTTCAGGTGATAGCACTGGTTATTACCCATTCATTTTCCGCAATACGCCTTACACCGACCCAAACACAGGCACGGTATTTCCGGTAGGGGCTTATCTCAAAACCGCATTTATGGATTATGCATCTATTGATACGTCCCATATTAAAGACTTGGCTGTGAAATCTGCGCAGATTGATAATTTGGCGGTGACTAGTGGGAAGATTGATGATTTGGCGGTGACTACGCTAAAAATTCAAAATGAAGCAGTTACAGTGCCAATTGGAGTCTCAAACCCAAATATTGTACGGACCACTGGGGAATTTTTCCCGCAATACTTTGATTTCACTGCTCAATTGACCGAGTGGGAAGCAAAGTTTAGCCCGCTTGCGACGATAACGCTAAATAGACAAGGAGGGCAATGCAGATTTGATGCTTCTTGTAATGTAGCAGCATCTGCATATTTGACTGCTTATGCTCAAGACAACGGCAATCTTAGTGAAAATGACAGATTGATGCTCAGATTAGTGCTTTCTGTATACAAAGGGTCTGTTCTGGTGGGGCGAGCGGAAGTGCCGCCGACACAAGTGCTTGGTCAATCTGGATTCTATTTTGAAGGAGCTATAAACGCTCTTGCGATAATAGACACTGATAACACAATTGGTACTACGACTTACACTCTTAAGCTTGGATTTGCAAATAGAGGGAGTAGAGCAATAAGAGTTGTATTGAATCACCCATCAGGTGTATTCGGTGTGAATAACATTCGTTTTGTTGCGCTGGAGCTGAAAAAATGACAGCAATTATTTCAAAAAATGGCGAAATTCTTCAGATGATTTATGCAAATGAAGAAACAGTTGTTTTAAACACCCCGAAAGATGGAGTTGCGGTTGATGACCCGCCAAGCTCAAATATGTTTTATCAGGGTGGGTGGGTAGAGATGCCTGCTCAGCCATCCCCGTACCACATATTTAACTATGACATAAAGCAATGGATTGACCCTCGCACCCTGGATGAAATCAAAGCCCAGAAGTGGGCCGAGATTAAAGTCATGCGAGATCAACTTGAGTTTGGTGGTTTTGAGTTTGAGGGCAATATTTATGACTCAGATCAAGTGTCACAAGGTCGTATCATGGGTGCGGCTGCTGCGGAGGTAGATCAAACATGGACACTTGCAGATAACTCAACAGTTGAATTGACAGCGCAGCAGCTTAAAGAGCTTTACGCTGCTTTGCAGGCACATATTGCAGGCGTTCACGAAAGAGGGCGTATTGCACGACAGAAAATTGAAACTGCTTTGACATATGAAGAAATTGAAGCAGTAAATTTTTAATTTAGAAATTTCTTAGATAGCACCCAACTGGGTGCTTTTTTATTGCCGAAATTAGGGGGCTGCATGGCAGACAATCAGCAAATTATAGATACATCGACCGCTTTGGCGGCCAGTAAGGGTGCAACATACGGGGGAAGTGTGGCAGGAGCAGTTTCGGCGTGGATCGGGTCAATCGATTTAGCATTTTGGGTCAGTATCATCATTGGTTTAGCTGGTTTTTTAATGAACTGGTATTACGCCAAAAAGAAAAATAAGCGCGATGAAATTGCACTGAAAGCTTATTTAGAAAGCTTAGAAAAGAAAGGTGACTGTAATGTCAAACAAGACTAAATATATTGCAGCAGTCTTAGCAGCTTCGGCTGCTTTTTTTGTGGGCGTAAAAAACGATGAAGGGTTTACATCAAAGCCAGTAATACCCGTTAAAGGGGATCGTCCAACACAGGGCCATGGTTCAACATTCAAACCAGATGGCTCACCCGTAAAAATGACAGATCCACCAATTACACGTGCGACCGCAGATAAGTGGTTGCGAAATGATGTGGCTAAGCGTGAAGTCGCGTTTAAAGATTCATTGAAGGGCGTGAAATTATCACAAACTGAATATGACCTATACCTCGATTTCACGTATCAATACGGGATTGGTGCATGGTCTAGCTCATCAATGCTGAAAAATCTAAAGGTAGGGAAGTATAAGGCAGCTTGCGACTCATTACTTAAATATAAGTATGTTGCAAAGCGTGATTGTTCTATTCGCAAAAATGGTTGCTACGGGGTTTGGACCAGACAAGTAGAACGACACGCAAAATGTATAGGAGCGCAGTGATGTGGATTGTATTTGCTGCTAAATATTGGCGAGAAATCATTATTGTGTTTCTCGCTTTTTTATTGGCCATATCTTTGGCCGTACTCAATTACAAAACTGGTCAGCTAAAAGAAGCTGAACAAAAGTGTCAATCTCAGATCCAAGAGATTGAGCGCAAGAATTTGAAAGCTCTTGCAGAAAAGCAAAATCAGATCAATAAAGTGAGCGCAGACTATGAGCAAGTCAAAGCAGAGCAAAACACTAAAGTCGAATATATTGAGCGTGAAGTGCAAAAGATGGTGGAGCGTCCTGTTTATAAGTCTAGCTGTATTGATGATGATGGGGTGTACCAAATCAACGATCTTATCAAAGCCGGTAATACCAGCTAATCTTATTCAACCATGCCCAAATCTAAATGAATTGGCAGGAACAACGGGCAAAGATTTAATGATCTGGTCAGTTGATACAGTTGCAAAATATAATGACTGCAAAGCAAGACACGGTGCGCTTGTGAAGGCTCTTGAGTAATGACTTTTTAGTGTGCAATTATTTGCTCAATAATCTGGATAATTGCACATTTTGAGCAAAGTTTTTCTCATTTCATATTCTCTCGAGGTTTTATCATGCAGCAATTAATGATCATGGTTTCGGAAGCGGGCAGGATGGAGAATACTTGCAATCTACCCGCTGACTTAGATAAGAATGGGAATGTTGTTAAAATCTACGACTATTCATTAAAAGAGTTGCCGATTAATTTGGACGGCACCGTGACTTACAACGGTAAAAGATGGACCTTTGATAAGAAGCAAAATTACCTCTAAACCTGTGGATAAATAGCGCATTACGCCAAATATACGCCAAAATATATATAAGTTATTGATTTTATAAAATAGATTGGTGCGCCCGGCGGGGATCGAACCCACGACCCCAGGCTTCGGAAACCTGTACTCTATCCAACTGAGCTACGAGCGCACATGTGTGGGGCACATCATAGGAAAAAAACACCGGTAGGTAAAGCACGAAATACGTACCAAGTGAGTTTAATGCTTAATTAAACAGCAGCTTGTTCTATTTTAGATGCGTTGCTGAATAAGCTGAATTGAATAATTAATAGAATGGAGCGTATGTGCTAGCTCATGAGGAGGAATACGTGATTCCTGCAAACTGGTAATCCATTGCATTTGGCACATTTTAAGTTCTTGAAGTGTTTTTATTTGCTCTATTTTTTGAATAAGTGGCTTTGCCATAAGGCCACAGTATTGGCTTAAGCTTTGCTTCATCAACTGTTGTATTTCTTCAAAAGAGAGCTGTTGAACTGGAATGCTTGGTTGGTTATTTTCAATATTTGAAGGCGCAGACGTTGATTGAGGAACCTGAATTTCTCCAACTAAATCATTACTTTTATTCTCATCAACATTTTTTTGATGTATTTCTTTAGTTGTTATAGATGACTCTTGGGGAGATATTTGTTCAGGTAACTCTGAATAATTTTCACTAGAAGGTGCAATTAGTTTTAAGTCAATGAGCTGTTGTATCAGTTCTGGTGGGGCGATCCGCTTTTTAAACTCGGTATCGAGACTTTGAAAATCTTCATGGTCTATTAATAGAAGTAAACGTCTTTGTTTTGCATTTAACGTAATATTACGTTGTTGAAGCGCAACTCTTCCCAAATTGGTTCGATAAAAACCAGACATTGTATTTCCCCAATATAAAAATGAAGCAGTCTGTTTGATTTTTCTCAATCAAACAGTACTGTTCTTAATAAAATATAAATGGGGTTAAAGATAAAACTCAAAAATGACAATTTGATGAAGAATTTATGAATATCATCTATTTAAGGAAATTAAAATGCGCTTTCTAATGCCTTGCGTAAATAGACATCGAGCTCGTCTTGACGTAGAAGCCATTGAATATAATCTTTAGGCAGTTCAGCAATTGCCGTACCTTTATGCTTACCAAAATTAATCGTATGCGGAATACGGGCTTCTTCAGAAACTTGGTAAAGCTCTTCAATATCTTGAATATTTAAATGATAGATAATATGCATCAAAATATTGGCAGTTAAAATAATGTCAGCGTCGGCGCGGTGCGCACCTTTAAGCATTTCTCGAGCTTTACCGCTGCCTTGGGAAATCATATAAATGAGTGCAGAAATATTATGAGCTTCGGCATCTGGCCAAGCTTTACGTGCTAAAGCTAAAGTACAAATCGGTTTAATATGAGATACATCGACGCCACAGCGAGCAATTGCGGCAATATCATAATCAATATTATGGCCAATAATATAAGTTGTGCTATCAGGTAATTTAAAGGTTTTATAGTGAGGCTGATTTTCTAGGTCGGACTCTAAGATATGGTGAACAGCCATTGCAGCATAAGAGATCGGAGCTCCCACCTGATAAAGCTGATCAAACAATTTGCTTTTATCTAAAGTGAGTTTACCTGCATTAAGTTCAATAGGGGCGTATGCAATTTCAATAGGCAAACCATTTAGTGTATGAGTTTCTGTATCTAAAATAATGGCTTGCATCTTTTGAACCTTTAAACAATTACAAGTAACCATCAATCTTAACAGTTGGCTATCTACTTTAAAACATAGAGTAAGGCTAGATGAGCTATCAAATGCAATTTATGTTGAAAAGTAGAAAATCTCGCTGTTCATTTTGATTAAATATCACTTGCGAAAAATGAAGATTAGGCGTAATTGTTTGTAAGACATTTAAAATGTTCATTAAAAACTAAAGCACAACAAAAATTGAATTTAAGGAAGATATACGAATGAAAATGAAATTGTTCATGACCAGTGTTCTTAGCACAAGTTTACTATTGACGGGATGTGGAGATGGAAGTAGCGATGACAGTCCAGCAACTACTGATCCATCAGGTACTCCAGCCAATAATATTCAAAATCCAGTGGTTAAGGTCGATGCTTATACAAGTACTAACTTAGGAGCGGTTGCTGCTGAAAGTAGTATTTTAACTTATAAAATGTTAGGTCAAAGTGGACAAGAGGTGCAGGCAACAAGTCTAGTATTTACACCAACTACTCCACCACCAGCAGGCGGTTGGCCAATTGTGGTTTGGGCACATGGTACGACAGGGGTTGCAGATGCATGTGCACCGAGTAAATCGGCATTAACAGACAGTACTAAAGATTTAATTAGTAAACTTCTTGCAGCGGGTTATGTGGTGGTTGCACCAGATTATGAGGGATTAGGTACACCAGGTATACATCCATTTTTAAATATTAAAAGTGAAGCTTATTCAATTACCGATGCAGTAGTAGCAACACGCAATTATTTATTACAACGGAATTTATTAACTTCGAAAAAGTGGGTTACTGTAGGACATTCGCAAGGTGGGCATGCTGCATTGGGCGCTGCACAATATGCGAGCCGTGCGCAGCTAGACTATAAAGGTACAGTAGCGGTAGCACCAGCTTCAAATCTAGGATTTATTTTAATTGCAGGTGAACAGGCTGTTGCTAATGCAACTGTGGATAAAAAGATTCCAATGTATGCGCAGCTTGATACATATACTGCTTTAGTGACAGCCGGCATTCGAAATACACAGCCAAGCTTTGATTATTCCCAAGTATTTACTTCACAAACAGCAAGTACTGCACAGCAGGCGGAAACAGTTTGTGCAGGGCCATTGGGGCAAGCCTTTGGTGCAGGTATGACTAAGTATGCTACAGAGCATAATGGAACACTGGATGGATATACGCGTACACAACCTAATTTTATGGCAGTACCTTTAGTTAAAACATTCTTAGATAAAGATTCTCAACCTTTACAGGCAAAAGTCACTACACCGATTATTATTTATCAGGGGCTAGCAGATACAACAGTTCCGAAAGTAGCTACTGATATTTTGATATCTAATGCCACTGTCGTCGGTACAAAGATTAATAGCTATGTAACGGGTAATTGGGACCATGAGGCGGCAATGAGCAGTAATGTAGATAACATTGTTGGAAATGTACAAAACTTGCTGGCAGCTCAATAAGAGTATTTGATATTTAAGGTTTTTTTATTGCTATGAAAAGCTAAATTTAACTTTGGAAAATTATTAATTAAAAGCTTTTTAAGTGTTTATAAATTATTTTAGATTTGATGGCTCATTTTTTATAAAAATTGAGCCATTTTTATTTAAAACTGAGCTAACTTGATTCTGTTTAATTATAAAGTTCATGCTACAATATGCCGCAATCTTAGCACGGCTTAAAAGCCCTAATTTATAGGACCCCCGCTAATGTTTGCCAATATTTCCATTTCTGAATTTGATCCAGAATTAGCTCAAGCAATTGCTTCTGAAGGTGAGCGTCAAGAAGCACATATCGAGTTAATTGCATCTGAAAACTATTGCTCTCCTGCTGTGATGGAAGCGCAAGGATCAAAACTTACGAACAAATACGCAGAAGGTTATCCTGGCAAACGCTATTATGGCGGTTGCGAATATGTAGATGTTATTGAACAAATGGCGATTGACCGTGCTAAAGAACTTTTTGGTGCTGATTACGCAAACGTTCAACCACATGCTGGTTCACAAGCTAACTCTGCTGTGTATTTAGCACTTCTTAACCCAGGCGACACAGTTTTGGGTATGAGCTTGGCTCACGGTGGTCACTTGACTCACGGTGCAAAAGTTAGCTTCTCTGGTAAAACGTATAACGCTGTTCAGTATGGACTAAATGCTGAAACTGGCGAGATCGATTACGAAGAAGTTGAACGTTTAGCGTTAGAACACAAGCCACGTATGATCGTTGCTGGTTTCTCTGCTTATAGCCGTGTTGTAGATTGGCAACGTTTCCGTGACATCGCGGACAAAGTTGGCGCTTACCTTTTTGTTGATATGGCTCACGTTGCTGGTCTTGTTGCTGCTGGTGTATATCCAAACCCAGTTCAAATTGCTGACGTAACGACAACGACAACTCACAAAACACTTCGTGGTCCACGTTCTGGTTTAATCCTTGCGAAAGCGAATGAAGAAATCGAGAAAAAACTTCAATCAGCTGTATTCCCTGGTAACCAAGGTGGTCCATTAATGCATGCGATTGCTGCTAAAGCAATCTGCTTCAAAGAAGCAATGTCTGATGACTTTAAAACTTACCAACAACAAGTTGTGAAAAATGCTCAAGCGATGGCTGAAGTATTCATCGCACGTGGTTATGATGTTGTTTCTGGTGGTACAGACAACCACTTATTCTTGTTATCTTTAATCAAACAAGACGTAACTGGTAAAGATGCAGATGCTTGGTTAGGTGCTGCTCACATTACTGTGAACAAAAACTCAGTACCAAATGACCCACGTTCTCCATTTGTGACTTCTGGTATCCGTATCGGTACTCCGGCAGTAACAACTCGTGGTTTTGGTGAAGCTGAAGTTCGTGAACTTGCTGGTTGGATCGCTGATGTGATTGACAGCAAAGGTGACGAAAAAGTTATTGCTGATGTAAAAGCAAAAGTTGAAGCTGTTTGTGCAAAATTCCCTGTATATGCAAAATAATTTGTGTATATAAAAAAAGCGCCGTAAGGCGCTTTTTTTATTAACTACTCCAACCGCCCCCTAAAGCACGGATTAAATTGATGCTTGCAATGATTTGGCTACCTTTCAGCTGAGCTGCTAATTGTTCTTGTTGCAAAATAGTACGGTCAGAATCAATGACATCAAGATAGCTAATCGCACCTTCTCGATAACGTAAATGAGAAAGTTGATTGGCATGACGAGAAGAGGAGAGTGCTTGGTTTTGAGCTTGAATTTGCTGATCGAGAATTCTTTGATCAGATAAACCATTTTCAACTTCGCGAAATGCGTTTAGTACAGTTTGCCGATAATTCGCAACGCTTTCTTCATAAGCTGCTCGTGCTTGAGCAACGCCTGCTTTACGTTGTCCACCATCAAATAAAGGTAACGACAAAATAGTACCGGCGACAGGTCCTAGTAAAAAAGTCCGACTCGACCATTTACCCAACTCGCTTAAACTTGAAGATTCATAACCTAAAGCTCCTGTAAGACTGAGTTTTGGGAAAAATGCTGCACGAGCAATTCCAATACGTGCATTATCTGCTGCCATTGCACGCTCTGCAGCCGCAATGTCGGGTCTTCTTTCAAGTAAAGTTGATGGCAAACCAGTAGGGAGACGGATACTATTTGCAGTTAAAGGTTGAACTGGCAAGTTAAAGTCCGCTGGTGGTTTTCCTAATAAGACTGCAAGCGCATGTTCTGCACTGGCTCTGTTACGAGCAATATTTAGGGCAGTGGTTTGTGCGGTAGCAAGTTCGGTTTGTGCACGAGAAACATCTAATTCACTGACCAGTCCGTTTTTAAAACGAAGCTGCATTAAATCTCGTGTTTCACCTAGTAATTTGATTGTTCGGTTATAAATTGCTTGCTCGGTATCAATTTGACGTATCAGAAAATAGCCTTGAGCAACATCTGCTTGTAGAGCTAAAAGTGCCGACTGATATAAAGCCTCTTGTTGCTGTAGATCTGCTGTTGCTGCATTGACACTACTTGCTACACGACCAAATAAATCGAGCTCATATGAAACATTGGCTTGAGCGCGCCATAAGGTGTGAGCCGAAGTATGTGCATTGTCATCTAAACCGAGTGAAGCCGGAGACGGCTTTTGGCGGGTTGGCCCAAATCCGGCATCAATACTTGGTAAGCGCTCAGCTTGAGCTGCCGAACGTAGTGCACGTGAAGCCTGAATATTGGCTGCCACCGCTTTAAGGTTCTGATTGCCTGCGATAGCTTGCTGTTCAAGTTCATTCAGTTGAGCATCATTGTAAATGCGCCACCATTCACCACGAGTTTGTTGATCGGCAGGTTGGGCAATCTTCCAGTTATTATCTTCAATTTTTGGATCAGATTCTTTGAATTTGACTGGCACTATAACTTTTGCAGGTTGATATTCTGGGGCTAATGAGCAGCCTGCAAGGAGCAGGCTTCCCATGAGTGAGGACAACAACCAGTTTTGTTTTGATGTAATCACCAAATGCCCTCCTTAATGATCGTGTGGGTTAGCTAACGGCGCTTCATGAACTGCCGCAGAATGTAGTTTATGTTTGCTGTTGAGGGTACGAATCAGAACGTAAAAGGCCGGGGTGAGGAATAAACCAAAGAATGTTACACCGATCATGCCGAAGAATACGGCAACACCCATCGCATGTCGCATTTCAGAACCTGCGCCAGTTGAAGTCACCAGTGGTACGACACCCATAATAAATGCAATAGAGGTCATTAAAATTGGGCGTAAACGTAGACGACTTGCTTCAACGGCTGCTTTAAAGGCAGTCGCACCTTGCATTTCAAGTTCCCGCGCAAATTCGACAATCAAAATGGCATTTTTACAGGCTAGCCCGACCAGTACCATTAGACCAATTTGGGTAAAGATATTGTTATCTCCAGCCGTCAGCCAGACACCTGTCAGAGCCGCTAAGATTCCCATCGGTACAATTAAGATAACTGCTAATGGTAGGGTTAAGCTTTCATACTGAGCAGCTAAAACCAAAAACACCAGTAATACGCTAATTGGGAATACCCAAAGTCCTGCATTACCGGCCAAGATTTTTTGGTAAGTTAAATCTGTCCATTCAAACTTGATACCACGTGGCAGAGTTTGTGCAGCAATACGTTCAACCGCAGCTTCTGCTTGGCTAGATGAATAACCTGGGGCAGGGCCGCCGTTAATATCTGCTGATGTGTAACCGTTATAACGAACGACCATTTCAGGACCATAGGTTTGAGTTACATTAACCAATGAAGATAATGGCACCATTTGGCCGGCACTATTACGGGTTTTAAGCTGCAAAATATCTTCAGGGTTAGCACGGAAAGGCGCATCGGCTTGTGCACGAACCTGATAAACACGTCCAAAGCGGTTAAAGTCGTTAACGTACTGAGAACCTAAATAAATCTGCATAGTGTTGAAAACATCCGTCACAGCAACGCCTTGCTGTTTAGCTTTTACACGGTCCAGATCTACGTTGAGTTGAGGTACGTTAATTTGATAACTTGAGAACATTGGACCAAGCTCAGGGGCTGATTGTGCTGCTTTCATAAAGTTTTGTGCAGCATCATTCAAGGCTGAATAGCCTAAGGCACCTCGGTCTTCAAGTTGCAGTTTAAAGCCACCCATAGTACCTAAGCCCATCACTGGTGGTGGTGGGAAAACCGCGATATAGGCATCTTGAATAGCTGAATATTTCTGGTTGAGTGCACCTGCAATAGCATTTGCAGATAAGTCTTTAGCCTTACGTTCATCAAATGGTTTTAAGGTCACAAAGACAATACCGGCACTCGAGCTATTAGTGAAACCGTTAATTGATAGGCCGGGAAAGGCAACCGCACTTTCCACGCCAGGTTGTTTAAGTGCAGTATCACTCATTTTACGAATGACTGCTTCGGTACGATCTAATGATGCGCCGTTTGGTAGCTGCGCAAAGCTAATTAAATATTGTTTGTCCTGCGCAGGAACGAAACCACCTGGAACAATATAGGAAATACCAACGGTTAAACCTAGAAGTGCTGCATAGACACCCATTGCCGAAGCTTTATGGGAAATAACACGGCTGACACCTTGACTATAACGGTCTGAAGCACGTGAAAACACACGGTTAAACAGTGCAAAGAAACGTCCAAATACACGATTCATAATACGTGTTAAGGCATCAGGTTTAGCATCATGTCCTTTAAGTAACATTGCTGCCAGAGCTGGAGAGAGGGTAAGTGAGTTAAATGCCGAAATGACTGTTGAAATGGCAATGGTCATGGCAAATTGTTTATAGAATTGTCCAGTTAAGCCTGTCATAAAGGCAAGTGGAACGAACACGGCTACAAGTGTTAATGCAATCGCAATAATCGGTCCGCTCACTTCTCGCATGGCACGGTAAGTCGCTTCCCTTGGATTTAAGCCAGCTTCAATATTCCTCTCGACGTTTTCGACGACCACAATCGCGTCATCGACCACAATACCGATAGCAAGTACCATCCCGAACAGTGAAAGCGCATTGATGGAGTAACCAAAAGCGAGCATAAGGGCAAATGTACCAATAATTGAAACCGGTACAGCAAGCAATGGAATAATTGAGGCACGCCATGTTTGTAAGAATAAAATAACGACAACAACAACCAGTGCAATTGCTTCAAGCAAGGTATGAACGACCGCTTTAATACTGGCCCGTACGAATTGAGTCGGGTCATAAACAATGTCGTATTTAATTGAAGATGGGAAATCTTTTGAAAGTTCCTTCATCGTGCTACGTACTTGATCCGAAACTTGTAAAGCATTCGCACCCGGAGCTTGGAAAATTGGAATCGCGACTGCTTGTTTATTATCAAGTAATGAACGTAGGCCGTATTGTGAAGCTGCAAGTTCAACACGAGCAACATCACCCAATCGGGTAACTGCGCCATCTGGTGCAGTTTTTAAAATAATATCTGCAAATTCTTGCTCAGTGGTTAAACGACCTTGAGCATTGACTGAAAGTTGTAAAGGTGAATTACTTGGCGAAGCACCAATTGTACCTGCTGCAACCTGAATGTTTTGTTCACGAATGGCATTCACAATTTCAGTGGCTGTGAGATTTCGCTGTGCTACTTTTTGTGGGTCGAGCCACACGCGCATCGCGTAGTCACCAGAACCAAATAATCCGACTTCACCAACCCCTTGTAAACGCGCTAAACGGTCTTTCACGTTGAGTACCGCATAGTTACGTAAGTAGGTCATGTCATAGCGATTATCTGGGGAGGTCAGATGCACTACCATGGTTAAAGTAGGTGAGCTTTTTAAAGTCGTGACACCTAAGCGCTGTACATCTTCAGGTAAACGGGGCATGGCCTGAGACACACGGTTTTGAACCAGTTGTTGTGCTTTGTCTGGATCGATACCGAGCTTAAAGTTCACCGTAATGGTTAAATTGCCGTCGCTGTTTGCTTGAGATTGCATATACAGCATGTCTTCGACACCGTTGATTGATTCTTCGAGCGGAGAAGCAACTGTTTCAGCGATCACTTTTGGGTTTGCACCCGGATATTGAGCACGTACCACCACAGATGGCGGAACAACCTCGGGATATTCAGAAATCGGTAACTGAAATACCGAAAGGAGACCGGCGAGTAAAATCAAGACTGATAGCACACCAGCAAAGATCGGCCGATCAATAAAAAATTTAGAAATATTCATATGTGATTAACCTTTTGCCGGAGTTGATGTTTTATCTGTTGGCTGAGGTTGAGGAGGAGTAGCGTTAGCAGTGATTTGTGAATTTGGCATAGGCACGAGATGCGGTGTAACAGGGTCACCCGGACGAATTCGCTGTAAACCATTCACTACAATACGGTCACCCGCTTGTAATCCGCTATTTACGATTTGCAAGCCATCTTGTTGTGTGCCGAGTTTTACTTCGCGGTAAGCAGTTTGATTTTTCGCATCAACGACTACAACAAAGCGTTTATCTTGGTCGACACCAACCGCGGTTGGACTAATCAGAATCGCTGGGCGAGGTTGGCCTCCACCTAAACGGATTCGTGCATATAGGCCCGGTAATAAAACACCATTTGGATTGTCAAAAGTTGCGCGAACACGAATCGTACCTGAGGTTGTATTCAGGTTATTGTCGATTGAGTTGATCGTACCTTCACGAGTAAAGCCTGTTTCATTGGCAAGTCCCATATAGACAGGTACTTGCGAAGAATTGCGCTGATTACTGATATATTTCAGGTAAGTTTGTTCATCAACATCGAAAGATGCATATAGGCGTGACACAGAAACTAAACTTGTTAAGACCTGTGCACCGTTACCTGCAGAGACGACATTGCCCACGGTGACTTCAGCTCGTGAAATCCGGCCGCTGACTGGTGCAGTAATACGGGTATATTCCAGATTTAAACGTGCAGATTGGACAGCAGCTCTAGCGGCTTGTAGGTTAGCATTCGCTGAACGTGCATCATTTTCGGCTAAATCCAGTTCTTGGCGAGAAACAGCATTACTCTGAATGAGACGTTGAATACGCGAAAGATTGCTGGCGGTATATGTTACCTGTGCTTCAGCTGAAGCAAGCTGGGCTTTTGCACGATTCAGTTCTGCTTCAAAAGGACGCGGGTCAATGGTAAATAGTAAATCGCCTTTTCTAACAAGACTGCCATCTTTGAAATGTACGGCAATAAGTTTTCCTGAAACTTGAGGCCGAATATCAACTTGATCAATTGCTTCTAAACGACCGGAATATTCTTGCCAATCAGTAATGGTTTTGCTTACTACAGGGGCTACATCAACAGTAGCAGCTTGTTGGGCATTGGTCGGTGCAGCTTTTGCATCGGCATTTTCATGTAAAAACATAAAACTGCCCCCTGTAGCCAAAATGGCGACAAAGATGGCAGACAGTGCAAACTGTTTGCGGGAAAATGACATGAGGTGCTCCTAGTTATTTGGATACCTGTTTTCAGACTTTTAGTTATGGTCCGTATGGGAGAAACAGGGTTTATGGAATGGACGGAGCATAAAAGTTTGTCAATCACGAATAAATATATTAAATTCGATAACACTATTCGTATTTTTATAACAATTGATGTATTTGAATAAAGAAATGCATTAATAGGAGTGTGCGTGTGGATCTATTTCATGCCATGAGAGTGTTCAACAAAGTGGTTGAAACAAATAGTTTCAGTTTAGCAGCTGATAGTTTGGGTTTACCGCGTGCTTCTGTGACCACAACTATTCAGGCTTTAGAGAAGCATTTACAAGTTCGTTTGCTGAATCGGACAACACGAAAAATTAGTCTCACACCGGATGGCGCCGTATATTATGATCGGACAGCCCGTATTTTAGCGGATGTTTCCGATATTGAATCTTCTTTTCATGATGCAGAGCGGGGGCCAAGAGGTCAGCTTCGTATTGATGTGCCTGTATCCATTGGCCGTTTAATTTTAATTCCAAGGCTTCGCGATTTTCATGCACGCTATCCTGATATTGATTTAGTGATTGGTCTAAATGACCGACCTGTAGACTTGGTTGGAGAAGCAGTTGATTGTGCAATTCGGGTGGGTGAATTAAAAGATTCAAGCTTAATTGCGCGTCGTATCGGAACTTTCCAGTGTGCAACCGCTGCTTCACCGATTTATTTAGAAAAATATGGCGAACCTACCTCAATTGAAGATTTGCAAAAAAACCATAAAGCGATTCACTTCTTTTCAAGCCGTACCGGACGCAACTTCGATTGGGATTTTGTCGTTGATGACTTAATTAAAAGTGTATCAGTACGTGGACGTGTTTCGGTAAATGACGGTGATGCTTATATCGACTTGGCTTTGCAAGGTTTTGGTATAATTCAAGGCCCACGTTATATGCTTACTAACCATCTAGAATCGGGTTTGTTAAAAGAAGTATTGCCTCAGTGGACGCCAGCGCCGATGCCAATTTCAGCAGTTTATCTTCAAAATCGTCATTTATCGCTCAAAGTAAAAGTGTTTGTAGATTGGGTCGCTGAACTTTTTGCAGGCTGTCCATTACTTGGCGGTACGGCTTTACCTTTCGACCAGAAATGTGAATTTGCCTGTGATAAAGAAACTGGTCATGAATATACAATTCGTACTTTGGTCGAGCAGCACAATATTGCTGAAGCTTATACACTCAAAACTTAATCTTAAAATTTGATTGATTTTTCAACATTTAAACCGTCAATACAGTTCATTGCTTAGACATCTTCATAAATCCTTAATTTACTGGTATAGAAATTGCAATTATTTCGGCAGAAGAGTAATTTAGAAATTGCTCAAGTTTTTATCACCTTATTAGGATTTTAAGGAGAAGCTTCAAGATGGCAAGCTTTATGAAAAAAATGTTCGTTTCAACAACCTTAGTTTTGGCTGCTGTTGCAACGAATGTTCAAGCAAAGGATTGGAAGGTGATTCGTTTTGGTACTGAGTCGTCTTATGCGCCGTTTGAATATAAAACACCAGATGGCAAGTTAACTGGTTTTGATGTTGATTTGGGTAATGCAATTTGTGCAAAACTCAAAGCCAAATGTGTTTGGGTGGAAAACTCTTTTGACGGGATGATTCCCGCGCTTAAAGCGAAAAAATTTGATGGTATTCTTTCATCAATGACCGTTACTGATGAACGCGCGAAACAAATTTTATTTAGCAGCAAAATCTACAACACGCCAACCCGTATGGTTGCAAAAAAAGGTTCGCCGTTGTTACCAACACCTACTTCATTAAAAGGTAAGCGTGTCGGTGTACAGCAGGGCACTATTCAAGAAACATATGCTAAAACCTATTGGGCTCCAAAAGGTGTGAGTGTTGTTCCTTATCCAACTCAAGATTTGATTTACCAAGACATGATGTCTGGTCGTTTGGATGCAACTTTACAAGATGCAATCATGGTTGATGGCGCTTTCTTAAAACAACCGAAAGGTAAAAACTTCTCTTTTGCTGGCGGCAATGTGGTTGATGTCAAAACATTGGGGGTAGGTGCGGCTATCGGCTTACGTAAAGAAGATGCAGACTTGAAAGCGAATATTGACAAGGCACTCGCTGCAATCATTGCGGATGGCACATACAAGAAACTCGAGAAAAAATACTTCTCTTTTAGCATTTACTAATGATGTGAAAAATGTCGGCTAAGTGCCGACATTTTTAAATCTATTCTCATCTCATCAATATTAGATATTGTTTTTAAGGAGAAGATGAGTCATGTCTTTTTCTGGCTACGGGCCACTCCTTCTCAGCGGAACATGGATGACCATACAGCTTGCGCTGTTATCACTCTTGCTTTCTGTCATTATTGGCTTAATTGGTGCGAGTTCAAAACTCTCTAATATTAAAGCTTTACGTTATATTGCGACCGCCTATACCACACTCATCCGTAGTGTGCCTGACTTAGTGATTATGCTGCTGTTATTTTATAGCTTGCAGTTGGGTTTAAACCAAATTACTGAAGCACTGCAAATGGACCAGATTGATATCAACCCATTTGTGGCTGGGGTGATTACATTAGCGTTCATTTATGGTGCATATTTTACCGAGACCTTTCGTGGTGCATTTCAATCGGTTCCGAGGGGACAAATTGAAGCAGCAATGGCCTATGGGATGACGCCGTGGCAGGTTTTTCACCGTGTATTATTCCCTCAAATGATGCGTTTTGCATTGCCCGGCATTGGTAACAACTGGCAAGTTTTGATTAAGGCGACCGCGCTGGTTTCCATTATTGGCCTGACTGACATTGTAAAAATTACGCAAGATGCAGGTAGAAGTACCATGCAACTGTTCTTTTTCAGCATCGTGGCTGCCGCTATTTATTTGCTAATTACTACCGTATCGAACCTGATCTTAATGTGGCTTGAACGTCATTATTCTGCTGGTGTGAGGAAGGGGCAATTATGATTGAAATCCTTCAACAATATTGGAAAGCATACCTTTGGACTGATGGCCTACAAATGACTGGTGTCGCGATGACTGCTTGGTTATTGGTGCTTTCTATTGGTATTGGGTTTGTGCTTGCTGTGCCTTTGTCACTTGCACGAGTATCAGAAAATAACTGGTTACGTGGTCCAGTTTGGTTGTTTACCTATGTTTTCCGTGGCACACCACTGTACATCCAACTGTTAATTATTTACTCGGGTATTTATAGCTTTGATTATGTCCATGAACATCAAACTCTCGATGCATTCTTTCGAGAGGGCATAAATTGCACCATTTTGGCATTCGCGCTCAATACTGGTGCATATACCACTGAAATCTTCGCTGGAGCGATTCGTTCTATTCCACATGGTGAGATTGAAGCTGCTCAAGCTTTTGGTATGTCAAAATGGAAACTCTACACACGTATTATCATTCCGTCGATGTTACGCCGTGCTTTGCCTTTTTACGGCAATGAAGTCATTTTAATGTTGCATGCCACAACCATTGCATTTACAGCAACAGTTCCCGACATTTTAAAAATTGCGCGTGATGTGAATGCAGCAACCTATGACACTTTCAGTGCTTTTGGCATTGCTGCGGTGTTATATGCAGTGCTGGCTTTTATTTTGATTTGGATATTTCGTAAGTTGGAAAAACGTTGGTTGGCATTTTTAAAGCCATCGAATCATTAGGAGACATAAATGGAACAGGTTGCAAAACTAGTGATTCGTGATTTACACAAAACATTTGGCGATCATGAAGTACTTAAAGGAATATCACTTGATGCAAATGCCGGTGATGTAATTAGTATTATTGGTTCATCTGGTTCAGGTAAAAGTACCTTGCTGCGTTGTATCAACTTTTTAGAACAACCGAGCAATGGCACGATTAAGCTCAATGGTGAAAAACTACGCACAGTCTTTGATAAAAAAGGCAATTTAAAAGTAGTTGACCCAAAGCAGCTACAAAAAATGCGTACCCAGCTCATGATGGTGTTTCAACACTTTAATTTATGGTCTCACATGACAGTGCTAGAAAATGTCATTGAAGGGCCAATCCATGTACTTGGAGTAAAACGTGCTGAAGCAGAAGAGTGTGCACGCAAGTATCTACGTAAAGTTGGATTGCCTGAAAGTGTTGAGAGTAAATATCCGGCATTTTTATCTGGTGGTCAGCAGCAACGTGTAGCAATTGCTCGTGCTTTGGCTATGGAACCGGAAGTGATGTTATTTGATGAACCAACCAGCGCACTTGATCCAGAGTTGGTAGGTGAAGTACTAAAAGTAATGCAAGGCTTGGCTGAAGAAGGTCGTACCATGATTGTGGTCACACATGAAATGGGCTTTGCACGTCATGTGTCTAATCAGGTGATTTTCTTACATCAAGGGAAAATTGAGGAACAGGGACATCCTGATGAAGTACTTAACAACCCGAAAAGTGAACGTTTAAAGCAATTTTTGACGGGTAGTTTAAAATAAGCTGTTGATACCGAGTATGGTGAAACTTTTTTAACATTCTCATCATACTCGGTTGCTTTTTAATTATATTTTATAGATGAGTATTTTTAGAAAATACATTAATAATCACAATACCCGCGATCATTAAAGCTAAACCAATGCAGGCAGCCAAGTCTAAATGTTGTTTGTAAAATATCCAGCCAATTGCGGAAATTAAAATAATACCTGCACCCGACCAAATGGCATATGCGATTCCGATTGGAATTGTTTTTAATGTCAGAGACAGTAAATAAAAAGCAATTGCATAACCCACAACCGTAATAATAGACGGAATTGGAACAGTAAAACCTTGAGATGCTTTTAATGCTGAAGTTGCAATAACTTCACAAGCAATCGCAATTGCTAAATAAAGATAAGACATGGGGAGCTGCGCCAGAAAGGGTTTTAATCAATCTATATGAAATGTTGATATAGTTTGACCAGTTTTAACGATTGTTCAATTTTTTGGTACAAAAGTACCAGTAAACCAAACTGAACTGATAAATTGATTTTATCACTAGCAAAGTGGTCTCAGCTATTTATTCGTTTATTCAATCATTGATCTGCATGGTCATTTAAGAGGATTAGTGATTTTAACTTGATCCTCTAAATGGTTTTAAGAAGAGAATGAGCCGATTAAATTTAGGCCTTTAAATTTCTCTAATAATTGCTCTCTATTTTCAATATGTGTAGGGTCTGGTTCTATACAATCGATTGGGCAAACCGCTTTACAAGTTGGTGCTTCATAAAAGCCTACACACTCGGTACAACGAGATGAATCAATTTCATAAACTTTGCTTCCTTCAAAAATAGCTGTATTGGGGCATTCGGGTAAACACATATCACAATTGATGCAGTCATTGGTAATCAAAAGGGCCATGTTTAACTCACTGAATAAGCCAATGTAGAGGCAGTAATACTTTCTTTCGCATGCGGCAAATTGCGTATGAGTAGGGCATAACTAACATCAACATCTTGTGAAAGTGGAATCTCAACAAAATGTCCCGAACCTTTAGCATCTGTAATTGGATTGCCCTTTAAATCGCGCATTTCGGTTAAGGTAAAGCTGATATTGCCTTGAGGCGTCATGAGTTCAAGTGAGTCGCCAATCACAAAACGGTTTTTCACCTCAATGCGAATATAATCGCCGTGACGTTCTAAAACTTCACCACAAAATTGTTGATAGTCAAAGTGTGATGATCCGTCAGTATAGTTTTGATATTCGCTATGTACATGCCGTCTTAAAAAGCCTTCAGTGTAACCGCGGTTTGCCAAACCTTCGAGTTGGGTCATTAAACTTGGGTCAAAAGGTTTACCTGCTAATGCATCATCAATGGCTTTTCGATAAATTTGAGCAGTGCGAGCACAATAAAAATAGGATTTAGTACGGCCTTCAATTTTCAGTGAGGCAATGCCCATTTTTGTTAAACGATCTACATGTTGTACCGCACGTAAATCTTTAGAGTTCATAAAATAGGTGCCGTGTTCATCTTCTTCGGCAGCAAACATTTCTTCATTATTACGTTGTACGAGTAAAGTTTGGACAGAGGTTGTTTCTGATTGTGCTAATGAGCAGCAAGACTTTTCTGACTCATTGAGCTGAGTAACTGGAATTATATCGCCGTTTGCATCTTCTTGGGCTTCATGCAGTTTATAGTCCCAACGGCAAGCATTGGTACAAGCACCTTGGTTGGCATCACGCTTGTTCATATATCCAGAAAGTAAACAGCGGCCTGAGTAGGCCATGCATAGAGCGCCATGTACAAAAACCTCGAGTTCAATATCTGGCACATGTTGCTGGATTTCTTCTATTTCTTCTAAAGATAATTCACGCGATAAAATCACACGACTTAGGCCGTAGTCTTTCCAAAATTTAACAGTGGCCCAGTTAATAGCGTTGGCTTGAACCGATAGATGAATTTGCATTTCTGGAAAATGCTCACGTACCATCATAATTAAGCCGGGATCAGACATAATCAAAGCATCTGGCTGCATAGCCACAATTGGCTCAAGATCGCGTATAAAGTTTTTTAATTTGCTGTTATGTGGCTGAATATTTACCACAACATAAAACTTCTTACCCAAAGCGTGGGCTTCATCAATTCCGATTTTTAAGTTGTCATGATCAAAAGTATTATTACGTACACGTAAGCTGTAACGAGGTTGGCCTGCGTATACTGCATCTGCACCATAAGCAAATGCATAGCGCATGTTTTTAAGAGAACCTGCGGGAGAGAGAAGTTCGGTTTTCATAAAATAAAAGGCATAAAAAATATATGGTTTTATTTTATTAACTCCGCATTTTTGATTCAACCTACTGAATTAGTAGGAATTTGAGTTATATCATTTTGCGCGGGTAGCATATTTTTTGCTAACTCTCCTAAGCGCATCAAAGCATTTAACATTTTCGGATTTAATTCGAAACAGGCTGCTATACGTAAACAATGACTAAAACGTTTATCAGCCGAACATAAAATTCCTGGCATACATAAGATCTTTTCATCCATTGCTTGATGAAACAGTTCTAATGTATCAATAGATTCGGGTAGCTCTAACCATAAAATAAATCCAGCTTGTGGACGACTAACTCGAGTACCGAGTGGAAAATAGCGACAAATATAAGAGTTGATGGTATCGATTTGTTGTTGATAGCGCTTTTTGAGCTGACGTAAATGCAGATCGTAACCACCATTTTCTAAAAAAAGTCCTAAAGTTTCGGTGAGTAAAGTTGGTTCGGCAACGGTTGTTGTTAATTTAATTTGCTGCACAATATTACGAAAGCGTCCAGCTTCTAGCCAACCAATTCGATAGTCAGGTGCCACAGTTTTGGTATAGCTACCACAGACCAAGACCCATCCATTTTGGTCAAATGCCTTAATGTTGGGTAGGAGAGGCTCAGTGAGTTGTAGTTCAGCATACATTGCATCTTCAATAACCGGAATTTGGAAGTGATTGGCAAGCTCTGCTAAACGCCGGCGGTTGCTTTCAGGCATGCTAAAACCAAGAGGATTATGTCCTGTTGGAATAGTTAATATGGCTTGTACACTTTTAGATTTTAAGAGTTCTTCAAGTGCATCTAGACACATCCCTGTATGCGGCGAAGTCGGCACTTCTACGATTTTTCGCCCTAAATTATGAAGAAGCGGGTACAGGTTATGAAAAGTAGGAATCTCAAGCGCTATGCTGTCACCTGCTTGGGTGGTTGCCATAATTGCGAGACTTAAAGCCTCCATAGTGCCATGAGTCAGCACAATGTCATCTGCGGACAGAAACATGCCAAGCTGTAAGCTTCGCCTAGCAATTTGAGTACGTAATCGTAACGAACCAGGCGGCAAAGTATAGTTTTTAAAAATGTCTGCTTGTGTCCGTAAAACTTGAGCAGTTAAACGTTTTAATCTTTCTATTGGATAGAAGTTTTCTCCAGTAGGGCAAGCTAGAGCTAAATTGGCATAGTCAGGCTCCATCTGTTTTTTAACAATTTGTGCGAGAAAACAGCTAATTCCTGAAAGAGATACTTTTTCTTCACTGACATAACGCTCTTCGAGTTCTAGTAAGTTTGAAGGCGCATGACAAACATAGTAGCCAGACTGTGGGCGAACTGAAATTAAACCTTGGTCTTCAAGCTGACGATAAGCTTCTTTTACGGTGTTAATACTGACCTGATAATGTTGCGCACAGTCACGAATTGAAGGCAGCCTAGAACCTACAGGCTGCCTACCATTCTGGATTTGAAGGGTGAGGTCATCACTCACTTTTTTATATTTGTACATGTCAATTTATTAAAAAGTAAAAGCAATGGATACACTTTATAGTGATTTGGTATTTATCTCAAATATTGTTATTCGCTTAGATTAATCCTTTTAAGCAGGATTTATTTTTAAGAACTGTGTCTATTATTTTTAATATTAACTGATACTGTGACCATCAAAAATAAATTAGTAAGATCAAAAAATGGTGAGCATTTAAAGCCATATTTTTTTAATTATAAAATCAGTAGGAGTGGTCTATGTCTGTTGTTGCATTTAAACAAGTTGATGTTTTTACTTCACAAGCATTTAAAGGAAACCCTGTTGCGGTCATTATGGATGCCAGTACTTTAACATCTGAGCAGATGCAAGCCATTGCGAACTGGACCAATCTTTCTGAAACCACATTTGTACTTCCTGCGACCGATTCACAAGCTGACTATCAGGTTCGAATTTTTACTCCACAAAGTGAGTTGCCATTTGCAGGACATCCCACAATTGGTACCGCCTATGCTTTGCTTGAAGCGGGTATAGTGACTGCTAAAGAAGGTAAGCTAGTACAGCAATGCGGTGCAGGTTTGGTGACTTTGACTGTAAGTGATTCAAAGCATATTTCATTTGAACTCCCTAAGCCTAAAATTACTCCACTCGATGCAATGCATACTGAAAAATTGGCAGAAATTTTAAAATGTAAAATTAATACACAATGGAATGCAGCATTGATAGATGTAGGTGCGCGTTGGGTTGTATTACAAGCTGTAAATGCTAAGGCTGTTTTAGATAGCCAACCCGACTTTGCTGCTCTAAAAGAACATGATTTAGAAATGAAAGTTACGGGTGCGACAGTTTTCGGTTTTTATGAAAATGATGATGTAGAAAAGCATATAGAGGTCCGTTCATTTGCGCCTTCATGTGGTGTAAACGAAGATCCAGTTTGTGGTAGTGGTAATGGGAGTGTAGCGTCTTTTATTCGTTACTATGGTATTTTGCCAGCACAAAATGACCTTGTGCTTTCTTCACAAGGTCGCGCTTTAGGGCGCAATGGACAACTTAAGCTTGAATTGAATCAAGATAAAATTTTAGTGGGTGGAACAGCTGTTACCTGTATTGATGGCAGCATCACCTTATAAAAAGAGCTATAAAAAAACCGAGGACTTTACCTCGGTTTTTTATTTAGAAAAATCTTATTTTTCTACGAACGCACGTTCGATCACATAGTCGCCCATTTCACCCATGCGAGGTGATTCAACTAAACCATGTTGGTCAAGTAATGCGGCAACGTCTTTTAAGAATGCAGGGCTACCGCAAAGCATTGCACGGTCAGTTTCACGGTTGAAACGTGGTAAACCGATTTTTTCAAATAAAGCGCCAGTTTCAATTGCAGTTGTTACACGGCCCTGTGTGTGGAAAGGTTCGCGAGTAACAGTAGGGTAATAAACAAGTTTGTCTTTAATACCTAACTCTTCAAAGAATTCATGGTTTGGTAATTCGTTCAAGATTAAGTCTTGATAAGCTAATTCAGAAATATAGCGTGTACCATGAACAACAATTACTTTTTCAAAGCGTTCGTAAGTTTCTGGGTCACGAATAATTGATAAGAATGGAGCAAGACCAGTACCAGAAGATAAAAGGTACAAGTTTTTACCGGGTAAAAGATCATCATGAACTAAAGTACCTGTTGGTTTTTTAGAAACTAAAATTTCGTCACCAACTTGTACTTTTTGCAAAATTGAAGTTAAAGGACCATCTGGTACTTTAATCGAGAAGAACTCTAACTCTTCTTCGTAGTTTGCACTTGCAATCGAATATGCACGCATTAACGGTTTGCCATTCACTTCAAGTCCGATCATCACGAACTGACCATTTTTAAAACGTAAGCTAGTGTCGCGTGTAGTTTTAAAACTGAAAAGGGTGTCATTCCAGTGGTGCACATGAGTAATGCGTTCAACGTTAAAAGCAGCCATTAAAGGTCTCGATCACGATTAAAAGAAAACAGATTGCTATTCTAATCTAATTTCATTCCCGATAAACTGAATATATTTAATTGTGTTTATAAGAAAAAGTGATGATGAATTCTGTCACCCTCCCAATAGTCGGGCACATGTGCTCACCTTTTCGAGAAAAATTTGGTATTCCACGTCAGCCTAATTTGGTTAATATCGAATCTTATATCGAGATGGTAGAACCTTATAACGACTTGTTGGCTTTTGAGGGAATCGAACAATTTAGTCATCTTTGGCTCATTTGGCAGTTTCATGACAATAAAAATCAGGAGACTGCAACTAAGTTTCGGCCTCAGGTTCGTCCGCCACGTTTAGGGGGCAATGAAAAAATTGGTGTGTTTGCAACACGCAGTATGTATCGTCCAGCGCCTGTGGGTTTATCTGTAGTACGTTTAAAAAAGATTGAAAAAGTCGGTAAGTCATTAAGAGTGTACGTTACAGGCAGTGATTTATTAAATGGCACACCAATTTTAGATATTAAACCTTATATTCAATATTCAGATGCCATTGTTGATGCTCAAAGTGGTTATGCGCAGGCTGAACCCGAACGAAAGTCGGTCATATGGTCGGAAACTGCACTCACTACCCAGCAATATCTTTTAAAGAATAAAAAAATTAATACGCAATATCTTGATGAATTAGAACAAGTATTGACGTTAGACCCTAGACCTGCCTATCAAGAAGACCCTGAACGAGTCTATAAAATGAAATTTTCGAATTTTGATATTCATTTTAAAGTGAATGGCAATGTCATTACAGTTGTTGATATGGTGAAAGATGAATCGCTTATCTAATAAAGCTATTTTAGAACCAATGTATGTTCATCCATAGCAAGCTAATAAATATTGTCATATGCAAAATTTGGGCAGGAATAAAAGCAAGGGCATAACGCATTCCACCGGAAATAGCCGAGTTAATGCTTTTAGCAATCGCATGGACAGCGAAGCCGCTCATGAAAGCAATGAGTAGTGAGGTATGAGCGTTATTCGGTTCTCCTTGTACAATTACTGCTGCAATCGCTGCATGTATTTCAAACAAAGATGCGAGTAAGGTCCCTGCGATTAAGCCCGCATCTCCCAAATATAGACTTAGACCATAAACGCCTGCCTGAATGAGTGTAAGTGTCCCTGCAATAATAATTGCTTCTTTTAAGCTAAACATTCTGGAATCTAGCTCGGGTGAAGTCGTACTTGGCTCTGCCTTGCGTAATAAAATGAAGGCCCATACTGCTAAAAAAGCCAATGCAATGAGTGTTGGAAATATAATAAATTTGAACCATGCCAAACTTATACCGACGACAATAATTAAGGTTTGTACCAATGTGGAAACACATGACATTAATGCTGCACCTGCATTTGTCTTGGCATTTGCACGACCAGAGCGTACTTCTAAGCCCAGACTTGCGATGGTGGCGGTACTTGAAACAAAACCTGATGCTAAAGAAGAGAGTAATAAAGCATTTTTAGAAGATAAAAGCCGCTTTGCAATATGTGCGAGGGCTTGCACAAATAAAATCAACGTCAGTAACTTTAAAATCACATGAGGGTTTAGAACAGGCCCCCAAAATGGTTTATTGGGAACTAAGGGTAAGGTAATTAAAAGTAATGCCAGTAAAAAAATCCCGTCGCGCAATTCTGATTCGGTAATCCATTGACTGGCTATGCCATGCATCGATTGTTTTGCCAATAAGATAATCGTTATGATGACGGCAAGTCCTGCAGCCAGCGAAATATTCCAAATACAAAGCGCCCCGATGAAGTAAGTTATAATAAAGGCAAGTTCTGTGGTGACACCAGGATCATTAGGCTGATTTTTAAGAGAGACAATACTGATCGCGCCTATAAGTAGAGCACCTACAATTCCAATTTCAGTACCGAATAAAAAGCATATTGCTCCGAGTAGGGAGCTAATTGCAAAAGATCGAAAACCCGCGAAAGTTTTATATTCGTGTTTTAACTTACTTCTTTCGCGCTCCAGACCAATTAATAACCCGCAGCCCAATGCAGCAGCAATGATAGTGATAAATTCTTCAAATGATGCAGTTTGTAATGACATTGTCATTGGAAGATTCATAATACTTCCTCTTGGGTTTATTGTTATATGTAGATGTCAGTCATTTTTAAATCATATATTCATGTCCAGTTTATGCTTTTAATTGTATTGAGCCTAGTCTCTTTTTTAATCAAACTATCATAATAAATATCTTTATAAATATGATCTATGACACAAAAAAAATCTAAGTTGAGAATTGGTTTAATTAATTGAAGTTAAAAGATATTTAAAAGCTAAATTTGAAGATTTCTAGACCAGCTAAATCTAAAACATCTCTGCTATATTATAAAAATATATTGGGGATAACACATGAATGCACATGTAGAAATAGACGCACATTGGTGTCTGGAACAACTATTACAAGAAGGCCGCATTACTGAACGGGACAAATTACTGGTACAAACGACAAATAGACAAAAAGATCAATTGAAATGGCATCCATTACAGTGGATTGCACATTTTAATTTAAAAGACCAACAGCACGTACAAGCACATTTAAGTCTAAACCGTCTGTGCCAATGGTTTGCCGATCGAGCGCAATTACCTTTATTTGTGATTGATCCTTTAAAAGCAGATGTAAGCGCTTTAACTCAAGTCATGTCACAAGAGTTTGCAATTCGAAACCATATTTTAGCTGTAGAAGTCCATGCGGACCGAATTGTGATTGGTACAGACCAGCCTTTTAAAACAGATTGGTTAAACAATTTGGAAAGAAGCCTGGCACCGAAGAAAATTGAACGGGTACTGCTTAATCCAGAACAGTTGCAACGTTATTTGCGAGAATATTATCAGGTTAGCCGTGCGGTAAATTCAGCTCAGAAAGATGCTGCTCATGACCGTGATAACAAAGGGGTAGAAGCACTTTTACAGCTTGGCGATACACAGAATCCTGATGCCAATGATCAGCATATTGTGAAATTGGTTGACTGGATTTTACAGTTTGCATTTGAACAAAGTGCCAGTGACATTCATATGGAACCGCGTAAAGACAATGGCAAAGTTCGGTTCCGTATTGATGGTGTTTTACATACCATTTATAACATGCCCTCAAATACACTGACTGCCGTGATTTCCCGAATTAAAATTTTAGGGCGATTAAATGTAGCGGAAAAACGTAAACCGCAAGATGGTCGGTTAAAAACACGCACACCGAAAGGGCAAGAAACCGAGCTCCGTTTATCTACCTTACCAACAGCGTTTGGTGAAAAACTGGTTATGCGTATTTTTGATCCAGATGTACTGGTACGTTCCTTTCAGCAATTGGGTTTTGACCAGTCATTGCTGCAACAATGGCAACGCATAACACAAAATAGTCACGGCATTATTTTGGTTACTGGTCCAACAGGTTCTGGTAAAACCACAACGCTATATTCTTCTTTAAAGCAGCTTGCAACCGAGCAGGTCAATGTCTGTACCATTGAAGACCCGATAGAAATGCTAGAGCCTAGTTTTAACCAAATGCAGGTCAATAATGCAATTGAGCTGGGCTTTGCTGATGGTGTGCGTGCCCTGATGCGTCAAGACCCAGACATTATTATGATTGGGGAAATTCGTGACCAAGATACTGCAAATATGGCCATTCAGGCAGCACTCACAGGTCATTTGGTTTTATCAACTTTACATACCAATGATGCGCCGTCTAGTTTGACCCGTTTACACGATTTAGGCGTACAACCATTTTTAACAGCAGCGACTATTTTAGGGGTATTGGCTCAGCGTTTAGTGCGACGACTTTGCCCACACTGTAAACAAGAAACTCATATAAATGAGGAAGAATGGCAGCACCTAACATTTGACTATATTATGGAAATGCCTGAAAAAGTTTATCAAGCAGTAGGGTGTGAACAATGCCGACATACGGGCTATAAAGGTCGAGTTGGTATTTATGAGTTTATGCCAGTTAGTCTTGAGCTTAAGCATCTTATTAGCAGCCATGCGACATTAAATGAACTACGAAGCCAAACCAAAAAAGAAAGTGTAGAGCCTTTGAGAATTGCGGGAGCACATAAAGTCATTGAAGGGCTTACCACTTTAGAAGAGGTATTAAGAGTTGTTCCATTAAACTAAAATTTTCTTAAGATTCACCTCATTTATGCTTGTTTTACTGATGTCATTCCAAGATATAATCAAATAGGTGATTTTATGAAAGCATTTAAAGTGATCTTGATGACAGCGCTTACTGGTATAGCGCTAGCTCCTATATCTATGAGTCAAGCAGCGGCTATATCTGCAACGGTCACTACTGTTAAGCAAGCATTAACGGCAAAAGACGATACGCCTGTAAAACTACATGGACAAGTCGTGAAATCTATTGGAGATGAGAAATATCAGTTCCGAGATAAAACAGGTACTATCACTATTAATGTAGATGATGAGCTTTGGCAAGGTCATCCTATTTCCCCAACAACTAATATTGGTTTAGTTGGTGAAGTAGATATAGACTTTAAACCCTCAAAACATGTAGAAATTGATGTAGAACAAATCCAGTTTTAAGCACTGGACTTTACTTATAATATTTATAGCCGCACTGATGATGCGGCTTTGCTTTTTTAATAAAGGCTTGGCAAGATCAAGACAGAATATAACAGGAAAAATAGATGAGAATTTTGCTTGCAGAAGATGATCGCTCTCAAGCGGAAAGTATTCAATCTTGGTTAGAGTTAGATGGCTATCAAGTCGATTGGGTCGAAAGAGGTGATTATGCCCTTACTGCGATTGAGCAGCATGACTATGATTGTATTTTACTTGATCGAGGTTTACCTCAACTGGCAGGTGAAAAAGTCTTAACAATAATCCGTTATAAACAAAAAAATGTACCTGTCATTTTTATTACAGCGCGTGACAGCATTCATGACCGGGTAGAGGGACTAGATTTAGGCGCAAATGATTACTTGATTAAACCTTTTAGCCTAGAAGAGTTATCTGCCCGAATCCGTGCTCAATTACGTAATCAAACTTTAAGTCAGCAATCGATTCTAATATGGGGAGATTTACATCTCGATACTCAAGCAAAAGTTGTATCGTTGGCCGGAAATTCCATTGATTTAACAGCGAAAGAGTTCCAAATTTTACGTAAGCTCATGGTTCATCCTGAACATATTATTACTCGGGATCAATTAGAAGAAGCGCTCTATGCATGGGGGGACGAGATTGAAAGTAATGCAATAGAGGTTTTTATCTATCAACTTCGAAAAAAAATCGGCAGTAGCAGTATTAAAACCATACGGGGACTAGGCTACCGTATGGGAGATTTAAAATGAAAACGAATCGCTCCTCTTTGCAGTCTCAACTGGTTAAAACCACTATGTGGAGCAGTATCGTGGTGGGACTGCTCGCTTTAAGTTTGCTTACCATATTTTCGATTTATCACAACATGTCAGTGCAAGATGAAATCATGGATGAAATTTCAGATACCTTACTGGTTTCTGATCTCTCTAAACATTCTATGAGACAATTTGACGAGCTCAGTGATGAGTTTGATATTCAGTATGAATTATTAAATTCTGGTCAATTGCTTACTCATTCTCATACCTACCAACATGAACTTTTTGAACAAGGCAATTTATCAAACGGTTTTTCATATTTTTGGTTTGATGGTCAATTATGGCGTAGTCTGGCCGCACAACAAAAAGATTCAGAGCTGCAAGTTGAGGTTTTTCAACCCATGAGTACTCGTGTTGAAGAGGTACTCAAAGCACTCGCTGGATATAGTGGTCTTATGGTTTTGTTCTGGCTACTACAATGGGTCATTGTAAGTTGGCGTACCGAACAACAATTGGCGGCTCTCAATCTACTCTCTAAACGTATTGCTCAAAAAACCGCATCAAATTTAGAACCGATTCAAGACCCAGATGTCATTACAGAAATTCAACCTGTCATAGATGCATTAAACCAGTTACTTGCAAGGCTCCAAAGGGCACTCGTTGCTGAACAGCGATTTACCGCAGATGCATCACATGAGTTACGTTCACCTTTATCTGCCATACAAATGCGTCTGCAAGTTTTACAACGTAAATATCAGCATATTCCAGAGCTTGATCAAGACTTTGAACGCATCCAGGAAGACGTTTCAAGAAGTACCAAAATTCTTGAAAATTTACTGCTTCTTGCTCGTTTGGAACCTAATGAAATAGAACAACCAGAACTTTTTAAGAGTGTGATTGATTTAAACCATCTATTGGCTCGAGTAATTGAAACTGTAAGTATGGATGCACAAGCCAAACAAATGATGATTGAGACAAATATTTTGTCAAATGAAACCAAAATATTTGCAAATGAAGAATTACTTTTCATTGCTTTTAGAAATCTGTTTGATAATGCTATTCGCTATAGTCCTATGTTGGGTTTTATTCATGTTGAGCTCAGTCATGATCAGCAACAATTAAAAATTTCTATAGAAGACACTGGAAATGGCGTAGATGATGAAGTTTTAAGACGTCTAGGACAGCGTTTTTTTCGTGTATTAGGTACGCAGCAACAAGGCTCAGGATTAGGACTATCAATTACTAAAAAAATTATTCAACTCCATGGTGGGGAACTGCAATTTATGCATGCAAACCAAGGTGGCTTAAAAGTTGAGGTGACATTGCCTTTTAATCATGAAATACAAAAATAGCATGGTTGCCCATGCTATCCATTTTTTGTTTTCCCACGAATATTATTGAAACGCGAGGGTAGTTCTTATTTAGTTAAAATGAGACGGTTATTGCGAGTAAGGCGTAGTCGGTATTCCTCGCCAGCATGCATAATTCGAATTTCACGACCTAATGCAAATAGGTTGTTAGAATGCAGCATTGGTAAGGCATGAGCTGAGTCAGTGTTACGAGTAAATAAGCTAAAAGGTGCGTTCATTTGTTGTGCTCCGTGGTATATTCTTGAACGATTTAAATGATAATCATTATCGAATAGATCTGTCAATGAGATTTTAAAGAATTTATAAATTGATAAAATTTGCTTACACTTGGGAAAAATTTGAGTGAGTAGAAAAATGCCTAAACCGATAGTCGATGTCGCAATAGCTATCTTAATTCATCGCGGAAAAATATTAGTTGGATGGCGTGGTGAACAGCAGCATCAAGGTGGAAAGCATGAGTTTCCAGGAGGAAAGTTTGAGCAGGGTGAAACGCCTGAAGAAGCATGCCGCCGTGAAATTTATGAAGAAGTCGGTATTGGTTTAAAAGATTGGCATCAGTTTGATTATATTCACCATGAATATGATGACATTATCGTCAACCTTCATTTGTTCCATAGCTATGTACCTGATGAATTATTAAATCTTATTCATCAGCCTTGGACATGGTATACGCGTGATCAGCTAGTTAACTTAAACTTCCCGAAAGCCAATAAAGATATTATTAAAAGATTGTATTGGCCACATTTTATTAAAATTAGCGCTACGCTCACACTACCCGAAAATGATGAAATTTTAGTGTATTGGCGCAGTGAAAAAGATAATGTTAGTGAGGATGATCTAGAAAAATTAGCTCTTTTAGATACAAATCAGCTTTCAAAATTAATCGTGAATGTCGATACTTGGCACAAACTAAAACCTGATTTAAAAAGCCGTATAAGAACAGTACATCTTAAACAGTCTCAATTAATGAGTTTGCATAAAGGCGACTTAGAAGTGGGAGTACGTTTTATTGCTGCTTGCCACGATGCGGTTTCTTTACAGCATGCTCAGCAAATTGGTTGTGATGCTGTTTTTGTAAGCCCTGTCAAAGTAACAGAGACCCATCCTGACGCTATCGCATTAGGGTGGGATCGTTTTGCTGACTTAATTGACAAATGCCAGATTCCCGTCTTTGCTTTAGGGGGCATGAGTCCTGATGATTTAGCCACAGCACAGCAATATGGTGCGTATGGCTTGGCAGGTATTCGTAATTTTTAAAAAGACATAAAAGCATTAAAAGCTAGAGCGCTTTTAATGCTTGCTGAGCTTCCTGAACAGTTTTTGGGTTATTACGTTGTTGACCCGCTTTTAAAATTGTTAGCCAAAGCTGTTTTTTCATCGCTTGGCTCTGAGCAAAGCTTAAACCACGTCTTGCAAGAGACTCAGCATTAGCATATTGCTGTTTATGATTTGCAGTCAGTGCAAGAAATAAATAAGTCTCGGCGGCCTGTGGAGCTAAACGCTGGGCTTGAAGGGCGTAGCGCTCTGCATCTGACCATTGTTGGTTTTTGTAAGCTTGCTCAGTTTTTTGCATTAAAGTTTTAAAAGCTGGTAACTGGCTTCCATCCTCATTAAAGCGTTGGGGCTTTTTCTGCTGAGGAACAATCACCTGTAAACTTTTACGTTGAATATCTGGATGATCATAGGGTGTAATTTTTACACCAGATGGTGTCTCAGCATTCTTTTTCTCAGTAACAGGTGGTGTTTTCTCTTTTGGAGCTGAATGATCCGGTAAAGTTGTACAGCCGACCATAAGTACAGCACCAATATAAAAAACACCTTTCTTTAACATATCCTGTTTCCTGTTAATGCTTAGTTGTTATAACTACCACTAGAAATCACTCGTGTGTTATTCGACAGATCTTGTTCCATCTGGCTTTCACTCTCACGAATATAGCTATCGCTATTATCCGGTTGAGAAGCTGGTGCTGTGTTATCACTTTGTGGTGCGTATGTTGGATCAACTTGATAATACGGTGCTCCACATGGCGTAGCACGATGCGGAACCGTATGTGTCAGCATAGGGATATACATCGCGCCAGCACAAGCTTGTGCTGATAAATCACCTGTTGCATGGTCAATCCATTGCCACTGTACCGTGTCTGGCTGACGTAGATTTACTGGTGTTTGACGTAATTGTTTCATCACATTAATCCACACTGGTAATGCACCAGATGAACCTGTTAAGCCAGTTACTTTGTTGTCATCTAGACCTAACCATACTACAGCGACATGGTTCCCCGAATAACCGGCAAACCATGAGTCACGTGTATCGTTAGTTGTACCTGATTTACCAGCCAATTTTAAAGTAGGAGGCAAGCTGTTATACGCTGCGCGGCCCGTACCTGATGACATGACCTGTTGTAGGCCATAGTTCATGATATAGCCAACCGAAGGGTCAATGGTTTGTTGTACGTTTAAACCATAACGATCAAGTAAACGGCCATTTGCATCTACCACAGAACGAATCGCACGAGTTGGATATTTGAAACCACCTGTAGCGAAGTTTTCATAAATACCGAGTACTTCCATTGGTGACATATTAACTGCACCAAGGAAAATAGAAGGGTAGGCTGGAATTGGTGATTCAACACCAAATTTTCTTAAGTTGTTGGTAAAAGTAGATAACCCAAATTCTTGACCTAGACGAACTGCAGATAGGTTGTAAGAGTTTGCTAAGGCTTCACTTAAACTTACAACGCCATGACCACCGCCACTATAGTTTTTCGGTGTCCAGCTTTTACCGCCATCTACAGGAATGCTAATAGGAGCATCTTCGATCTTACTTGCCCAGTTATAACGTCCAGACTCAATTGCACTTAAATAAATCACTGGCTTCAATAAAGAACCGACTTGACGTTTTGCATCTAAAGCACGGTTAAAGCCAGTAAAATCTTGAGTTGAGCCAACGGCTGCAATCAACTCACCATTTTCAGGATGTGCAATCAGTACCGCACCTTGCAAGTTTTTCAAGCGGGCAGGGTTACTTTGAGTAAGACGTTCTACAGAAGCTTTAAACGCATCTTGAACCTGAGTTTGAGCAATAGGGTCTAAGGTCGTAAAAATACGTAATCCTTGATTAGTTAAATCACTTTCTTGATATTCGGTACGTAACTGACGGCGCACAATATCTAGGAAATCAGGGAATTTTGCAGGACCTAAGCTTGGCTTGCTGAGAACACCTAAAGGACGTGCAGTTTCAGTTTCATATTCGGCTTGAGTTAAATAACCCATTACACGCATGTTATTCAATACTGTATCGCGACGATTTTTTGCTCCTTCAGGGTTTTTCCAAGGGTTATATAAAGATGGCCCTTGAACTAAACCGACTAAATAAGCTTGTTGCGCGACATTAAGTTCACGAAGTGGTAAACCAAAATAAAACTGCGAAGCCAAGCCATAACCATTAATTGAATAGTTACCATTTTGGCCTAAATTTACTTCATTTAAATAAGCTTCTAAAATTTCATCTTTGCTGTAATGAAGCTCAATAAGTAAAGCCATTAATGCTTCATTAACTTTACGCTTTAATGTACGTTCAGGGGTTAGATAGAAATTTTTGACTAACTGTTGTGTCAGGGTTGAACCACCTTGGCGACGTCCTCCAGTGACATTACTTACTAAAGCACGTGCTGTACCACGAATTGAAATACCGTGGTGATGGTAGAAATTACGGTCTTCTGTAGAAATTAAAGCTTCAATGAGTGGTTTAGGAACATTATTGAGTTTGATCAGAACACGGTCTTCATTATGCTGAGGATAGATCCCCCCAATCAGTAAAGGTTCTAAACGAGCCACACCTGTTGAAGAAGGTTTTGTACTGCGTACCTCTGCAACTTGGTCATTTGCAAAGCTAAGTTCTAAAACTTGTTCTGGTTCTACGCTATCACCATAGTCAAAACCGCGTGTATGTACATACATGTTGCTGCCTTGAGCAACGAAGGTTCCAGACTTGTCATAATTACTTGAAGTTTTGTAACCTAATAATTTTAATTCTTGGGTAAAATTTGCTTGAGTAATGGGTGCATTATTATAAATTTCCAAAGGCCGAGCGAACACTTTGGCAGGAATGTCCCAGCGCTGTCCTTCAAATTTTTCACGGATAATATTATCTAAACGAATCAGATAGATACTAAGAGCAATAAAAGCACCAATCACCAATATGGAAAAAATTAGCACGAAGAAACCGATACCACGTTCAAACTTCATATAAATGAGATAAAACCCTAAACAATACGTTAATGATGCGATAGCTTGTCATCAATTTGCAATGATAAAACTGTGAATAAATGGAAAACTTAGATTGAATTTTACAGCATCTTGTTGTTATGTTTTTTTAAATTAATCAGGTTAATGTTATGATAGCGTAGAATCGCAGCGGAGCTTACTCATTCGTGCAAATTTCACATAAGTCCTTCAGAAACGTCGGGTTAATTGGTCGACCGGATAAATCATCAGTTGTAGAAACACTATGTTTAATTCATGACCATTTGCTAAGTTTAGGCCTAAACCCCATTTTTGATCAGGAAACTGCCGAATTAGTGCCCTATGATCATGCACAAGTTGTTAGTCGTCACTTATTAGGTGAAGTTGCTGATCTGGTGATTGTAGTAGGTGGAGATGGTTCTTTACTTCATGCAGCTAGAGCTTTAGTTCGCTACAATACACCTGTCATTGGTATTAACCGTGGGCGTTTAGGATTTTTAACTGATATTAAGCCTGCGGAAGCTATTTTTAAACTTGATCAGGTATTACAAGGTCATTTCCAACTTGATCGCCGTTTCTTGCTTGAAATGGAAGTACGGACCAATGGTGAAGTCATTTATGATGCAATTGCTTTAAATGACGTTGTACTACACTCAGGTAAGTCGGTACATATGATCGACTTTGAACTTAATATTGATGGTCAATATGTTTACCGTCAGCATAGTGATGGTTTAATTGTTTCGACCCCGACAGGATCAACTGCTTATGCATTGTCAGGTGGTGGTCCAATTTTACATCCGAGTATGGATGCTATTGCATTAGTCCCTATGCACCCCCATACATTATCTTCACGCCCGATCGTAGTTGGTGGGCAAAGTGAAATTAAAATCGTCATTCGCGAAAATCGGGTATTACCGATGGTGAGTGCAGATGGGCAACATAGTGTATCGCTCAATGTTGGTGACAGTTTGCACATCCGCAAACACCCATTTAAATTAAGTTTATTACACCCACCAGGTTATGATTTCTATATGGCTTGTCGTACCAAACTGGGTTGGAACCAAGATTTTGAATCTTTTCAAAGAGATGAATCATGAATATTGAACAAATGCTATCTGTTTTAAACCCTGAAATTGTAGAGCGTTTAAAAACAGCAGTAGAAATTGGTAAATGGCCAAATGGTGTTGTTTTAACGAAAGAGCAGCGCGAAACATGTATGCAAGCCGTGATTGCTTGGGAGTTAAAGAACTTACCAGAAGAACAGCGTAGCGGTTATATTGACCGTGGTACAAAAGAAGAGGGTGAGGTTTGTGAAGATGATCATCACAAGCATGAGCCTGAATTTAAACCGATTCGTTTTGTTTAAAACTTAATAAGACAGAAAAATTATTTTTGGTTATTCCATACAGCCTTATATAGCATGTTTTTCATAAGTTATAGCATATAGGCTTTTATTACTTTTGAAGGATCAAAAGTAACCAAAAATCCTCTGTATCACTGACGATACTTCCCTGTATCGCAGTGATACGGTCGACATCCATGTCGACCTTCACGATAGCATTTGTTAACTACGAATTAAGATTGCTTAAATTTCGTGTTTTCCATAATACTTTTGCTTTGTGCATCGCTTCCTCGAAATTAGAAACCACGCCCATGGTATATAACGCAATACCCATGGTTTCTGTTACGGCCATTTCCCCATATTCATGATGCTGTTGACCAAGCCAGACAGCTTTAAAGGTTGCTAAATCTAACTCTTCTTCAATTGGACTACGTTCAGGCGTAAGCTTTGGCAACTCATGCTCATAGAGTTCACCATTTTTAATTCCGCAAATGAGAGTTTTAGCATCGGGGTTTCGCTCAAATTCACCGCCTTCACCTTTAATGACTGCACTATTTTGATAGCCTAAGCGAAGTGCGCTATGCTGATGGGAAGTTCTATACGCGGGATGGAATATGGCTTGCAAGGTGGCCTTAGCGTTAAAAGGATTAATGAGACGGGCTAACGTATGAATAGGTGAGCGTAAACCCATGACATTTCGTAAAGAAATTAAATCACTTAAAACAGGTGAAATTACATCTAATGGTAAGTAAGCAAAATTCTGTTCGGCCAATTGTGTGCGGACTTCCTGTTCAGAATGGCAAATTTTATAATCTAAATATTGCAAAACTTGTTCGGTATAGACCCGGTTAATCGTATGTCCAGAAGCGCCATGCATGACGATTTTATAGCCGTGGTGAGCAAGGGTAAGAGCCGCTAATAAAAACCAAGGGTAATGTTTCCGCTTGCCTGCATAAGATGACCAGTCCAAATCCACATCTAAAGGTTGAAAATTAAGTTGGTCTTTGGTGGCTTGTACAAAGCCTGCAAGCTCATCAATGGACTCTTCTTTAACACGTAGCAGCATTAAAAAAGCACCCAACTGAACATCAAGAACTTCACCTTTTAAAATCATGGTAAAAGCCTGATAGGCCTCTTCATAACTTAGTGAGCGAGAGCCGGTTTTCCCCTTACCTAAAATACGGACATATTGAGCAAAGGGATGTTCAGCATCTTTATAGATATTACGTTTAGTATTCATGGCAATTCAAAACAGTAAAAATAAGGGGGAGACAGCTCAAAATGAAATGTCTACAAGGACTTATCAATATGACATAAAAAACTGCTGAAAAAATATCAAAAGTGTTTCTCATACTAAAGTCTTAAGGCTGCATGAGTGTTTTTTGTGCGTATTAGCCAAAATTTTAACCGAATTGCTATTTAATTCGAGTAAACTTTCACGTGCTTTTTTGAGCACTCATATCATAATTTTATGTGATTCTCCTATATCTTCAGCTTTTTATTGGAAAAGTAAGAGGTTATTTCTGGCTACTCAAAGTGGTTGGAAACTTCAGGTATTCTCCTGTTTTAGAAAACTGTATTTCGTTTTCATTGAGGTAGTAGGAAGGTTTTTTGTTCCCAAAAAACCGTTTCCCTTTTGCGGTGTTTATGTGAAAGGTTAGGGCTGTGTATTCGTAAAGAATAGACGTTTCATTTTGATATTTCCAACGGACTTGGAAATATAGATTGAAGTAAAGTTATGGCTAAAAAACCGATTTATAAATCACTTTATTTTCAAGTGATTATTGCGATTATTGCGGGTGTTCTGGTTGGGCATTTCTCACCAAGTACAACGCAAATAGTGAATGGTGTTGAACACCATATTCCAGGTTTAGGTGAGCAACTCAAGCCATTAGGTGATGCTTTTATTCGTTTGATTAAAATGATCATCGCACCTGTTATTTTCTGTACAGTGGTCAGTGGTATCGCTGGTATGGAAAGTATGAAGTCAGTGGGTAAAACTGGCGGTGTTGCGTTGTTATACTTCGAGATCGTTTCAACAATCGCACTTCTGATTGGCCTTGTGGTGATTAACATCGCAAAGCCAGGCGTAGGAATGAATATTGATCCTGCGACTCTGGACACTTCAGGTATCCAAAAATACGTCACTTCTGGTGAGTCACAATCTACCGTTGATTTCTTAATGCATATCATCCCAGATACAGTAGTGGGTGCATTTGCAAATGGTGAAATCTTACAGGTCCTTCTTTTTGCCATTCTATTTGGCTTTGCACTGCATAAGCTAGGTGATGCAGGACGTCCAGTTTTAAAGTTAATTGATCAAATTGCTCATGTGTTCTTTAACATTGTAAATATGATCATGAAGCTTGCTCCATTAGGTGCATTCGGGGCAATGGCGTTTACCATTGGTAAATATGGTGTGGGTTCACTGGTACAGTTGGGCCAGCTCATCCTCTGTTTCTACATTACCTGTTTATTATTTATTTTCTTAGTATTAGGAACCATCAGCCGTTTGAGTGGATTTAGCATTCTTAAAATGGTGCGTTTGATTCGTGAAGAACTTTTAATTGTACTTGGTACATCTTCTTCTGAGTCAGTTCTACCACGTATGCTACGTAAGCTTGAAATCGCAGGTTGTGAAAAGTCTGTGGTTGGTTTAGTCATCCCAACAGGTTATTCATTTAATCTCGATGGTACTTCAATTTATTTGACGATGGCTGCAATCTTTATTGCTCAGGCAACAAATACACAGCTTGATATCCAGCATCAAATTACTTTGCTATTGGTACTTTTAATTTCATCTAAAGGTGCGGCGGGTGTAACGGGTTCTGGCTTTATTGTTATGGCTGCAACTTTATCTGCTGTTGGTCATATACCAGTTGCAGGTTTGGCATTGATTTTAGGTATTGACCGTTTCATGTCAGAAGCTCGTGCTTTAACGAACCTTGTTGGTAACTCTTTAGCAACGATTGTGGTTGCGAAATGGGTTGGTGCATTAGATAAAGATAAACTAAATGATGCACTAAATAATCCCGATGAAGTAGATAGAAAAATGCTTGAGCAAAAAAGTGTAATTGCTGAGGCATCTCACTAATCATTTATCGTAATAAAAAAGGAGGCTAAGCTTCCTTTTTTATTGGCTGACTGAAAAGTACAGTTTAAATGAGCAGCTATGCCATGACAGTAACTAAAAAAATGATTAGCATGCACAGCAATGAGATTCGATAAAACAATAAAGCCGAAGGAAAATATTATGTTGGCATATGATGCAGATTTAGAATTATTCCGTGATAATTTTAAACGTTTTATAAATGAGCATATTGCTCCACATTACGACCAATGGGAACGTGAAGGAATTATGCCGCGTTCAGTGTGGAATCAACTGGGCGAAAATGGCTTTTTATGTGTGGATGTCCCGGAAGAATATGGCGGTTATGGGGTTCCAACTTACTATTCATTAATGTTAGTTGAAGAGTCTGCTCGAGCTGGTTTTTGTGCATTATCAACTGCTATTTCATGTCACTCTGAAATTGCTGCACCTTATATTTTACATATTGGTACAGAAGAGCAAAAACAATATTGGTTGCCGAAAATGGTAACTGGTGAAGTAGTGGGGGCAATTGGTATGACTGAACCAGGTGCTGGTTCAGACTTACAATCAATGCGTACGAGCGCCATTTTGCAAGATGACCATTATTTACTAAATGGATCAAAAACATTTATTTCAAATGGTCAACATGCTGACCTTGTGGTGCTTGCAGTAAAAACCGATCCTCAAGCGCGTGCGAAAGGGGTATCGTTATTATTGGCAGATACACATTTGGATGGCTTTAAGAAAGGTACCAACCTCGACAAAATCGGTTTACATTCTCAAGATACTTCTGAGCTATTTTTTGACAATGTTAAGGTTCCTAAAAACCAGTTACTCGGTCAAGCTGGACAAGGTTTTGCTTATTTAATGCAAGAGTTACCACGTGAACGTACCGCTATTGCATCTACCGCAATTGGAGCTATTCGTGGTGCAATTGATTTAGCAACGGCTTATGTAAAAGAACGTCATGCATTTGGCCAGCCTATTTCTCAATTCCAAAATACGCGTTTTGTTTTAGCTCAAGCAAAAATTGATGAGCTTGCTACTGCTGCTTTTTATGAGAGAAACGTTGCTCTATATCAAGAAGGTAAGCTAGATGTGGAAACAGCTGCAGCACTGAAAAGTTTTAGTACAGATATGCAAATGAAAGTAGCTGACAACTTGCTGCAACTTTTTGGTGGTTATGGCTATATGACTGAATATCCAATTTCACGCTTCTTTGTAGATGCTCGTATTCAGCGTATTTACGGTGGTACAAATGAAATTATGAAAGAAATCGTAGCGCGTGGCTTAATTGGTAAAGCCTAATTAAATAGTTTTAAAAAAAGCCTACCTTTGAGTAGGCTTTTTTATATTACCTATTTGTTAGTTCGATAAATGACAGGATAGTCTTGTTGCTTGGGTAACTTGTGTAAGGCCTGATTGATCTTTATTAAAAATGCATCGGCTTCATCTTGACGAAAAGAGTCTTCGGTATATTTGCTACGTTTTTGGTTGATGCCACAACCCGTTATTTCCATATTTTCAGGATTAAATGACCAGTCATTTGGATTCTTTAAGTTAATGTCTAAATCACTTTCACAGCTTTTCCATAAATGTAAAAACTCATTTGATAATTCTGTTTTAAATCCTCGTGCTGGATAGACCGAGAAGCCTTTCATTTCGGGATTAGAAAATTGTATAAACATATCTACTGGCATACCGCCCCAAATGATTGCTGTATTTTCTGGTAATGCAATGCCTGATAAATTTTTTTCTTTTAAAGCATGTGTTTGCTCAAATTTCTGTCTGAAATTTTGCGATTGATAGGTCAGCTTGGTTTGAGGTGGGATTGGAATACCACGAATTTGATTACTGACAGTCGTCATATAGTACGGAGAATTATCAGTACCATTGCAACCTGCAATTATTGGACAACCGCCGCAAGCCGTTAAACTAAAAGTTGTAAAACCCAATAGGCTTAAAACAATAATTTTATTCATTCTATTTTACTGTTGTTATGACATATTGGGTCAGTATAACCAATCCATGCATTAAGAGGGCTATCTTTAAGAACAACGAAATAATCAGCTTTAAATTTAATTATGTTTTTACTTGGCTGGCTGATCTAATGGTCCATCAAATAAAGATTTACAGCTTTCTAAATTTTGACAAGAAGCAAACATAAGTGCTTTAGGTAAGCTCGCATACAAATTTGTAATGTGTTGTTCGGCAGGGTTATAAAAATGCCAATAACTAAATTCGTTTGAACGTTTATTTTCTAAAGCTTTAAAAAATTCTGCTTCATTAAGCGTATTATTAAGTTGAGTAAGAGGGCCACCTTGTTCATGTGTACCGACTGTGGTCATGAGTAAAGGGAAATGATTTAGTTTTTGACTTTGCAAATGTTCTAACTGTTGAAATAACATGCCTTGATCAAACCACAAAGAAGGACTTGCAGCGAAGTAACGCTGAAATGCATTTGGCTTTTGAAAAAAATGATAAAGCACAAACAAGCCTCCAAAAGAGTGCCCATAGAGGCTTTGTTGCTGGCTGTTAACCGGAAACTGTTTTGCAATTTCAGGTTTGAGTTCGTTATTTAAAAAGGCAATGAACTGATCAGCACCACCATATTTATATTTACCGTGTGCTTGAAATTGGGCAGAAGGTTCTGGTGTGTAATCATAAGCACGCTTTTGCACATCAAAGGTTTTTTGATGTGGATAACCAACAGCTACAATCATGAGCGGATCTAAACCTAATTTAGTCGAACCTGCTCCAATTGACTGAGCAATATTGGCAGCACTAGGGAAAGTTGCATTTCCATCTAATATATAAAGTACAGGGTAACCATGTTGGGGCGGGGCCACAGGCGGTTTATAAATTTGAATTAGATATTCATGACCTGTATTTTTAGATTTGATTTGGAATTGTGCCTGATTATTTTGAAAAACGATTTTTGATTGATCTTTTATTGAAGGTTGAGCCAAAACAGGCGTACTTATTAAAGTTCCCAAGAGAAAACTACAAGATAAAAAGAAAAATGGTTTAAGCATAATAAAGTTAAGAAAATGTTATAAGTAAAATAATAAATGAAAATCATTATCAAATAAAGTAATCTTATTGACAGGTTTGAGAGTGATTAACGAAAAAAGCCGGTACATCGATATTGCCTAACAAATCAAAGCCGACTATTGTTATACTCTCGTTTAAAAGATGATTTTTCTGAGGCTGCATTCCAATGATCAACGATGATCAAAACAAAACGACTTCTCTTAGTTTAGAACAAATTCGCGAAGATATTGATAGCGTAGATCAACAGATTCAAGAGTTATTAAATCGCCGCGCAAGCCTTGCTGAAGCTGTTGCTAAAGCTAAATTTGCTTCCGAAGAGAATCCTTTGTTTTATCGTCCTGAACGTGAAGCACAAGTTTTACGTAAAGTTATGGAGCGCAATCAAGGGCCTTTATCTGACGTAACCATGGCGCGTCTGTTCCGTGAAATTATGTCTGCTTGCCTTGCTTTAGAAGCTCCGCAAAGTATTGCATTTTTAGGACCAGAAGGTACTTTTACTCAATCTGCCGTACTTAAGCATTTTGGTAAAGATGCGGTTGTTCGTCCGCTACCAACTATTGATGAGGTATTCCGTGAAGTAGAAGCGGGTAGTGCGCATTACGGTGTAGTTCCGGTTGAAAACTCATCTGAAGGTATCGTAAACCATACTTTAGATTGTTTTAAAACTTCGAATTTAAATGTGATTGGTGAAGTTGAATTGCGTATTCATCATCAATTCTTGGTTTCTGAAAATACGCGTAAAGACAGCATTAAACAGATTTATGCGCACCAGCAAACTTTGGCGCAATGCCGTCAGTGGTTAGATGCGCATTATCCAGGTGTTGAACGTGTTGCCTTAAACTCAAATGCAGAAGCTGCACGCCGTATTCGCAACGAATGGCACTCAGCAGCAATTGCATCTGATATTGCAGCAGGTATGTATAATCTTGAAATCTTGCATAGCAATATTGAAGATAATCCGGAAAATACCACTCGTTTCTTAGTGATTGGCCGTGAAAAAATTCCACAAAGTGGCAATGACAAAACATCGTTATTAATTTCAGCACATGATCGTGCAGGTGCTTTATTAGAAATTTTAGCGCCATTTGCAAAACATAATATTAGCTTAACGAGTATTGAGACCCGTCCAGCATTACCTGAAAAATGGGCATATGTATTCTTTATCGATTTAGAAGGTCATATTGATCAAGAAAACGTTGCTGCTGCAATCAATGATATCCGTCCAATGGTAAAAGAGCTTCGTATTTTAGGTTCTTATCCTGCTGCTGTTCTTTAATTACTTACGTTGGAATAATGACATATATCCAAAGGAATATGTCATTAAGCTTAAAAAACAAATTGCTCAAAGATTTAAATAACTTTGAGCAAAAGCAAAGTTGAAGTTATGTCACAACCCCTATTTAAAAAAGTTGCATTTATTGGTTTAGGACTCATTGGGTCGAGTTTGGCTCGCGTTATCGTTGCCGAAAAGTTGGCGACAACTATTGTGGCATCTACACGTTCACAGAAAACTTTAGAAGATGCAAAATCACTTGGTTTAATACAAGAAGGATTTTCCGATCCTGTAGAGGCCGTGAGAGGGGCGGATTTAATTGTTTTAGCCTTACCTGTACGTGCTACACAAAAAGTGCTTGAGCAAATTAAGCCTTATTTGTCAGAAACCACAATTGTGACCGATGTGGGAAGTACAAAAGGTAATGTGGTTGATGCAGCAAAAGCTGTATTTGGTGAAAATTTACCAACAGGTTTTGTACCGGGGCATCCTATTGCAGGTAGTGAACACACGGGTGTTCATGCAGGTAAGGTCGATCTCTTTGCAAATCATAAAGTGATTTTAACGCCGTTACCAACAAGTGCAGAATGGGCTGTTGATAAACTGATTCAACTTTGGTCAGCTGCTAAAGCTGAAGTGATATGTATGGATGTTGCCAAGCATGATGAGGTTTTGGCACATACAAGTCATTTACCACATTTAATGGCATTTAATCTAGTTGAGCAACTTGCAAACCGTGAAGATAACTTGGATATTTTCCGTTATGCAGCTGGTGGTTTCCGTGACTTTTCACGAATTGCAGCAAGTGATCCTCAAATGTGGCATGACATTTTCTTTGCCAATAAAACCGCTATCTTAAATGCTGTAGATGGCTTCGAAAAGCAACTTACCGTACTTAGAAAATTGATTGAAAACGAAGATTCTCATGCATTAATGGGTTTACTCGGCCATGCTCAGGCAGCACGCCAACATTTCAATCATATGTTAGCCAAAAAACCTTTAATGGAGAAAAATAAGGTGACACAGCAATTCAGTATCTTACCGGGAAATAAGGCATTTAAAGGTAAATTTACCGTACCGGGTGACAAATCTGTGTCACATCGCTCCATTATGTTTGGTGCTATTGCCGAAGGCACCACCCATGTAACTGGCTTCTTAGAAGGTGAAGATGCTCTAGCAACTTTACAAGCTTTTCGTGATATGGGTGTAAGCATCGAAGGCCCTAAAAATGGTGAAGTGACCATTCATGGCGTGGGTATGCATGGCTTAAAAGCACCAGCAAGTGCATTGTATATGGGTAACTCTGGTACAAGCATGCGTTTGCTTTCAGGTATGCTTTCTGCACAAAAGTTTGATTCTGTTATGACAGGTGATGCATCACTTTCTAAACGTCCAATGGAGCGTATTGCTAAGCCATTGCGTTTAATGGGTGCGCAAATCCAGACAACAGGTGAGAAAGGTACACCACCTGTCAGTATTACGGGTAGCCAGCAATTAAAAGGCATTCAATACGATTTACCTATGGCATCTGCTCAAGTGAAGTCGGGTATTTTACTTGCTGGTTTGTGGGCTGAAGGTGAAACTTCGGTAACTGAACCAGAACCTACTCGTGACCATACAGAGCGTATGCTTCGTGCATTTGGCTATGATGTTAAAACTGAAGGCAATAAAATTTCCCTTGTGGGCGGCGGTAAGTTAGTGGGTACTAATATTCAAGTTCCATCTGATATTTCATCTGCTGCTTTCTTCATGGTAGGTGCTGCAATCACTGAAGGCGCAGACGTTGTTCTGGAAGCTGTAGGTATTAATCCAACACGTACTGGCGTAATTGAAATTTTAAAACAGATGGGTGCTGACCTGACTGTTGAAAATGAGCGTATCGCTGGTGGAGAGCCTATTGCTGATATTCATATTAAAGGTTCACGCACCCTTAAAGGTATTCATATGCCTGAAGATCAAGTACCTTTGGCAATTGATGAATTCCCAGCATTATTTATTGCAGCGGCTTGTGCTGAAGGGCAAACAGTACTCACAGGTGCGGCAGAGCTTCGTGTGAAAGAATCTGACCGTATTCAAGTTATGGCAGATGGTTTAAAAATCATGGGTATTGACTGCACACCAACTGAAGATGGCATCATTATCGAAGGAAAAGGCAAATCTGGCGATTGGTCACCAATCTTTGCTGGCGGTGAAATCGAATCGCACCATGACCATCGTATTGCTATGAGTTTTAGTATGGCAGGTCTTCGTACTTCTGGTCCGATTACAATTCATGGTACTGAAACTGTTGCTACAAGTTTCCCAACATTTACTGAGTTGGCGAATCTTGCAGGTTTAACGATTGAAGTTAGCCAATAACTTTTGACCTCATACATTTTATAATTGCTAACACAATAGCAACGGCAGCAGCGAGCTAAAGGCTTGGCTGCTGTTTGTTTATTGCTTATGCTAAGTGCAGATAATGATAATAGTGTTAGGACAAAGGATGAAAAAATTACAATTTATTGCCAGTTGCCCAGAACATGGGGTGCTTGATCATCCACCAAATGAATGCCATATTACTCAAGAATATGTAGCGGCCTTATTATTTAAACAATTGGGGCATTATGGTTTCGATGCACAGCATATTGTACATGAGCATGAAAAAGTAGAAGTAAGCATTGATAATCATCTTTTGCCGTTGTCTATTACTTGCCAGAAAACGGACCACGATGGGCATTTAATGTGTGAAATTTCTGCCAATCCAGATGAAGAGCAAGACTGGTTTGAGAAAATCGAAACACAAAGCATTATTCGTCAGCTTGCGCAGGCTGTTGAAAATAGTTTGAAAGCCGATCAGAGTTTCTCCGAATTTGTTTGGAAGTCTTGACCAATTAAGCATATTTTGTGAAGAGAGGGTGAACATATTTGTTCACCCTTTTGATTTATTAATATTGATAAGAATTTTTTATTTTTGTAGTGACATTATTTAATAAAAATTAACAAACAAAAAAATAATATTGTTTGAATTTTGATCTAAATTTCTATTAATTTAAAAATGCTTTTTAACAAACAACTAATCAATTTCCTCTTTTTATTTATATTATTTTACAGAGAATTAACATGAACATAATTTCCAGTAATTATTCAAAAGGCTTTGGTATATTAATTATCTCCTTATTATCAGCTTGTAATAATGATGATAAAGATACAACCATAAATTCGAAGAATCAGAAATTGTTAGAAGAAACTATTACTTCCTTGGAGAATCTTAAACAAACTTTGGTATGGCAAGAAAATCAATGTGATAGGGTCTATTCTAAAGTTATCGGTGATGCGACAATTGCTCAAAAATCAGTGGCAGAACTAAGAGCCAATATCGCGAGTTCAAATAATTTAGGAGTTTTTCTTGATAATCAAATTATTCCCAAACTAGCTCAGCTTACTGATGAGTCGACAGTATTAAGAGCGAGATGTAATGCTCCTGACTATGATGGAACTGGAGTAAGTATTGAGCGGCCTGCTATGCTTAGAGAAATGTTAAGTGAATGGAAAGGAACAATTAATTTATTAATTCGTCAAATAAATAACCCTCCTAATATGAATCCTGAAATTAAAATAGCTTCATTAACCAATATCAATATTAATCAATTAACGGCAGCAAAATCTAAATTTAAAGATTGTTCAGACAGTTTTTGTCCAGAAATGACGGTTATTCCAGCTGGTAGTTTTTTTATGGGCGGAAATATAAATGAGCAAGAGCAACAAAATGTTCCTGCTCAATCTCGGTCATATGAATTACCTCAACATTTAGTACAAGTCGAAAAAGCATTCGCAATGTCAACTTATGAAACAACAATTGCTGAGTTTCAGGCTTTCCAAAAGGAAACTGGCTGGGAAGTCGAAGGATGCCGTAATTGGGAAACGCGAAATGGTGTTTTCAATATGTGGTATCGAGATGATTTAAATCCAAATAATTCGGGTATGAATCAGACACCTCAGGATCCTGTTGTATGTGTACGCCGTGAAGATGGAAGAGCATTCGCGAAATGGTTATCTAAAAAAACGGGCCAGACTTACCGTTTGCCAACAGAGGTTGAGTGGGAGTATGCGGCTCGTGCTGGAACGACAACAGCCTATTATTGGGGAGATGACCTTAATCTTGACCAAGCTTGTAAATATGCAAATGTATTAGATCCAGCAACAGTTGTAGCACTACCACAAACCAGTGGTTGGAGTTTATTTAATTGCACAGATGGTTATCCTTTTACGTCACCAGTAGGGAAGTTTTTACCAAACAATTTCGGTTTATATGATATGAGTGCCAATGCCCGAGAATGGGTCGATGATTGCTGGCATGCAAATTATGAAAATGCTCCTAGTGTGAATCGTCGTTGGGGTGAGGAAAATAATGGGCAGTGTAACTTCCCAGTTTTACGTGGGGGAGCATGGATATATAACACTTATAACGTACGAACTGCCTATCGTAATGCTTATGTAACTTCACAAGCCCGTTCAATCATGTGGGGTTTCCGTTTGGTTCGTGAAATTTAACTTTGATTTTTATATCTAATCTATTCTACATTTAGAGTCATTTTTAATTTATCAGCGTCGATTTTAATAAAGGCTAAAACTGCGCTGATAAATTCTTATCTTCGAATAAACCTACGTTTATTAAGAATATTTGTGAGAGTATAAATATATGGTGCCATTTGATTTTTCAAAATTATCTCCTCAAATTGTTTGGCAGCATTTTCAAACACTTTGTACGATTCCGCGTCCCTCAAAGCATGAACAACAGCTTCGTGAGTATCTAAAAAACTGGGCCGAAAGTCGAAATTTAGAAACTTACGTAGATGAAGTTGGTAATTTAATTATCCGAAAGGATGCAACTACGGGTAAAGAACATGTATCTGGCGTTATTCTTCAAGGCCACTTAGATATGGTCACACAAGCTAACACTGGCACGGTACATGATTTCTTTAAAGACCCGATTTGTCCAGTCCTCGAAGATGGCTGGTTAATTGCCAAAGACACTACTTTAGGTGCAGACAATGGCATAGGGGTAGCTTTGTCGTTGGCAGTATTAGATTCAAATGATATTGCTCATGGACCAATAGAAGTTCTTTTAACAGTCGATGAAGAAGCAGGTATGAGCGGTGCACGACTTTTAGAAGCCGGTATATTAAAAGGAAAATGGTTATTTAATATTGATACAGAAGAATGGGGTGAGTTGTATCTAGGGTGTGCTGGTAGTATTGATGTTGAGGTAGAGCAGCCGCTTAGTTATGAACCAATTTCTAAAGATTTAAATATTGTGAATATTCAGGTGGCTGGTCTTAAAGGCGGACACTCTGGCATAGATATCCATTTAGGACGCGGCAATGCAAATGTTATTTTGGCTCGTTTTTTAAATCAACATTTAAACTCACTTAGTGGGCATCTTATTGAGTTTACAGGTGGTACGGCCCGTAATGCTTTACCGAGAGAAGCTGTAGCGACTATTGCAATTTCATCTAACCAATTGCCTGAATTAGAAAAATTACTCGATGAATATCAAACAGCATGGAAAAAACAGCTACAAGGTGTTGATGATAATCTGCAATTAACAATTCAGCCTAATAGTGCTGAAGTGACTGAAGTGATTGCTCAACAACAGCAAAACGAGTGGTTACAAGCTTTAGCAACAAGTCCTTATGGCGTTGCAAGTATGAGTCAAGCTCTCCCAGATGTGGTTGAGACTTCAAATAATCTTGGAGTGGTGAGACTAAATAGAGAAGGCGGAAAAGCTGTTTTAATGGTTCGCTCAATGGTGAACCAAGAAGCTCAAGATTTTGCCGAAAAAATTCAGGCACATTTTAGTCAATTTAATATCGCCTCTATACTCACGCCATTAGTTTCAGGTTGGACACCAAATCCTGACTCAGCCGCACTAAAGTGCTTACAACAAGCCTATCAAAATGCGTTTAATATTGAACCAAATCTAAAAGTAATTCATGCGGGTTTAGAATGTGGGATTATTGCTGAACATTACCCACATTTACAGATGGTTTCGTTTGGGCCTGATATTCAAGGGGCGCATGCGCCGGGCGAACGAGTAAAAGTAGAAACCGTAGAGAAATGCTGGAAGCTACTGGTAACTGCTTTGGCATTTGTAGAGTAATTTTTTAAGAAATAAGAAGCTCAGTTATGAGCTTCTTAAACTTTTACATGGAAATGATGTGTAGTTAATTCGATCTCTCAATAAATATAATTTTTTACTCGACTTTTAAAAGCTGTCCAGCTTCATTTAAAGTAAATTCATCAAAATCATTGGCTAAATAAAAATGACCTTTATAAAACTGACGAACTTCTTCAGTAATAGCTTGCTGTCCAACTTTATCCTGATGTCGGGGGCTAAAATGCGTCAGAATTAAATTACTTAAAGATTGCTCTTCTGCAAATTCAGCCACCATTTTTGCTGAGCTATGCATTGGACCTTTGCCGACTTTATCTAAAACGGTTTGTAAGTATGTGGACTCATGAATAAGAAGTTGGGCATCTTTGCAAGCGTCAGCTAATAGTTCTGGTTGGTCATTATCACCACCTATAATTGCATGAACTTGTTGATTTTGAATTTTGATAAAGTCTTGAGCTTTTAAGGTTTGTCCTTCAAATTCAATATTGTAGCCTCGTTTCAAATGGCCCCACATATCGCCTTGAGGCACGCCTAGCTGTGTGAGAGCTTGGGTATCTAACTTCTTCTGAATAGATTTGATATAAATACTAAAAGCAAAACTTGAAACACGATGGCTTAGAGGATGTGCTTGAACAATAAATTCATCAGTGATCTGTTGTGGTTGTATTGCATCATTCACATCAATAAATTGAAGGGAATAGGGTAAATGTAAGTCTGTGAGTTGGGCAGTGATTTCAAACCATTGCTGAATTTCTTTCGGTGCAATCACGATTAAGGGTTTGCTACGGGCATTCATGCCTGCACTTGCCAATAAACCAACTAGACCATAACAATGATCGCCGTGAACATGTGTAATACAAATGGCAACTAGGTTTTGCAAGGAAAGTTTAGCTTGTTGAATGCGGTGCTGTGTACCTTCGCCGGCATCAACTAAAATCCAGTCCTTATTTTTGCTGTTACGAACTGCTAATCCTGAAACATTACGGGAAAGTGTGGGTACACCTGATGATGTGCCTAAAAAGGTAAAATGAAGCATATTCTTGGAATTTTTTAATCAAATGCGTAATTTATATTATAGACACTTATTAGAATTTTATAAAAATTATAGTAAATGATAGCGACCGAGTAAAAAATATTTGGCACGTTCTGGGTTAAGTTGGAATAATTTTCAATAAGGACATACTTGAAAATGATGGGCATACTCTCAAGTTATGCCCATCAAATACACTTTATTTCATGATAATAAAGCGTGTAATGATTTGACGAAGCTGTTTTAAATAACCTGTAAAGAAGTGGTTAGCGCCCGGTAAAATCGTAATTGGATGCTTCTGCGGTTTTGCCCATGCAATTGCATCTGAAAGTAAAGTAATATCATCTTGCTCACCATGAATGAGTAGAATATCACCTTGAATTTCAGGGGTTTTATAGTGACGTAATCCCACAACAGTAGCTGTTGGTAAACCACACAAAATTAATTGTACAGGCTGTAATTCAGGGCTAAGCTGCGCATGACATTTTGCCAAAACATGTGAGCCGAAGCTAAAACCGCCTGCATAGAATGGTAAGCCTTCATGAAGCTGACGAACGTGTTCAATCACAGCTAAAATATCTTCGGTTTCGCCATGGCCTTCATCATGAACACCTTCACTGCCACCTAAACCACGGAAACTAGGACGGTAAACAATACAACCATATTCATTAAAGATTTGGGTTAAAAGAGCAGGGACTTTATGTTGAGGAGTTCCACCTTGCAATGGGTGCGGATGGCAAACAACCGCAAAGCCTTTGATTTCACCTTCAGGGCGGTCTACAAAAAGTTCAATTTTACCTACTGGACCCTGAATGAAAATTTGCTCAGACATATAAGAATCGATAAATAACAATACGTATTCCTATTTTACCGATAGTCGTCATTGAAAACACGAGTTAGCATTAAAAAATATCTACTGTTATAGTTGGTATTAAGAATAATTTTTTCAGGTTGTCTATGCTTGCTTTAATTTCTCCTGCAAAAACTTTAGATTATGAAACAGCGTTACCTACAGATGAGTTTACTCAGCCTCGCTTATTAGAAAACTCAGCACAATTAATTGATGTTTGCCGCAAACTTTCCGCTTCGGAAATTGCGACTTTAATGAGTGTTAGTGAAAAAATTGCTGCATTGAATGCAGACCGTTTTAGAGATTGGAATCCCGAATTTAATTTCTCAAATGCTCGCCAAGCAATCTATGCATTTAAAGGTGATGTTTACACTGGTTTAGATGCTTATCATTTAAAAGACAAAGATATTGATTTTGCACAGCAGCATTTGCGTATGCTCTCTGGTCTATATGGTTTATTGCGTCCTTTAGATTTAATGATGCCTTATCGTTTAGAGATGGGTACTAAATTAAAAAATACTCGCGGTCATAATTTGTATGAATTCTGGGGTGATATCATCACTAACCAAATTAATGAAGACTTGGCAGCAATTAAATCTGAATTGCTGGTAAATCTAGCTTCAGATGAATATTACAAGTCTGTCAATGAAAAGAAAATTAAGGCTGAAATTGTGAAGCCTGTTTTCCTTGACCAGAAAAATGGCAAATATAAAGTTATTAGTTTCTATGCGAAAAAAGCACGCGGTTTAATGGCACGTTTTATTGTTGAAAACCAATTAAATAATGCTGAAGATATCAAAGCATTTAATACTGAAGGTTACTACTTTGATGCTGATAACTCATCGGCAAAAGAGTTGGTATTTAAGCGCGATGAGCAATAATCTTAAGCGTGGTTAATAGATGATGATGCAGCTTTATTTATCAAAACTAAAGCATGTTTGGTTTGAGCTGCATCAGCATTATGATTTTTCTGAACCGCAGAAAATCTATGATGAACTTATTGCGGCTTATAGTGAAAAGCAGCGAGCCTACCATACCGTCCAACATTTATATGAATGTTTGAGTTTAATGGAGGCGATTCAATACGAATTAAATGATCCGTATGCTGTTGCATTGGCTCTCTGGTTTCATGATGTTATCTATGATCCTCAAGCACCAGATAATGAGCTTAAAAGTGCTGAGTTATTTGAACAATTGATGGCGCAAGATTTATCGTTCAGTACCCTGGAGAAAATAAAGCGTTGGATACTTGCGATTCAAAAGCATGCATTAACCGATGAAATAGATTTACAATTTTTGTTGGATATTGATTTAGCTATTTTGGCAGCAACACCTGAACGTTTTATCCAGTATGAACGGCAAATTCAGCGGGAGTATTGTTGGGTTGATCCAGAAGTATATTCAATTAAGAGAAAACAAGTTTTAATACATTTTTATCAGTCTGAACCACTTTATCAAACTGCATATTTCCAAAAGAATTTTGAGTTAAACGCCAAAGATAATTTAAGACAAATATTGGAATAGCCTAAGTATATTAGAATAAAGCGATATATTTTTTTAAAAGTAAAATAGTTATACGAAGGAGAGAGGAATCACTGGAAAAAGCAGTGATTCCTTGGAAATAGATTATTTAAAGAAATAACCTGTTTCTGGTGAGCTTGCATTTGCCATACGTTTACGTGGCATACGTCCAGCTAAAAATGCTTCACGTCCTGCTTCAACAGCTTTTTTCATGGCAGAAGCCATTAAAATAGGGTTTTGCGCAGCTGCAATGGCAGTATTCATCAGTACGCCATCACAACCAAGTTCCATTGCAATAGCGGCATCACTTGCTGTACCAACGCCTGCATCGACTAACACGGGTACTTTCGCATTTTCTTTAATAATTGAAATGGTGTGAGGGTTTAAAATACCTAAACCTGAACCAATCAAACTACCTAAAGGCATAATTGCAACACAGCCCATACTTTCAAGTTCTTGTGCAATGATTGGGTCATCAGAGGTGTAGACCATAATCTCAAAACCGTCATCAATTAAAGTACGAGCGGCTTTTAAAGTCTCGGTTACATTTGGATATAAGGTTTTTTCATCACCCAACACTTCAAGCTTTACTAGGTTATGACCATCGAGTAACTCACGCGCCAACATACATGTACGTACTGCGCTGTCAGCATCAAAACAACCTGCGGTATTTGGCAAGATAGTATATTTTTCTGGTGGAATAACTGAAAGTAAATTCGGTTGATCTGGATTTTGTCCAATATTCACACGGCGGATTGCGACTGTTACGATTTCTGCACCACTGGCTTGAATGGCTAAATCCGTTTCATTTAAGTCTTTATATTTCCCTGTTCCTACCAATAAACGAGATTGAAAAGAACGTGAACCAATAATGAGAGGGGTGTCTTGCATGGATAACTCCGACTTAGCCGCCGCCAACAGCGTGAATAATTTCGATACGGTCATGTTGAGCAATCATAATTTGCTCTAATTTGCTTTTAGGTACGATTTGCTGATTGTGTTCAACAGCAAAACGTTTTCCTTCAAGTGCCAACTCCTGAATGAGTTGCAAAAGGTTTTGGCTAGGCGTGTCCGCTAATTCGCCATTTAAATAAATTTGCATGATCACATTCCGATTATTTTGCGTATTTGAAAGCATTCCAAGCCAAAAGTAGCCATCCAGCAATCATTAAGGCTCCACCGATTGGCGTAATTGCGCCTAATATGCGTGGTAAACCTAATGCCATGATATAAAGCGAACCACAAAAGAACAGAATGCCAATCTGAATAAGCAAGAAAGATAACTTGATTGGGAAATGGGGAAGAACCTTACTTAGAATACCAAGGGCTAATAGCCCAAGTGCATGATAAAAAAAGTAGTCGGTTGCAGTCTGCCACCAAGCAATTTGTTCAGGGCTCGCGTGAGCTTTAAGACCATGTGCTCCAAAAGCACCCAACATGACTGCAAAAGCAAGATTAAGGGCTGAAATGGCAATCCACATAACAAAAAACGCAACTGAATAATGAAAGGCAACGTTACCATAGAATAGGTTGGCTAAACATAGCCAGATAAAACAAAAGGGCTGATCGCCCTTTTATTTTTTTATTTACTTTAGCTTGCTGACATAGCGACTTTAATTTTTTCCATCGCATTTTTTTCAAGCTGACGAATACGTTCTGCTGATACATTATATTCAGCAGCAAGCTCATGTAGGGTAGATTTATCATCATCTAACCAACGGCGCTGCAAAATATTACGCGAACGATCATCTAACTGGTCCATTGCATCATGTAAAGCAGATGTACTTTGCTCTTCCCAGTCTTCATTTTCAACTAAACGAGCAGGGTCGTAACGGTTATCTTCAAGATACAACGCAGGTGCTGTATGTGGAGTATCGTCGTCATCATCGCCTTGCGCTTCAAAAGCAGCATCATAAGCAGTTAAACGACCTTCCATTTCCAAAACTTGTTCTGGAGTTACATTTAAGTCGTTAGCAATAGATTGTGCTTCTTCGAGTGTTAATTTTTTACTCGATTTTTTCAAACTACGTAAGTTGAAAAAAAGTTTACGTTGAGCTTTAGTTGTTGCAATTTTTACAATACGCCAGTTACGAATAACGTATTCATGAATCTCTGCCTTAATCCAATGGACGGCAAAAGATACGAGACGTACGCCCATATTTGGGTCAAAACGTTTTACGGCTTTCATTAAGCCTAAGTTACCTTCTTGAATAAGGTCGCCTTGAGGGAGGCCATAACCTGCATAGCTGCGCGCAATATGAACGACAAAACGTAAATGCGACATTACCAGCATTTTTGCGGCATCAAGATCTTGGTCATAATAATAACGTTCAGCAAGTTCTTTTTCTTGCTCGGCCGTTAAAATAGGAATCTGATTGACAGTACTGATATATGCACCAAGGTTTACACCGGGCGCAGACAATGACAGGGGCATCAATTGATTGCTGCTGTCACTCATGAGTTCTCCTTATAGGATAGGATGGATTAACCAATAAATTCATCTTAATTTGAATTGGCTTCATAATTAAGGAAAATTGGGTAGAAAAATGTAAAATTTTATGCAGTTTCTAATCTTAGATTTTAACAAAGAATCATTGAGTTTCAATTAAATAGTGAAATTCTCTTTCTGAAATCTGCATGGTTTGACACATAAAATGATGTAAAGTGCAGTAACGCGTTACATCAATTTCACTATGCGGGTCAGATGATTTCAATAAAAATAGCTGCTTTCCTGATGCTTTCTTAAGTTCACGTTTTAACATTAATAAAGGCATTGGACATGGTTGACCAAGGGCATTAATTTCAATAGGTGCTACAGCAGAAGAAGTGGTGCTCATTCATTTTAAAAACAACTAAAAAAAATATTTTAACAAATTTTTTTACGAACTCTAGGTGTTTTATAAAAATTAAGAGCTAAAGGAATACATAAAAATTATTGTAATAAGCTGTTTAAAAAAAGAGCTAAAAATAGGGGAAATATTTGAAAAAAATTCTATTAATTGTCATAAACCCGTGTTAAGCTCGAACCGTTTTAGGAATTACCACACAGTTAAATTGTTTTAATAACCTATAACAAATGGATGTAACCGGAAATTGTTGATAGTTTTACAGAATGATTACAAGCTTTAAGATTATAAAAATTTTAAAACCTTGTTTGCTCTGCTGTTTGCAACACCGGAAGGTCCTTTTTTCATCATCTGAGGATTGACTTATGACAGCTCGTGAACAAGGCGTAGTAAAGTGGTTTAATGACACTAAAGGCTTTGGTTTTATTCAACGTAACGGCGGCGACGATGTATTCGTTCACTTCCGTGCAATCGTAGGTGACGGTCACCGTTCTCTACGTGACGGTCAACGTGTAGAATTTAGCGTTGTACAAGGTCAAAAAGGTTTTCAAGCTGAAAACGTTCAGCCTTTAGACTAAGACTAATTCATCTTTTTGATGAATCATGGACGCTCCAATTTTTGAATTGGGGCGTTTTTGTTTATAATGATCTTCTCATTCGAGAGATTGTTTGTTAGAGCGCGTATTTATGACATCTGGTTTTGAAACCTTGAATTTACATCCGCAACTTAAAAAGGCGATTGATGCTTTAGGGTTTACTCAAATGACCCCAATTCAGCAAAAGGTTTTAAAATATACATTAGCCGGGCACGATGCAATTGGGCGAGCACAGACAGGAACAGGTAAGACAGCTGCCTTTCTGATTAGTGTAATTAATGATTTACTCAATAATCCGGTTAAAGAACAACGTTTCCGTGGCGAACCTCGTGCTTTAATCTTGGCGCCTACTCGTGAGTTGGCCTTGCAAATTGAAAGCGATGCAAAGTTTCTCACAAAATTCTCTAATTTACATTTAGTGACCCTATTGGGTGGTGTTGATTTTGATAAGCAGAAGAAGCAACTTGATGCTAATTTTGTCGATATCATGGTTGCTACACCAGGACGTTTAATCGATTTTGTAGAACAAAAAGAAGTCTGGCTCGATCAAATTGAATTTTTGGTGATTGATGAAGCTGACCGATTATTAGATATGGGCTTTATTCCTTCGGTAAAACGTATTGTTCGTTATTCACCACGTAAGGAACAACGTCAAACCCTGATGTTCTCGGCGACTTTTAGTTACGACGTCTTAAATTTAGCAAGACAGTGGTTGTTTGAGCCTGTAACAGTTGAAATTGAGCCTGAACAAAAGACCAATAACGATGTAGAACAACGTGTTTATGTTGTAGCTAAACAAGATAAATATCGTCTTTTACAAGATATTTTACGTGAAGAACCAATTGATAAAGTCATGATCTTTGCCAACCGCCGTGATCAAGTGCGCCGTCTTTATGACCATTTGAAAAAAGATGGATATAAAGTAGGAATGCTATCTGGTGAGATTGCTCAAGATAAACGTTTGAAAATGCTAGAGCAGTTTAAGCAAGGGAAGCATAACATCATGATTGCAACGGATGTTGCAGGTCGTGGTATTCATGTAGATGGCGTGTCGCATGTTATCAACTTCACTTTACCTGAGCAGTCTGATGACTATGTTCACCGTATTGGGCGTACAGGTCGTGCAGGTGCACAAGGTGTAAGTATTAGTTTCTTGTCTGAAGATGATGCTTTCTATTTACCAGAAATTGAAAAAGCAATTGGTAAAAAACTACCACTTACCCGATTAGAGGGGTATTGCTAATAAAAAAATCCCAATCAATTGATTGGGATTTTTTTCAATTAATTAATTTTACAATAGAAGGTAAGAGTGGTTTGATAGTCGTCATCTTTTGCTAAAGATGCATTTTTACCAGTTAAAGTACCAATAACACCTGCAGCGGCTTCTACCATTTGACCCGTCTTTTCACTTACTACATCTTTTAATACACCATGATAAGTGGTTTTTTCATCAACAATAACAGGAGTTGTATTCTTAGAGCACGTTTTTTGTGCGGCAGTAACTGCATTATTCTTTGCAATTAAATTAGTTTTGCCAATACCAGTCACTTCAAATTGATTATTTTCTTTTTGAATTGCTAAAGTATTTTTAGGAGTGGTAGCACAAGCACCAAGTAATAGAACAACGCCGCTCATTGCGCTCGCTAAAATTATTTTTTTCATGATTCACCTAAGTTAATCGCTAAAAGACATAGCTATTTGAACATAAGTTTTCTATTTGATTTTGAATACGTTGTATGAGTTTTGAAGTTTTGTATTAAAAAATGTCAAACTATAAGTTCACTAAGTTTATAGGCTAGATTCCATGGTGGATTAACGGTAGATTATGCTAATCTATTTCGAATTTTTGAGTTAGATCAATATTAATGACGGATTCAGTAATACAAATAATTCACCAAAATATTCATCAGCGTCAGTCTATTGGCCAATTAGTTGAGCCAGCTCCAAACTCAGATCAATTAGAGTTGGCTTTTCAGGCTGCTTTAACTGCTCCAGATCATCATAGGCTTAAGCCAACACGCTTTGTCGTTATTTCTGGTGAACAACGTGCTGCTTTTGGTGAGGTTCTAGCAAAAGCATTGGTTGATTTAGGAGAATCTGACCCCGCTCAGCTGGAACGTGTTAAGCAACATCCTTTTCGTGCTCCGCTACTGATTTTAGCTCTTACACAGTTACAAGATCATCCAAAAGTGCCACATTTTGAGCAAATCTTAAGTACTGGTGCGGCAGTACAAAATCTTTTGTTGTCTTTGCAAGCTCAGGGGTTTTCAACTATGTGGCGTAGTGGTGCTGTTGTTGAATCAACTTGGTTAAAACAGCATTTAGGTCTGCAACCGCATGATTTAATTTCAGGTATTATTTACGTTGGCACAGCAGCTAAAGCAATTGCACCGCGTGCAGATATTGAAAGTAAAGAATTCGTAAAAGTTTGGCAGGCTTAAGCGTCTGTAAAAGTAAGAAATAGGATAATAAAGCATGGCTGAATTTAAGTTTACAGATTTGGTGGAACCTGTTGCGGTCGATAAAAAAACGGCACTACGTATTACCGTTTTAGGGGGCGGTAGCTTTGGTACAGCCATGGCGAATTTAGCTGCTCGTAATGGCTGCGATACCATGATCTGGATTCGTGATGCCGAAACAGCAGAAGAAATTAATAAAACCCATATTAATAAACGTTATTTACCAGACTTCACTTTAGAATCTTCACTACGTGCTGTGTCTGATCTTGAGCAAGCGGTATGTGACCGAGATATTATTTTAGTTGCAATTCCTAGCCATTCTTTCCGCGATGTCTTAAAACAAATTGCTCCTTATATTACTGCACAAGCGGTTGTTTCTTTAACCAAAGGTGTTGAAGCTAAAACATTTAGTTTTATGAGCGATATTATTCGTGAAGAACTACCAGAAGTTCCCTATGGTGTATTGTCAGGTCCAAACCTTGCCAAAGAAATTATGGCAGGTATGCCATCTGGTACAGTGATTGCTAGTGATTCTGAACTCGTCCGTTATGCCGTGCAGCATGCGCTTCATAGTGCGTTATTCCGTGTTTTTGGTAGCGATGATGTGCATGGAGTTGAGTTGGGCGGTGCACTTAAGAATATTTATGCAGTCGCGATGGGAATTGGGGCTGCATATAAAATTGGTGAAAATACCAAAAGTATGATTTTAACGCGTGCTTTGGCTGAAATGAGCCGTTTCGCGGTAAAGCAGGGCGCAAACCCGCTTACATTTTTAGGTTTGTCTGGTGTGGGTGATTTATTTGCGACATGTAATAGTCCATTGAGCCGTAATTATCAAATCGGATATGCGCTAGGTTCTGGCAAGACACTTGATCAAGCAAGTAAAGAATTGGGGCAAACTGCTGAAGGTATTAATACAATTGTCCAAGTGCGTGGTAAAGCACAAGAACTAGATGTATATATGCCAATTACCAATGCTTTATATGAAGTCATTTTTGAAGGTGCTCCGCCATTAAATATTGCACTTTCTCTTATGAAAAATGGTCATCGGAGTGATGTGGAGTTTGTTTTACCTCATCATGAAGTCTGACGAATAAATGTCATAAATTGTGGTTATAATGCAGAATTATTAACAAGGAAATTTTATGCAACTGACATTAGTTCGTCATGGGGAAGCTGCTCCACCAGTTAATGGTAATGATATTAAACGCCCCCTTACTGCGCGTGGACATGCACAGGCTGAGCAAACAGCAACATTTTTAAAAGACATTGTAAAACCGGATATTTTTGTTGTTAGTCCTTTGTTGCGTGCTCAGGAAACATTGGCGCATATCCAGACTTATTTTAAAGATGTGCCAGTGCTGTTATGCGACAAAATTAAGCCAGATGATGATGCAAAAGAAGCAGTTGAATGGTTGTCTCAAATTCCTTATGAATCGATTGTAGTGGTTTGCCATATGAATGTAATAGGTCATATTGCAGAGTTACTTACTCATGAAAATTTCAATCCATTTGCGCTTGCTGAAGCTAGAATTTATGATCAAGCTGTTATTGCAAATGGTTTATCAACACAAAAAAATAGTTTTATACCCACAATATAATTAAAAAGGTTATTTCGCCAACATGCTGTATATATGGATGCCTGAAACCAATGGAATATGGCATTGGTCTAACGGAGAGAGCTGGTTGCAGGCTGCGAGTCTCGATCAATTAATACAAGACTTGCAAATACATCAAGGAAAAGAAGCTACGGTTTTTTTTCCGAGTCGTCATGCACAAATGCTTCAGCAAACTATGGCGAAGTCCCACTACAAACAACTGGGGGCTGATGGGGTTAAATATCTACTTGAAGAGTTTGTGACTTTACCGATTGATCATATGAAAGTGGTTCACCATTTTCATGCCGATCAGTTAACTGTCTTGGGTGTCGCTCAAGGGATGGTCGAGACATGGCAACATTCTTTGGCTTTGTTGCCAACCAAACTTGTTTCCTTGCTACCAGATTTTCTAATATTGCCAGAGCCGCAAAACGAGCAAGTTATTCTGTGTAATATTAATCACCAACTTTTGGTGCGTGAAAATAAATGGTTGGGTAATTCAATTGATGATTTGGGTCTTTTTTTAGAATTTCAGTCAGCTGAAAAACATTATCAATATAGTGGTTTAACACCAGAGCAACTGGAAAGTTTAGAGGCCGCTTCAAGTGCAGAACAACGTTCTGAGTTCGTTTATCAATTTCAGCCATTAGATAAAACTAAGCAGCATCCTTTCAATGTTTTACCAAAATCAAAAGGCCAGGAGCGTACTTTTTCTGGTTATTGGAAGGCATGTGCTGCCGTTATTTTAGCAATTATTGTAGTGCAGTTTAGCTATGATTTATTGCGTTGGGTCAAATTGAAAAAAGTAGCAAATCTAACTGCTGACCAGACAATTGAACAATATAAATACTGGTTTGGACCATCTAGTCGTGTGACTGAACAAAATATAAAAGGTCAATTTGAAAGTCATTTAAGAATGAGTCAGCAAGGTGATACACAAGCACTTTCTTTGTTAAGCCGTGTTGGACCTATTTTAATGCAAAGACAGATTTTGGCTCAGCAACTTAATTATGATGCTTCAATTTTAACGATGGCATTAAAAGCAAAATCGGCAGATGATTTACAAGCTTTGACAGAACAATTAAATCAGCAAGGATTTAAAGCTGAGCTAGGTAATGTCCAAGCAAATGGTGGTGGGGCAATTGGGGTGGTGAAAATACAATAATGAAAATGTTAGCTCAATTGCAGAATCGTTTTGATCAGTGGATTGAAAAAGTTGTTCAATACCTAGATCGTTTAACTGTCCGTGAACGCGTTATGGTGGTCTTTACTACAATTTTTGTGGTAGTGGCTATTGTTGGGTCTTCACTTTGGAAAATGCATTCCTTGGCAGAACAACAGCAAAAACGCTTAAATGATTTAAAAGATCTGATGGTGTGGATGCAAAGTAATGCAGTTACTATGAAGCCTGCAAATGAGCTTGAACTTGATAAGTCTGGAAAAATACAAAGGGTGGCTCAACAGCAAGGTTTAACTGTGACTTCTCAGCAAAATGGAGAGCAGTTACAAATTGTTGTAACGCATCAGAATTATGCAATTTTAGCTAACTTTTTAACACAACTTGCACAGATGGGTCTTAGTATTCAGAAGATGGAAATGGTTTCAAGCGAAGGTCAGATTAAATTAACAGCGACAGTTCAATAACATATCAAAATATGCTTATGTCAAGCATGGTGTTTTGTGCTGCCTGTGCCTATAATATGCGTACCTAAAATCAGTAGACTGTGATTGGTATGTTATATTCACTTGCTCGCCCGATGTTGTTTAGTTTAGCACCAGAGCGTGCCCATGAATTAACATTATCCATGCTTGATAAAGCGCATAAGCTAGGCATGATGCGTCAGGCCGTAGAAGCAAAACCTACTACGTGTATGGGAATCGAGTTTCCTAATCCGGTAGGTTTGGCAGCAGGTCTAGATAAAAATGGTGCTCATATTGATGCATTAGCTGGATTAGGTTTCGGTTTCATTGAAATTGGTACAATTACACCTCGCCCGCAATCGGGTAATCCAAAACCACGTTTATTTCGTATTCCTGAAGCTAAAGCCATTATTAACCGTATGGGTTTTAATAATGATGGTGTTGATAAACTTATTGAAAATGTTAAAGCTTCAAAGTTTAGAGGCATTTTAGGAATCAATATTGGTAAAAATGCCGATACACCTGTAGAAAAAGCAGTTGATGATTACTTAATTTGTCTTGAGAAAGTTTATAACTACGCTTCATATATTACTGTCAATATTTCATCACCGAATACTAAAAACTTACGTAGTTTGCAAAGTGGTGATGCGTTAACTGAATTACTGCAAACCTTAAAAGCGCGTCAACTTGAGTTGGCTGAGCAATATAACCATTATGTTCCTCTAGTACTTAAAGTTGCTCCGGATTTAACAGCTGAAGATGTTGAGTTTATCTCTGCTCAATTATTAGATTTTAAAATTGATGGTCTTATTGTGACCAATACCACTTTGTCGAGAGAAGGGGTGGAAAACCTGCCTTACGGTAATGAGTCAGGCGGTTTGTCTGGTGCACCTGTATTTGAAAAAAGTACAGAATGTTTACGTTTATTTGCTCAATCATTAAAAGGACAAATTCCTTTAATCGGTGTGGGTGGTATTTTGTCTGGTGAGCAAGCTTTAGCAAAACAACAAGCTGGAGCAACACTTGTTCAAATTTATAGTGGTCTAATCTATACGGGACCAACGCTTGTAAAGCAATGTGTTGAAGCTATGACCTAATTGAACATGAACACTATTGATATCATCATTCTAATACTTTTGCTCATTGGGGGGCTAAACGGTTTGCGACAAGGATTTATAAAAGCCTTTGCGAACTTGGTAGGATGGATTTTTGCATTAATTATGGGTGCAAAATATGCTGTTCTTCTAGCTCCGTCAATGTCGGGTTTAAGTCAGGATCCGGTGGTTCAAAAGATTGCAGCTTTTGCATTTATTGCACTCATTATTATTGTTTTAACTTGGATCGTCACCGCATTTTTAAATGGCCTCTTGAAAAGTTTAAAATTGGGGCCATTAAATCGTTTAGCAGGTGGTGCTTTTGGTTCGTTGAAGGGTTTATTGGTTGTTCTTATTACTATGCAAGGTGTTGGTCCTTGGGTAGAAAGTTCACCTCATTGGAAGCAATCCAAATTTATCCAGTTTTTATTGCCTTACGCACCTTTAGCCACGGAGCTTTCTAAAGGGGCAGCAAGTGAGGCTTTTCATCAGATAACATCTGGAGGCGGTGTATCTCGCACTTCTCCAAAACCAATGGACGAGCCGGAAGAACCAGAAATCCGGCCCGACCATTCAACAAAGAATCCTTTTTATTAATTCCTAGCTTGTCTGCGAGGTTGCTATGTGTGGAGTTGTTGGTATAGCCGGTAAATCGCCAGTGAACCAAATGTTGTTTGATGCATTAACGATGTTGCAACATCGTGGGCAAGATGCAGCTGGAATAGTAACCTGCCATGAAGGCCGTCTTTTCCTTCGTAAGGATAACGGTATGGTGCGTGATGTTTTTCATACTCGTCATATGAGAGCATTACTTGGTAATTATGGTATTGGTCATGTGCGCTACCCAACTGCGGGTTCTGCTAGTAGTGCTGAAGCTCAACCATTTTATGTGAACTCACCTTACGGTATTACACTTGCGCATAATGGTAACTTGACCAATGCAGAAGAAATTCATGATGACCTGTTTAAAACAGATTTGCGTCACATGAACACTGATTCTGATTCAGAAGTTCTTTTAAACGTTTTTGCACATGAGTTGCAAAAGAAAGGAACGTTAAATCCTACAGCTGAAGATATTTTTCATACGGTTTCTCGTGTTCATGAGCGCTGCCAAGGTGCTTATGGCGTAGTTGCTATGATCACTGGTCATGGTTTGGTTGGTTTCCGCGATCCAAATGGTATTCGTCCACTGATTTATGGCTCGCGTGTGACTGAACAAGGCGAGATGGAATATATCATTGCATCTGAGTCTGTGGCGATTACTGCTCTTGGTTTTAAAATCGAACGTGATATCGCACCAGGTGAGGCAATTTTCATTGATGCTGAAGGGCAGTTATTCACTAAACAATGTGCGGCTAATCCAAAATATCGCCCATGTATTTTTGAATATGTTTATTTTGCTCGCCCAGATGCAATTATTGATGGTATTTCAGTTTATAAAGCCCGCTTAAAAATGGGTGAAAAATTAGCGCATAAGATTTTGCGTGACTGGGGTGAAGACCATGATATTGATGTGGTTATCCCAATTCCAGATACAAGCCGTACTTCTGCATTAGAACTTGCAAATATTCTTGGTGTGAAGTTTCGTGAAGGGTTTATGAAAAACCGTTATATCGGTCGTACCTTCATTATGCCGGGTCAGCAACAGCGTAAAAAATCTGTACGTCAGAAATTAAACCCTGTTGAGTTAGAGTTTAAAGGCAAGAACGTTCTATTGGTTGATGACTCTATTGTACGTGGTACTACGTGTAATGAGATTATTCAAATGGCGCGTGACTCAGGTGCGAAAAAAGTATACTTTGCTTCAGCAGCACCAAAAGTGATGTATCCAAACGTATATGGTATCGATATGCCTGCTAAAACTGAGCTTATTGCTTCAGAACGCAGTGTAGAAGAAATCCAAGAAATTATTGGTGCTGATCGTTTAGTATTCCAAGATTTGGAAGACTTGAAGAACGCCGTACGTACAAGTAAGGTTCCTACATTGACTGAGTTTGATTGTTCTGTTTTTGATGGTATCTATGTAACTGGTGGAATTGATGCAGACTATCTGAATAATTTGGAACAGAAGCGTAATGATTCTGCGAAAAAGAAAAAAGATGGTTATATTGATGTCAATATTGATGCAGCGTCAGTAGATTTGACGGGTATTAAAGAAGAATAGAAATAGCCGAAAAAAGCGGGTGTTTCCCGCTTTTTTCTTTTATGATGAAACTTAACAATGTAATTGGGAATATTTACATTGAAAGAAGTAAGCCACTATTTAATCGAAAATAAAAATATGGCATGGTCCATCACTATGTGTTTGGTCGCTGTGCTTTTGACTATTTTTATTTTAAATCTCATTTTAGGTTTACTTGTTCATTTTTTTGATTATAGCCAACCGATTTGGTGGCATGCCTTAAGCCCCTATTTTATTGCTCTTTTGCTTTTTATTATGGTTTGGTCGGTGGTGACCGAGCTTTATATTTTACGTAAAGGTGGTCATTCCCTTGCTAAACAGCTTAAAGCGCGTCGTTTGGTAAAAGGCGAGAGTACACCAGAAGAACATGCGGCATTAAAAATTACAGAACATTTGGCGCAAACATTTTCTCTTAACGTTCCAACTCTTTATGTTTTGCCTGATGAAGTGGGTGTAAATGCATTAACTGCAGGTTTTCACTCAAATGATATTGTCATTATTTTGACTTGGGGAGCTTTACAGAATCTAGATGAATTGGAGCTGTATGGTTTACTGGGTCATGAATTTAACCAAATTTTATCTGGTGAGGCTGTAGAAAATACTAAATTAAAAATTTTATACAGCGGTTTAACGACTTTCAGTCAATGGGGCAGTAAGCTCGCAAAACAAGGTTTTAAGCGCTACAGTCCGGGTTATAAGCATAAGTTCGAGACTGTGTTTGTAGCTGTTGGTGGAGTGATTTGGTTAGCAGGAAGTTTAGGTGTTTTAATCACTCGCTTTATTAAATATTTAACATTAAGTGGCCGCACATTTCGCAATGACCAAAAAACTATGCGGTTGCTAAAAAATAGTACGAATACCCAAACATTATTACGTATTTATGTTCACCATTCAGGATCACAAATTCATAGTGCTTATTCTGAATCAATCGCGCATATGTGTTTTGCAAATTCACTTAGCCCTCAAAGCTGGATGAATATTCACCCGAGCATTCGTGAGCGTATTTACGAACTCAATCCCACTTTACTGCAAGATTTACAATTAGAAAATTTAAAGAAACTTCGTAATAGGCCTTTATTTAGCCTTTTCCGTTCTTTAGAAGAATCTGAGACGGAAATCTATATTCCATGGTCATCACCACAACCTTTGCCATTATTACGTCTTTCTCCAATCAGCTTCGCATTAAATGATGCAATCAAGCCTTTAAGTAGTGATATCCGACGTAATAAAAAACGCCCTGAACTTATTCAGCGTGCATTGCAAACAGCCACTGGTTCGCGTGAGGTGATGGTTGCGATTTTAATGATTCGTCAATATCGAGAATTTATTCCGCAAGAAGCTCCTGTAAGTCATTCGATTGTCGATGCTTTGCTTAATTTGGATGGTCGTATTCATATTCAGATATTTCACGACGCATGTAAAAATATTGGCCATATGCCTGCAAGTATTGCGCGTCAATTTTTGACAAAACTGGCACTTATTATTCAGGAAGATGGGGAAATTGGGCTGCTTGATGCCTTATTATTAGAGCGGGTCAAGTATGAATTGAATTTAATGCCACTTCATTTGCCAACAGCATTTGAAGAAGTGAAACCTCAAATAGTTCGTTTAATTGATGCATTACTTCATGTGCAGCAAATTAATAGTCCAAACCAGTTGGAAGTCCGTGAGCGTATTTTGCGTTCTTTACTTAACCCAGATGAAATGCATATATATGATGAAATTTCGGATGAGCCTTTAGACTTGGCTGAAATTTTAAATGACATTGCTGGGCTTTTACTTCGTGACCGTCTAAGTATTTTGGCAATTGCTGAGATGTGTTTATGGAGTGACCGCATTATTACCCAAGATGAACTTGATGTGCTGGAGTTACTCTACTGGCGATTTGGTTTTGAGTCCGATGAAATTGTAGAGCAAATGCAGAAGAAAAATAGCGTTATGATTATTTAAGAGACATATGTGATTTCCACTAGCGATCATTAAAAGAAAACGCTGAAAAAAAGTCAGAAGCCCGTTAGAATGTGTGTAGATTAGAGGTACTGATTTAAACATGATTGGGCAGCAAAGAAATATACTGGCAACTTTAGGAATTGATATATGGATTCCTAGAACACAAGCGTGCCAAAAAAATAATGCCCATACTGTATGGCGAGATCAGATTGTTGAATCTCATACACCAATTATCACACCTATAATAGATGTTCCTGCTTTTGGACAAAAGCCATCTAAGCCTTTGTTGCCTGAAGCACCTAAAGTTGTAGAGCAACCTTCAATAGCAATTAGAGATGTTCCGCAGTCTGAAAGGGTTATTGAAAAACCTGTGATTGCTGTTGAGCAAGAGGCGATTGCTCCATTCGAGTTGCAGGCTTATTGCCTTGAAAAGTGTGTAATCTTTGTTGATGTGACAGCACTAGAAAAAGAAGAGAAACAACTTTGGACAAATATACAAAAGGCTAAAGTGGGTCACTATGCTGAATTAAAATGGCCTTTTCCCTTAGCGGCATATCAAGATCAACGCGGTGTGGGTTCATATATTCAGGGTTTCTTAGATGCTGTAGCTGCAGAAAAAAAGATTTTGTGTTTAGGTAAATGTGCGTATATTCAACATGCAAATCTTATTCATTTAGCTAGTTTAAAAGAAATGTTAGATAAGCCTCTCCTTAAGAAAAGATTGTGGCAACTTATGCAAGATAACAATGAGTAGTAGGGATATACATGAAAAAGGTTGTAGTTTTTAGTCAAATTGATGAAGAGATTTTGTCACGGTTGCAGCAGGATTATCATGTTGTCGTATTAAACCCTAAACTGGGTGATATTAATGAGCAGATACGACAAGAAGTGGTAGATGCTGATGGAATGATTGGCGCGGGACGCTTACTTAATGAAAGTAACCTTGCTCCAGCACAAAAATTAAAAATTATTTCATCTGTGACTGTTGGTTATGATAATTATGATGTTGCTTATTTGAACCAAAAGAAAATCTGGTTATCAAACACACCTCATGTTTTGACAGAAACTACTGCGGATCTTGCCTTTACTCTATTGTTAAGCGCAGCTAGAAAAGTACCATTTTTAGACCACTGGACTAAACAAGGCGAATGGAAAAGAACAGTAGGGCCACAGCAGTTTGGTCTGGATGTTTTTGGGAAAACACTTGGTATTATTGGACTTGGTAATATTGGTGCTGCAATTGCGCGTCGTGGGTTTTATGGTTTTAACATGAATATTGTTTACCATAATCGACGCGAAAAGCCTGAATTGGCCGAGCCATTGAATGCTCAATATCTAGGTTTGGATGAGTTGCTACAACAGTCTGATTTTGTAGTCACAGCAGTTGATTTAAATGCAGAATCTAAAGCCTTAATGGGCAAAGCTCAATTTGAGCTGATGCAAAAGCACGCTATCTTTATCAATATTGCGCGCGGTTCAGTGGTTGATGAGCAGGCACTTATTGAAGCTTTACAGCAGGAAGTTATTTTTGCTGCTGGCTTAGATGTATATGAAAAAGAGCCTTTGCAAGATTCGGCACTTTTTAAATTACCAAATGTTGTTACTTTGCCTCATGTGGGGTCTGCTACAGCTGAAACACGCAAAAAAATGGCAAATTTAGCTTATAAAAACTTAGTAGAAGCATTGGAAGATAAAACACCAAGGTATTTGGTGAACCCTAATTTCGTATAAATATTGAATAACACTTCATTGCAAATATAGTCTATTTTCAATGTTATAGTGAAAGCCTGCTCATATGATGTAAGAAACTCAAGCATTATATGAATGGGCTTTTTTTGTTAGTTTAATTTTTAATAGAGAAGAACTTTTGAAATTTTTGCCAGTTATTTTAAGTTTGGCTTTTATAACAAATGCCTCTTACGCTAATCCTTTTGACTCAAAACCAGCTTCTGGGCAGGTTGAAATTCCGAATATTGGTAGTGGAATAGGATTACTTGATCAACAAAAAGAAAAATTTATCGGTGAAAAAGTTTTCCGTGAAGTGCATAAACAAATGCCAGTCATACAGGATGTATGGTTGGAAGATCAGTTTTTTCAAGTTTTCTCTAATATCTTGGCTGAAACACAGCTTGGACAACCTATTGGGCTTGTGGTCATTAAAGACCCACAAATTAATGCCTTTGCTGTTCCTGGTGGTTTATTTGCATTAAATACAGGTCTTATTTCCTCGGCTCGAAATATTGATGAGATTGCTGGAGTGATGGCGCATGAGATTGCCCACGTTTCGCAGAGGCACTTTAGTCGTTCAGAAGAGGCTTTTAAAGGGCAAACTCTTTTAAGCTTAGCTGGTTTGCTAGCAGGTGTGGCTTTAGCTGCCCAAGCAGGCGGGGATGCTGGAGCTGCAGTCATGTTGGGTACGCAAGCTGCACTTCTGGATAAACAGCTCACTTATAGTCGTAATCAAGAGCGTGAAGCTGACCGTATTGGAATGCAATATATGTATGCTGCAGGTTATAACCCGCAAAGTATGGCAGATTATTTTGAAACGATGCATAGAGCAACAAGTCATGTAAGTTTCCTGCCGGATTTTTGGCTTACGCATCCCTTAACGACTGAACGTATGAGCGAGGCCCGTTTAAGAGCAAACCAGATGCCTAAAGTTAAAAGTCGAATATATGATGTCGATTTTGAAATTTTAAAATGGTACACCATGGTGGTTGCGGGAGAGGCGACTGAAAACCAATTGCAAAGTCTGGCATCGCAAAAAAATCTCGCAGGGTTACTGGCTTTATCTGCTTTTTATCTTAAACAAGGAGATTATGCCCAAGCTCAAACAACCTTAGATCAAGTAAAATCTAGTGGTAAGCCACTTGTTTCTTTAATTCAAACAGATATTTATTTGGGTCAGAATAAACTTGATCAGGCCTATAATTCGATCGCTCCCTTACAAATGACAATGCCTGAAAATAAAGCTTTTAGCTACAAATTGGCTGAGGTTTTATTGCGTCAAGGTAAATATGCTCAAGTGCAAACTTTGGTGCAGCGTTTTATTAATAAAAATGCTCGAGATATTCAAGGCTGGCAACTATTACAGCAAGCCGCTAATTTAGATAAACAGTCACCGTTAAGAGCGGTGAATGTGTTGCGATATCGTGCAGAAGCACAGTATTGGTCTGGTAGTGAAGAAAATGCAATTAAATCTATGCTACATGCACAAAGACTAGCGAAAGGCAATCAAGCCATGTCAGCTAAAATTGATGGTCGATTAAAGCAAATGCAAGATGAGCGACGAATGAAAATTTAGAGCTTGTAGTTTGAGCTTATGCTTTTCAAACACACAGATATGCTTAAACTGACAAGTAAATGAAAGCTTAGTCTAAGAGTATATAAAGAGAGAGGAGGGAATTAAGCTAATTTAGCTTTAATTTTTGCTGAAACTTGAGCAGGATCGGCACGCCCGGCTATGATCGGACGTAGAGAATTCATCACCTTACCCATATCTTTCATGCTAGTTGCTTCTTGAGCAGCAATCGTTTGCTCAATGATAGAATCAAGCTCTTCCTCAGTCATAGCTTCTGGTAGAAACTGGGAAATAATCTCAGCTTCGGCTTGTTCTTTACTAGCTAAATCATCACGACCAGCACCTTCAAAGGCTTTGATCGATTCTTTACGTTGTTTAATTTGCTTTTCAATGATCGCAAGAACCTGAGCGTCGCCAAGCTCTATGCGCTCATCAACTTCGATTTGCTTAATTGCTGCTTGTAGACTACGCAAAACCGTCACTGTTGCCATATCTTTGGCACGCATAGAAGTTTTTAATGCATCAGTAATTTGGTCTTTTAAAGTAGTCATAATTTCAGCAGTCAATCACAAATTAATTAGTAAAGGCGAGTAGTACGTACAGATTCGCGAGCCAATTTCTTTTGGTAGCGTTTAACTGCAGCAGCTTTTTTGCGCTTACGTTCTTGAGTTGGTTTTTCGTAGAATTCGCGCTTACGAACGTCAGCTAAAACACCAGCTTTTTCGCATGAACGTTTGAAACGACGGATAGCTACGTCAACTGGTTCGCCTTCTTTCAACTTAACTTGTGGCATGTAAAATCCTCTAGATTATGGATAAGATCAGGCACACCATTGCGCCGGATCACAAGTGAAGGTCAGTATTTTACTCATTTACAACTCATATCACAAGTCTATAATAGCGATTGCAATATTTTGACTCATATAAAAGGCAGTTTTGATGATTGTTTTAGGCTTGGAAACTTCTTGTGATGAAACAGGGTTGGCACTTTATGATAGCGAACTCGGCTTACGGGGACAGGTTCTTTATAGCCAGATAAAACTTCATGCTGAATATGGTGGTGTGGTTCCGGAGTTAGCTTCTCGTGACCATGTTCGTAAGCTTATTCCTTTAATGAATCAGCTGCTTGAACAAAGTGGTGTTAAGAAACAGGAAATTGATGCAGTCGCTTATACACGTGGCCCAGGTTTAATGGGAGCATTAATGACAGGCGCATTATTTGGAAGAACTTTAGCTTTTTCTTTAAATAAGCCTGCCATCGGTGTTCACCATATGGAAGGACACATGTTAGCTCCATTGCTCTCAAGCCAACCGCCTGAATTTCCATTTGTAGCATTACTTGTTTCAGGTGGACATACACAATTGATGGCGGCTCATGCGATTGGTCAATATGAGTTATTGGGTGAATCAATTGATGACGCAGCCGGTGAAGCTTTCGATAAAGTTGCAAAAATGATGAATCTGCCATATCCGGGTGGGCCAAATATCGCAAAACTGGCGCTATCTGGTGATCCTTTAGCATTTGAGTTTCCCCGTCCAATGCTTCATCAAGGTCTAGATTTTTCTTTTAGTGGCTTAAAAACGGCAGTTTCTGTTCAACTGAAAAAATTGAATGGCGAAAACCGTGATGCTGACATTGCTGCTTCATTCCAAGAAGCTATTGTAGACACCTTAGTAAAAAAATCGGTAAAAGCTTTAAAGCAAACTGGACTTAAGCGTTTAGTGATTGCTGGTGGGGTGAGTGCAAATTTACGATTACGCGAACAGTTGGAAACTTCATTGGCCAAAATTAAAGCGCAAGTTTACTATGCTGAACCTGCCTTATGTACTGATAATGGGGCAATGATTGCATTTGCAGGTTATCAGCGTTTAAAAGCGGGCCAACACGATGGCTTGGCTGTCACGACTACACCGCGTTGGCCAATGACAGAATTGTCTATTCCTAAATAAAATTATTCATCTGCAAAGGCTTGTTGGTTTTCAATATCTATATATTCGATATAACCCCGGCCTTGCACTTCATTGCCAAAATAATGGCCCGTAAATATATAACCACTTGCATAACCTTGCCCATGACCATAGCGGAATGGGCAGTCAATTTCTGCCTGAATGTTTAAGATAATTTGCTTTGCATCATTTCGAGCGATCCATGAAAAATATTTTGGAAGTTGCATTTTTTTGCCCGTTGGAGAAATGAAGTCATCAACTTGGTGTGAAATAATATCAAAGCTAACGTCTGTATAAATTTCAGCTGGTCGATCAAGATGTCTAATGTGCAAGGTATAGGTTACTGTTTGCCCCACAATATCTGCTTTTGTTAGAAGAAGTTGAGTGTTTTCATTTAAATTGATGATTTGATAAGTGAAAAAATCAAGCGGTAGTTTATGGTTCTCAGGTATAAGTTGAATTGTGAATGAATGGGGACCAACTGCACGAGCATATTCGTAAGTGCAAAGCCCTTCGCTTTCAACGCGTTTTTCCTGATAGTTTAAAAAACCTTTAAACTTTGCCAACAAGCTAAAATGGTCATAGATTGGTGTTTTTATAAACCATGAAACGTCTGAAGTCACATCAATATCAAAGTCGAAATCTAGACCCTCATAATGCCCATTAATATGAATTTGAGGGAATTTTCCTTGAATTGAAATTTCCCGACCAAGCTCTATTAAACTTCCATCTTTATTAATTTTTGTCTCTTCGGGAATGATATAGGCTTTCAATAACGCTTGTTCAAGGGCGGCTGTACTTGAAAAGAAAGTAGCTGTTTTTCTAGGATTTCCAACGATAATATCATCATGATCAAATGCAAGTGCGCCAGGCGTACCGATTAAAATCATAATATTTAAATAGCGATGAGGTTCTGGCAAAAGTGGAAAAAAGATTCCGTAGTGGGTCCAGCTATAGTATTTTTCGTCAACACGTGGGCGAATGATATGAGATTGAGTAAAAGGAAGAGTTGAATATTTTTTTGCTTGATCTAAAAAGCGTTGTGCGAATAACAAACTTTTAGCAACAGTTTTGCTTACTAGAGAAATTTTTGGCAATTGTTTTTTCATATATAAACCTAAAGAAAACTATCTATATTTAGGTTATGGAAAACAATCGCCAAAACTAAGCGGTTTATAGGCCAAAGCTAAGGCTTTGTGGGACATTTTATTTAACTGTTAGACAGCTCTTTTAAAGCGTTTAAACCGATCCAATGCTTAGAAAACTGATAAGCCGCACGACCAGAGCGTTGACCACGCATTTGACACCAACGTAAACTCTCAGCTCGAACTTCATCATTGAAAGGCATGTTCGCTTTATCTAGATAATGTTCTACGATTTCTAAATATAAATTTTGATCCATTGGGTAAAAAGATAACCACAAACCAAAACGGTCTGATAGAGAGATCTTTTCTTCAATCGCTTCTTGAGGATGTAGTTCGGTATATTGGGGCACATCTACTTTGGTTACTGGTGTGTTTTCGTGCATGAACTCAGGTAACAAGTGACGACGGTTACTGGTCGCATAAATAATAAAATTTGTTGAACCTGACTGTAATGAACCATCCAATACACTTTTTAAACTACGATAATTTTCATCTTCAGCATTAAACGCTAAGTCATCACAGTAAACGATATACTTTTCAGGTCGGTTTTGAATAATTTTTTGAATTTTTGGTAAGTCTGCTAAATCATCACGTTCAATTTCAATTAAACGTAATCCTTGAGGAGCATACTCAGTGAGTAAAGCACGCACAATAGAGGATTTACCTGTACCACGTGAGCCTGTTAACAGTACATCATTTGCGGGTAAGCCATTTAAAAACTGCAAAGTATTTTGAATAATTTTTTCTTTTTGACGTTCGATGCCTTTTAAGTCATCAAGATAAATATTCTTAGGCGTATAAATGGCTTTAAGTTGCTGGTTTTCCCATCTAAAAGCTGGTGCAGTGAAATCAGTTTCTTGCTTCGGTTCAGGTAAGACCTGCTGTAACTGATTTAATACAAGTGATAAGGTTTGAACTAAATTGTCGGGTAAATCAATGGTAGCCATGGTTAATCAATCATGTTAAACAGTAATTTACTAGGATACTAACACCGAAATTTGCAAGCTGACAAAAAAGATACTGGTAATGCAGTTTATCGGTTTTGCAATTGATTGAAATGTTCAGACCGCGCATAGTGTTGTCATGTCTATTCAGTAAAATCATCTGTGAAGATGAGGACGAAATATGTTTGAAAAAATACGAAGTGATATGAATCCACATCAGGCTTACCGTATCAAAAAATTACAACGTCAATTAGACATGGCTGAATCTTATGAAGAATGGAAGTCTTTTGCATTAAAACTGGATGAAGAAACAGGTGCACAAGAGTGGAAGTTTGATAATAGTTCGCCTTACTTCGATGCCGAGCTCATTTCTTATCGTTACACTTTACTGAAAAGATATCGTCAGCAACACCGTACTCTGGATTTGATTTATCTTTTAAAAGAAGGGCTAACCTACGATATTGCAAATATTGGTCATCCTATGTTGTTTGCTGCCACACATGTAGGCACAAAAAAATTAATTGAAGATTATATTGAAGAAGTCAGTCAAAGCTTGGCTTATATTGCATCTAGTGAATGTATTACGTTTCAAAGAAAAGAAAAAATCGAGTTTTTTGAAAATTGTGAAAAAGCTTATGGTCAGCCTGCTCTTATGTTTTCGGGTGGTGCAACTTTAGGTCTTTTTCATACTGGTGTATGTAAAGCTCTAATTGAACAAGATTTAATGCCTAAGGTACTGTCAGGCTCAAGTGCGGGCGCTATTATGACTGGTATGTTGGGAATTTCTGCCAGTGAAGATATTCAAAATTTGTTAAATGGCGAGCAATTTTTCAGTGATGCGTTTCACTTTAGAAAACTTCGTGAACTTATAAAAGGGAATGGTGGTATTGCAGATGTCCACTATTTAAAAAAATTCCTCATTGAAAATTTGGGCGATCTTACTTTTGAAGAAGCATTCAAAAAATCAGGTTTGAATATTAATGTCGCTGTTGCGCCATACGATGCAACAGAAAATCCTCGGATTATGAATGCAATTATGACACCTAATGTGTTAGTTTGGAGTGCTGTGTTGGCTTCTTGTGCTGTACCAGTTTTATTTCCGCCTGTACGTTTAACCAGTAAGCGTTATGATGGTGAACATACGCCGTATATGGCAAACACTAAATGGGTAGATGGTAGTGTGCGTAGTGACTTCCCACAAGAAAGAATGGCAAGGCTTTATAATTTAAACTACACCATTGCTAGTCAAGTAAATCCGCATGTTGTGCCATTTATGCAAGATGATGCACACCGTTTCCGTAAGGATGTTTTAAGTTGGCCTGAACGTATTTTAAGACGCCAAGGTAAAGTGCTTTCGATGGGAATAATGGATTTTACCCGTCAAAGATTAGGAGCCATTTCTCCAGTAAGGAGATTGCTTGATCACGGATATGGTGTAGTAGGGCAGCGATATTATGGAGATGTTAATATTATTGCCAAATATAGCTTAAAACATTATGCCTATACGTTACAAAACCCTCGTCCACATTTATTTAAACGATTACAGCGAGAAGGTGAGCGTGCGACTTGGCCGAAAATATCTTCTATAGAAACTCATGCGCGTATTGGTAAAACAATTCAGCATTGTTTAGAAGTTTTACGTTTTGAAGAAAAGAAACAACAGCCAGAGTCTTATTATGCTGAAGCATGATTTTGCTTCTCATATAGAACACTTAAAATGCGTAACAAAACCTAAAAGTTCAGCTTTAGGAAGGCATCTATGGACATGTTCTATAGATGCTCATTACTACTGGCTAAAATATCAAGTGCCGCATGTACATGCTCAAGGTGAGCAAGATTTTTTGCATGAATTGCAATTTTATGAAAATATTCAGCATAAAAATATAAATTGGATTTTGCCATTTAAAATAGTTGATGCCGACATTATTTCCCCACTACAACTGCTTAAAGGGAAAGTATTAATTTTGCCAGGCACCGATTGCTGGTTTGATGAGTTAGATCAAAAGCAAAATTTAAAAGATATTCATGAGATGATCTATACAGCGCTTATGGCTTTAGCAGAACTTCATGAGCTAGGGTGGATTCATGGCGATATTAAAAAAGAACACTTTCGAAAGTTTGAGCAAAGACTTTATTTAATCGATTTTGAAAAAGCACGGCTTATAACTACTCCTGATTCAATCATTGATGCTACACCAAGATATATGGCACCTGAACTGTTCCATGGAACTAGGAAGAATATACAAAGCGATTTATATGCTTTTGGAGTTGTTTTATATGAATGGCTAAGTCAAATACGTTTACAAGCAAACACTTATCATGACTGGGCTGTATTGCATTGCCAAAACTTAAACATTCAATTGCCAGATTTATTTCAAATTTTTTACCCGTTACTGGTGGGGTTATTGCAAAAACAGCAGAAAAATCGATTTTCAAATGCATTTGAAGCAATCAATTGTTTAAATGCTCTCTCAAACTTATAAAAATCATTGATCTAGTATCTGTATACAATTTACACGGTCAGTTTTTTTTAGAAAAAAAACACTTGTCACTGTTAGATCTTATCGCTAATATACACAGCCATCGGGGGCGTGGCGAAATTGGTAGACGCACTGGATTTAGGTTCCAGCGCCGCAAGGTGTAAGAGTTCGAGTCTCTTCGCCCCCACCACTTTAAGTTAAGACTTAAAGTTGATTTGAATGTTAAATCATTTAAATCTTGGAAGAGGATTGGTGTAATGGTAGCATGACGGTCTCCAAAACCGTTCGTCAAGGTTCGAATCCTTGATCCTCTGCCACATTTATTTTAAATAAATGTCCCAGATGGGGGCGTGGCGAAATTGGTAGACGCACTGGATTTAGGTTCCAGCGCCGCAAGGTGTAAGAGTTCGAGTCTCTTCGCCCCCACCACTTTAAGTTAAGACTTAAAGTTGATTTGAATGTTAAATCATTTAAATCTTGGAAGAGGATTGGTGTAATGGTAGCATGACGGTCTCCAAAACCGTTCGTCAAGGTTCGAATCCTTGATCCTCTGCCACATTTATTTTAAATAAATGTCCCAGATGGGGGCGTGGCGAAATTGGTAGACGCACTGGATTTAGGTTCCAGCGCCGCAAGGTGTAAGAGTTCGAGTCTCTTCGCCCCCACCATTGAAAAAAGCAAGACGATGATCTTGCTTTTTTTATGATTAAATCCAAAGGGTTTAATTATACATATAGAGGATTGGTGTAATGGTAGCATGACGGTCTCCAAAACCGTTCGTCAAGGTTCGAATCCTTGATCCTCTGCCAAGATTCAAAAAGCTCCTGTTACGGGAGCTTTTTTTATGTCTAACTGATTTTTATAAATAAATTATGATTTAAAACCAATATTTTATAAAAGTAAGATTTAAGAAATAAAATTTATTTTACATACAGACAAATCTGTATAAAAAATGCTTCCACTTTGTTAAGGTTTTGTTAAAATAAAATTAAGTTGATATTAATCACGGTTTAATTTTATATGTTGAACTATAACAAATTTAATAAAAGTGTCTTATTCATCTGCTTATCACTAACGGGGGGCCTAAGTTTTGCTGCGGACTCGGATGATCCTATTCGTCAGAGAATTCAGGCTGACCAAACTATTCGACAACAGCAACGTGATAGTGCTTTAGAAAAACAAATACAACCAGATGTAAACGTCAATCTAGGGCAAGAACAAAATAAGATTTCAGCTCAGCAATTACAATATTTACGTTCTAACAGTGAAACCCCTTGTTTTGAAATTAAGAAAATACTTTTAGAAGGTGAAGAAGCCCATCAATTCATATTAGATTTTAATGTGATTACGACTGGCAAGAACAATATTATTGGAAGATGTTTAGGGGTAAATGGACTAAACCAAGCCCTTGATCTTGTACAAAATAAAATTATAGCAAATGGTTATGTAACCACACGAGTTTTACTTCCTCAACAAAATATTGCATCTGGTACGGTGCGTGTTCGGGTTATTCCCGGACGAGTGGATCAGATTAAATTTGCTGAGGGTACTTCTAAACGTGCACATTTGTGGAATGCTTTACCGATGAAGTCGGGTGAGCTTTTAAATATTCGTGATATGGAGCAAGGTTTAGAAAACCTCAAACGAGTGCCGACAGTTGAGACTGACTTTAAAATCCAGCCAGCAGAACAAAAAAAAGAACCGGGCTATAGTGATGTGGTTTTAGCTTGGCAACAGGCTAAACCTTATCGCTTACATCTCGGAATTGATGATTCAGGGAGTGAGGCGACCGGAAAATATCAAGGCACAGCAACTTTATCGCTTGATCATGTGCTGACCTTAAATGATCTATTTTATATCAGCTATAACCATGATTTAGGAGGTGGAAACTCTGGTAAACATGGTACTGATGGTTTTTATGCAAGCTATACCATTCCATTTGATTACTGGTTATTTTCAACTAGTTATAGTCGCTCTAATTACCTGCAAACAGTTGCTGGAAGTAGTGAAACTTATCAATATAGCGGTAAAAGCGAACTCATTAATGCAGATTTATCTCGAGTAATTTATCGAGATGCACACCGTAAAACAGCCTTAGGTTTTGGTGGGTGGTACCGTGAATCACAAAACTATATTAATGATGTAGAAATTGAAGTACAGCGTCGTAAAACTGCAGGTTGGAAAGCCACTCTTGATCATGTTGAATATTTTTCTAATGCCACTTTAAACGGCAATGTGACTTATAAGCGTGGTACAGGCTGGTTGAATGCAATGAGAGCACCAGAAGAAGACTTTGGAGAAGCTTATACGCATGTCGGGATTCTACAAGCGAATGCCAGTTTACAAGTGCCTTTTAAAGTGGGTCAGCAAAATCTGCAATATCTAGCTGAATGGCGTACTCAACACAGCAATCAACCTTTAACTCCTCAAGACAGATTTTCAATTGGAAACCGTTATACCGTAAGAGGTTTTGATGGTGAGCAAACTTTATTGGCCGATAACGGTTTCTTAGTTCGCAATGAACTAAGTGGCTCAATTATGAATAGGCCACACTCTTGGTATGCAGGTATCGATTACGGAGAGGTTGGTGGAAAAACTACATATTATCCGAATCCTTTACCAGGCACGAGTTTATTAGGTGCAGTTATTGGGTTACGTGGACAAATTGCTCCCTTGCGTTTGAATTATGACGCTTTTGTAGGAGCACCGTTGAAAAAACCAGATCACTTCGAAACAGATGATTACACGACTGGATTTAGCGTGAATTGGACCTATTAATTCAAGTTTAAAGGTCCAGAACTTAATCAACTTTATTAAAAAAAGATTTAGTGAGATTTTAGAATGAATAAGAACCGTTATCGTATTATTTTTAGCCATGCTCGCGGTATGTTTATTGCTGTTGCTGAAATTGTAAAAAGTAAAACCAAACAAGCAGGGCAAAGTCAGGGACAAATCGGAACAGATTCGACTATAGATTCGGTTCTACCTATTCATTATAAGAAACTCAATCCACTTAATTTTGCTGTAATTGGCTGTTTGGGAGCATTGGTGATTAGCTTGCCAATGAGCAGTGTTGCTGAAACTCAGATTATTGCCGATAAAGGTGCACCTACATCGCAGCAACCGACCATTTTAAATAGCGCAAATGGAACAACTCAGGTCAATATTCAGACACCAAGCGCTGGGGGTGTTTCACGTAATACCTATACTCAATTTGATGTTGGGCAAGAAGGCGCTATTTTAAATAACTCACGTAATAACACCCAAACCCAATTAGGAGGCTGGGTACAAGGTAACCCATGGCTCGCAAAAGGCGAAGCCAAAGTTATTTTGAATGAAGTGAATAGTAATAATCCAAGTCAACTCAAAGGCTATATTGAGGTTGCCGGAAAACAAGCACAAGTTGTTATTGCGAATCCATCTGGTTTGATCTGTGATGGCTGTGGGGTGATTAACGCAGACCGTTTTACTTTAACTACAGGTCAAGCGGTGATGAACCAAGGTTATCTTGAATCATTCCGCGTCCGCGAGGGGCAGGTCACGATTGAAGGTAAAGGTTTAAATGGAAGTTTAACCCCTTATACAGATATTTATGCGCGTGCTTTAAAAGTAAATGCAGGCTTGTATGCAAATGAACTCAATACTGTACTTGGACAAAATGATATTCAAGTCAAAGACCAAGTAGCTCCTCAAATCACGGCAACGACAGCAGCTACTACCACACCTCCGCCAAACTTTGCTTTAGATGTAGGCCAACTCGGTGGGATGTATGCTGGAAAAATCTTTTTGGTGGGAACAGAGCAAGGGCTAGGTGTACGTAACGCAGGTACGATAAATAGTACTCAAGGGACTCTGACACTAAATGCAAATGGTGATTTGGTCAATAATGGTAACTTGATCGCGAATAAAGATCAGGCACAGCTGAAAGCTCAAAATATTCAAAATACCGGTAATGTCAGTAGCGCAACTTCACAAATTTCTATTGAAAGTCAAAGTCTAGATAACTCTGGTTTAATCAGTAGTGCTGATGAGTTACGTCTTAATCAACAAAATAGTTTGAGTAATAGTGGCACATTGAATGCTGCTCGCCTTGTTATTGATGCGGGTAGTCTAAAAAATAGTGGTTCTATCGAACAAACAGGTTTGCAAGGACTTGATTTAAAGTCAGGTTCAATGACAAACCTTGGTGGTAAAATCGGAATTGCTAAAAATACCACAGGTGGTGGTAGTGGCGGGTCGACAGGTGGCAGTGTTCCGACAGTTCCAACTGATCCATCCAGAGATGGCGGAAGTTTAGAAGTTGCTACTCCAATAGATACGACCCCAAAAACTTATGATCAAGGTTATATTCATGTTAAGGAACAACTAAATAATGACCAAGGGGCGATCATTGCCAATGGTGGTGTAGATTTAGACAGCCAAAATGGTCTAGATAACCAAGGCGGTCAACTTAATCTGGGTGCTATTCATATTAAAGGGAATAGCTTTAATAACAACCAAGGTGAGCTCACAGTTAAAAGTGCTGATATCCAAACCTCAAGTTTTAGTAACCAACAAGGATTACTGCAATCACTCACTTCTTTAGATGTAAATAGCCAGTCGATTGATAATCAGGGCGGTAAAATTAATGCCTTGAATAATATTAGTATGATCTCGAGCGGAAACATTCTAAATCAAGCGGGGCAGATCGCGAGTTCGTCTGAACTCTATTTACAGGGATTGGGCCTAAACAACAGTGGGGGTGATCTGGAGGCTGAACAATTATTAAAACTTAATCTTTCAGGTCATTTGAATAACCAGAAAGGAAAAATAGTCACTAATAATAACTTGGATAGTTCGCTTTTTGGTCTAGATAACGACCAAGGTGAAATTTCTGCAAAAAATATTACGATTCAAAACAAAGATCAGGCTTTAAATAACGGATCTGGAACGATTTATGCTGACCAAAGTTTAAAAATTCAAACTGGATCTTTAAATAATGCAGTCAACGGTACGTTATCTAGTCATGAAAATCTGCAAATTGATAGTCAACAACTCACCAATCATGGCTATATTCGTGCTGATCAACAATTAAAAATTAATAATACAGGTGTTATGACACAGCAAGGAGGTGTTCTTTCAGCCTACGGTAATATTGATTTAACGAGTCAGCGTCTTGTTAGTGATGAAAAAAGTGTTATTGCGGTCGGTATCAATGCTCAAGGTGAGCAAGATCAAAATGCTCAAGCAGATTTAAATATTAAAACAGAGCAGGCACTTGAGCATCACGGAAAACTACTGGCAAGCCATAATATTGATTTAGATGGGGCAAATGTAGATTTATCGCAAGGAACGGCAGCAGCTCAAAATATAAATATTACAGCTCGTGATGGAGATATAAATAATCAGTCTGGTATGTTGCAGGCTGACACTATCCAATTAAATGCGGTACAAAACCAGCAAAGTCTGATTAACCAGAGTGGTCAAATTCTTGCGAAAAAATTGAATCTGAACATTGGGAAAGATATTAATAACCAACAAGGTTTGATTCAGCACACTGCGTCAGATGACCTGAATTTAACTGTTCAGGGAGTCATTAATAACCAACAAGGCCGTATTCTCACCAATGCAAATCAGTTAAATATTCAAGCACAGGGTTTAAATAGTGACTCTGGTGTGATCCTGCATTCGGGCCAAGCTGGCTTAAATATGGATATACAAAATATCCATGCGCAAAAGGCTGAATTGAGAACTAATGGCGCACTTAAACTTACGACCGATCAAGCACTATTAGACCAATCAAAAGTGTCTGCTACTCAAGCCAATATTCAAGCCAACCAATTTACTGACCGTAATGGTGAAATGTTGTTTAGTGCGGTAAATGGTCAAAGTTCAATTCGTGTAAATGGTGACTACCAACATCAAGGAAGTGTATTACAAAGTAACCATAGCTTAGACATTCAAACAGGTTCGCTTAGTAACCAAAGTGGGAATATCTTAGTCACTCAAAATGAAGCAACCTCACAACCAGTACAGTTAAATATTGTTAGTCAAAACGATATTCAAAATGATTTGGGTAACATTGTGAGTGAAGGCCAGCTTACATTGAAAGCTGGAAAGGGGCTAAGCAACCAACAAGGTAGTATAATTAGTTCTAATACGCTTGAGCTTACAACAGATCAGTTAATTAATAACCAGTCAGGGCAGATACAAGCTAAGGATATTAAGCTCTCTGCATCAAACTTAGATAATAGTTCAGGAGTAATTGCTGCTAAAACTGGTGATGTATCACTCAATATTAATAATCAGTTGATTAATGGTCGTGTTGAGCAGGGTAAATCGGCTGGTATTATTCAGGCAGCACAAAATATAGATGTTCAGACTGGGTTATTAGACAATAGTGGTCTGATTTATGCCGGCCAAGATCAACAACTCAAAGTTGCTCAAAATCTTAAAAATGCTGGACAGTTAGCTGCTCAAAATAACTTAAATATACAGACGGCTACACTGACCCAGACTTCTGCAGGGAGCATTATTGCTGGTTTAACATCAGATGGTTCATTAGCAAATCAGGGTAATCTTAACATTGATGCTACAGGTGCTATAAGTGCGCAGGGGCAACTGATCGCGGGCGGTGATTTAAGTAGTCAGGCAGCGAGTCATGTCTTAAACCAAAGCCTTGTTCAAGCAAAAAATATTTCGCTCAACAGTAAATCTGGTCAATTGAGCGCTCAACAAAGTACGATTCAGGCCGCACAGCAACTTAATTTAACCACTCCAGATACGTTAGATACTCAACAAGCCAATTTAAAGGCGAATAAAGTTCAAATTAATGCAAAAGACTTAAATAACCAGTCAGGACATATCCAGCAAACAGGTTTAGATCACACTCAAATTTTGTTGACAGGTGATTTAAGCAATCAAAACGGGCAAATTGACAGTCTAGGCCAAAAACTACAAATAAATGCCAATAATTTAAATAACCAGAATGGCCTCATCCAATCTGGTACAACAGACAGCCAACTTATACTCGCTATAGCTAATACGCTCAATAATAATCAGGGCAATATCAAAACTGCTGGTAGTCTGCAAACGAATAGTTCTGAGTTAAACAATGATGCTGGAACGCTACTTAGCTTCAATGGCTTTAACATCAATACACAGCAGCTTAGTAATCAAGCAGGTCAAATTGTTGAGGCTGGAACACAAGACAATATTGTTAACCAATTAATTGTTAAAAACCTTCTAAACAATAGTAATGGCAAGATTCAGACAAATCATAATCTTGAAATTCAGGCTGGTGCGTTAAAAAACAATACGGGCAGTATTGTGACCGCAGGCACAGCAGGTCTTAACCTCAACACAGCATCACGACTCGATAACCAGTCTGGAAATATTCATTCCAGTGGTGATCTAAATATAAAAGCTCAAGACCTTTTGAATGATCAGGGACAAATTCTTGCTGCCAAAAATGCTCAGTTTAATAGCCAAAACACCTTAAGTAACCAAGCGGGATTAATTGCAGCACAACAACAATTAATGATTCAAAGTGCTGCTTTGAATAACCAAGCGGGTCAAATTGGGTCGGTAGATGCGGGCGTAAATATCCAGACGACTCAGCAAGCATTGAATAATCAGAGTGGTAAGATTCAGGCGAATCAAGCGATTAACCTCGATGTACAGGGCCTTGATAATAGTCTACAAGGCTTGATTAGTAGTACTAAAGGTGATCAAAGCAAAATTCAGATTGATACTCACCAGCAGAGCCTGAATAACCAAAATGGACAGATTAATAGCGGTAATACATTACAGATTAGTACCAATAGTCTGAACAATCAGCAAGGTCTAATCACTGCACAGGGTGATCTTGGTATAAACGCCGTGCAACTGATTGATAACCGACAAACCTATTTAAATGCTACCTTGCCAGAGTTGGCCCAAGGTATTCAATCTTTAGGACAAGTCTTATTACAAACATCAGAATTAAATAATGAACAAGGTAGGGTCATTGCTGGAAATGGATTAACCATTCAAGCGCCTAAGGTGAATAACAGTAATGCGGGCTTGTTAGCCAGTGGACAAGACTTACTGATCGACAGTGTTGGACAAGCAGGTACGATTAATAATCAGAAAGGCAAAATCAGTGCTAACCAAAACATTAGCCTCAATACAGGCCTGATAAGTGGAAGCCAACTCGATAATAGTCAGCAGGGCCTCATTAGTGCTGCAAAGCAAGTCAAAATTGTTAGTCAAAATATTGATAATTCAAACAATGACCAGAACCAAGGTATTCAGGCAGGGCAAATAGAAATAGCTGCTAGTACTTTAAATAATAGTTCTGGGCGAATCTCTGCTGAGCAGCAACTTAATTTAAATATTTCGGATAATTTAAATAATACCAAAGGCTTAATTAGTAGTCTTGATCAATTAACAATACAAGGTCAGCAAGATAATAACCGTCTAATTGTAAACAATCAGCAAGGGACTATTATTGCAGGTGAAGAAGGCTCATCAACTGCAAGTTTAAATATTCTGGCCAAAGGTTTAACAGGCGATGGTAAGGTCTTAAGCCAGGGACAGCTAAATCTTCAGCTCAATGATGATTATGTACAAAATGCTCAAGGTCAGTTGCAGGCACAGGGAAATTTAAACCTTAGCTCTAAGGGTAAAGTTACCAATCATGGTGCAATCAAAAGCAACGGACAGTTATCTATTTCAGCAAATACAATTGAAAATGCTATAGATGGCAGTTTGGAAAGCCAGCAAACTCAACTTGAATCTGTAGGTGTGCTCAATAATTATGGACTCATTAATGGTTCAAATACATATGTTAAGGCAGGCCAACTCAATAATATTGCCGGACGTATTTATGGTGACCATATTGCAATTCAGGCGAATACTTTAAATAACCAAAGCCTCAATGGTTTAGCGCCAGTCATTGCCTCAAGAGGTGATCTGGATCTGGGCGTACAGGTTTTAAACAATCTTGAAAATAACCTAAATCATCAAAGTGGTTCGCAAATTATTGCCATGGGAGACTTGCGTATAGGAGGTTCGCTTGACTCACAGTGGCATGCTCAAGGAACTGCGCAGCAAGTCAATAACCGAAGTTCTGTAATTAATGCCAATGGCAATATCGACTTGAATGCTGATACTGTTAATAACCAGAATGTCTTTTTTACAACCAAACAACAGCAGACCACTGAGCAACTCGATTACTGGAATATATATATTTCAGATTCGCGTGCCGGATGGTATAACCCTGGCCCTCAGTCCTTAATTACTCAGGAAATCTATAGCCAGAATCCAGATTTATTTACTAAATTAAAGCCTGCACAACAGCTTGTGACTTCCTATGACAACGCAACGATGCAGGATTATTTAAGTCGTCCTGATGGTTATTTCTTCATTGTAAATAACTATGACGATAGCTCTGCTGGCAACATGTTTAAGGGCTATGTCGTTTATAACGGTCAGCTCTATAGTACTGATCATTATGAAAATGTGAAAAGTACGCAAACTACGACCACGACTGTAGCAGATGAGTCAGCACCTGCTGTGATCAGTGCAGGGGGTAATTTAAGTTTCACTGGCACAATTAATAATGACAAAAGCCAAATTATGGTGGGTCAAAAGCTGATTGGGGATGCCAAAGCAATTCACAATGTCGATGCCAAAGGTCCTAAAATTACACATGAAGAAGGAACGGTAACACCAAGTTATGGCAGTTATGGTGGCAAGGGGCACGATAGAGTCTGGGCTTCTGCTGAACAGGCTTATAATCCAGCAGATGTTACCAAAGGGGTGGATTTATTTATCTATGAAAATCCAACCAGTGCGACGCCTGTTAAAGTGCAAGACCAAACCCAGCAAGTCAATAAAGACAATTTGGCTGAACAGGCGCTGAGTCAAAACCATGAATCTACTATTATTGGTCAGCAAAATACACAGGTTAATCAAACAGAAACTGTTCAACAAACTGCAGCTCAATCTGATCGTATTCAATCAAATGAAGTTAAAATAGGTCAGGCACAGCTTGAAGGCGTGGTCGGGGCAAACACTACCAATCATAAAGCCTTGAGTAGTAGCGCAGTCGATCAAATTCAAAATACTGATACTAAGGCTTCAGCTGTTCAGGGACAAACAACACAGATTGATGGTAGTGGTTTCGAGATTCGCACCAACAATGCTAACGTTAAAGTCCCAAATAATGCGTTGTATAGTAAAAACCCAGACAGCCGTGCTAACTACCTTGTTGAAACAGATCCAGCGTTTAGTAACTATCGCAACTGGTTATCTTCAGATTATATGTTGAATGCATTGGGACTTGACCCAGCACTTCAGCAAAAAAGATTGGGTGATGGTTACTATGAACAACGTATGGTACAAGACCAAGTTGCCCAACTGACTGGCTACCGTTTCTTACAAGGATATGGTTCTGATGAGGAGCAATATAAAGCGCTCATGAATAATGGGCTGAGCTATGCAAAACAGTACAACTTACGTCCGGGTATTGCACTCACTCCAGAACAAATGGCTCAATTAAGCAGCGATATTGTTTGGTTGGTAGAAAAAGAAACTACCCTACCAGATGGTACAAAAACCAAAGCTTTAGTCCCGCAAGTTTATGTTAAAGCGCGTGTGGGTGATTTAAAAGGTGATGGAACTTTAATTAGTGCCGATAGTATTCAGCTCAATTTAAGTAAAGATTTGACCAACGCGGGAACAATTGCTGGACGACAAGTTGTTCAAATTAATAGCCAGAATTTAAACAACCTTGCTGGAAACATCCGTGGTGGTGTAGTTAGCCTTGGTACTGAAAAAGATTTAAATAATATTGGTGGTATGATTCAGGCCGATCAAGCCATGAATTTGCAGGTAAAAGGTAACCTGAATATTCAGTCAACCACACAGAGCAGTCAAAATGCATTAGGCCAGAGCAACTATAGCTGGACTGGCATAGATCGTATTGCTGGCCTTTATGTAGGTTCAGCACAACAGCAAGCGTTGAGTGATCAGCCAACCTTAGTGATGAATGTTGGGGGTGACACTCGTATATTGGCTGCAAATATCCAGAATAATAGTGGTGGGCAAAGTATTATCCGTACGGGCGGTGACCTTAAAGTCGGTAGCCTGAATACGGAAGTGACCAACAATGTGGTGGGTAGCTCAAAAGCTTATCATTTAGATACACGACAAGTCGAAGTTGGCAGTCAAATTAAGAGCCAAGGTGATTTAAGCTTACAAGGCAATAATATTCAGATTCATGGTTCACAAATTAGTAGTTCAGAAGGCTTAACTGCGTTACAGGCGAAAGAACAGTTACAGATTGAAGAGGGCCGAAACAAACTTGATCAACAAGATCAGTCAAGCTTTAGTAAGAAAGGTAAGCTGAGTAGCTCTACGACCAGTGACTTTAGTCATCGTAGTTCAGATGTTGCGGTCGGTAGCATTGTTGAAGGCAAAAAAGTGCTATTGGATGCAGGAAATATCAATGTCCGTGGCAGTAATATTGTTTCTGATGAGTTGACGCAGATTCAAGCCAAAGACAATGCAAATATTGAGGGAGCTCAGAACCAATACAACAGTCAAACCAATAGTGTTGTTAAAAACTCTGGTCTTATGTCTACGGGTGGCATTGGTTTTAGTTTAGGTAAAAAACAAGAAACTACTTTAAAAACCGAACAACAACTCACCAATAGTGCTTCTCAAGTAGGCAGCTTAAACGGTAATACCAATATTGTAGCGGGTAAGGCCTATCAGCAAACGGGAAGTACTGTTTCATCACAGAAAGGCGATGTGAATATATTGGCAGAGCAGGTCAATATTGAAGCTGCTAAAGAACAAAGCACAAGTGACTATAAGCATGAGATGCAACAGAAAGGCTTAACACTTGCGGTGAATGTTCCAGTGGTTTCGGCTGTACAAAGTGTAGTGGAATCTGCTAAGCAGGTTGGCCAAAGCAAGAATGATCGTGTGAATGCAATGGCAGCAGCCAATGCTGGCTTTGATGCTTATAAAGCAGGGCAGTCTTTAGGGAAATTACAAGGTGCACTGTCGGATGCGAGTAAGTTTAAAGATATGGAGGTTGGTGTTAGCCTGACCTATGGTGAACAGAAAAATACTGAAACAAGCCATTCACAAAGTACCACTGCGAGTCAAAGTCAGGTCAATGCTGGCGGACGTACATCTATTGTGGCCACAGGCGCAGGGAATCAATCGAATATTAATATTGTTGGTTCAGACGTATTGGGGCAACAAGGTACACGCTTGGCTGCCGACAACAATGTCAATATTAAAGCAGCCGAACAGAACCATATTGAAGAAAGTAAAAATGAAAGTGCAGGCTGGAATGCCGGAGTTACTGTAAGTAATAAAACAGGCTTTGGTGTAACGGCTGGCGGCAACTTGGGTAAAGGTAAGGGTAATGGTACCGACACAAGTTATGTGAATAGCCATGTGGGTTCTAAAGATAGCCTAACCACGATAACAAGCGGAAAAACGACGAATATTATTGGCGGACAAGTACAAGGTAAAGGTGTACAGATTGAAGCCGATAACTTAAATGTTGAAAGCTTACAGGACAAAGCGACATACAAGAGCAAACAACAGAATATGTCAGCACAAGTGAGTGTAGGTTTTAGTGGAGGCAATGTATCTGGAAGCTTTAGCAAGTCTAATGTAGATGCGAATTATGCATCTGTAAATGAGCAGTCAGGTGTATTTGCAGGCGACGACGGTTACCAGATTAAGGTGAATAAAAACACTGACTTGAAAGGTGCAATTATTACCTCGACTCAGACTGCTGAGAACTTGAAGAAAAATAGTCTAGATACAGGCACTTTAACGTCTTCTAACATTCAAAACGTGACTGAATATGATGCTAAGGGCGTTTCTGTAGGTGGTGGTTTTAATGCCGGAAAAAGTGGTACGGCAGGTAACAAAGAACCTGGCACGGTACTTTCGACACCAAACAAAATTGATCAACACGCTTCAACTACAGTAGGGGTAAGTAAATCTGTTGGGTTTGGTCTAGACAGTGATAAAGACAGTAGTATGACCAAGAGTGGTGTGAATACCCAAAACATTACAATTCGAGAGGAACAAGGCCAGCAAGCCTTAACGGGTAAAACTGCCGGACAGATCAAATCTGAGATATTAACGTCTGTAACTACAGATACAGCACGTGAGAATAGTGGAGCACTGCAAAATAACTTTGATAAAGATAGAGTTCTAAAAGAGATTAATACTCAAGTTTCAGTGACTCAAAAATTTGGTGAAAATGCTCCTAAAGCTGTTGCAGATTATGCTCAAAAACAAGCATTGATTTTACGAGCACAAGGTAATGAGGCAGAAGCGAAGAAGTGGGATGAAGGGGGAATATATCGTGTAGCGATGCATACCGCCTTGGGAGCATTAGGTACGGGCACACTTGAAGGTGCGGTTACTACAGGTACGGTTGCAGCTTCAGCACCTAAAATAAATGATTTCCAAAATAGTGTAGCTCAGGCTTTAACCCAAACAGGTATAAGTGAGAAAACAGCCGAAGCTGTTGCAAGTGGTGTAACCAGCTTGACACTTGCAGCTGCAGGAGTTGTAGCAGGTTTAAATACGGGTAGTACAGCAACAGCAGTGAATGTAGATGCAAATAACAGACAGTTGCATGTTGATGAAGCCAAAGTTCTGAAAAAACTAACCGAAGGTAAAACGGAAGCGGAACAGACTCGATTAAGAGCAGCCGCATGCGCATTGGTAGAGTGTTCGAAAGGTGTTCCCGAGAGTGATGCCAATTATAAAAGTCTGAAAGCATTTGAAGCGCTAGGGAAAACCTATACTAAAGAGCAAAATGCTTTAAAAGCAACTGGGTTATTTACCTATTCAAATTGGGATAAAGCGAATGATATTCGGACGAGTAATGATAAATATGTCAGCAAAGGTAAAAATGTGGGGCAGGTAGTAATTGGAGTTGCCGGTACGGTAGGTGGTGGGCTTGCGACAGGAGGTCTGGCTCTTGCATGTCCAGAAACAGGAGTTTCTTGTGTAGGAGCTACGGTAGCGGGTACAGGAACAGCTTTATCAGCAAAGCAGACAGTAGATGGAGTTAAGGGGTTATTGACACCTTATGAATCTACACAAGGCCAGAAAGTCATACAATCATACAGCCCGAATAGAAAAGATGAGCTATCAGCATTAACACAGGATAGTATTGATTTAGCTGTGGCAGCAGGAGAGGCGGCACTTGGAATAGTAGGAGGTAAGGTCGTTACTCAGGTTGGTGGTAAAGCTGTAGAAATAACTAAGGATATAAACCGCGTATTAAAGAATGACCCTGCAAAATTACCTACAGTGACTGCATCAGCTTCAGGAAACATTAGTGCCAAGCAAATTTCTGAAAATGGGAAAATTATTGATCCACCAAAGGAAGTTCTTAGTAAGCAAAAACAACTGTTGAATATTACGGATAACAATACATCTGGAATTCTACGAGAAGAAATTGCAGATAGTTATTTTACGAATAGTGGTTATACCAAACTTGAAAGCAAATGTGGAAACAACTGTTTCGATGGAGTGTATATGAAGAATGGTGAGCTTTATGTTGTTGAAGTGAAGCCATTAAAAGAGCGCGGTTCAGTTAAATTAAGTGATAATAAAAACTCGCCTAATAATATTGGTGTACAGATGACCAATGAGTGGATTATTAGTCGTGCTAATGAATTAGCAAACTCAAAAAATAGTCCAACTGCAAAAGCTACAGGTAATAAAATACTTCAGGCAGTTGAAGGTGGAAAACCAATTAACAAGATTGTAGTTGGAGTCAATGATAGTCGTGCTGTTACTATTAATTTAGGAAATAAGGTTAGTTCTAAATGATAAAAAATAGTGTAATTGGGATTGCAGAACATGGTCAGTCAATTGCAAGAGAGAGAGAACAACGTAGACTGAATCAAATGCATAAAGATTTAAAAGATAACAATCCTAGAGGGGTTATGTTTGACTTTATGGCAACTGATGCAATTTATTATGGGTATTATGAGTTTTTCTCTCAAAAAAATTTATCTGGATTAAAACAATGGTTTTATGTCTCCAGTTTACTAAGAGCAGAAAGCTGCAAGTATTCGGGAGGATACTCATTATCTACTCCGGATAGATTTTTATTTCCCTTATTAACTGATAATCGAGAGATTCTGGAAAGATTTTCCCAATTAAACACCATTAATTTACTCTGGGGAGAATTTGAACCAAGTTACCAAGAAGCTAAATTCAAACCATCAAAAGATGATCCAAGATTTAGAACTCATGCTTTACAAGCTGTACTTCGAAATGACTGGAAAGACTATCAAGAAATTAAAGCGGTGGCTAATCAAAAAATTAATAAATTAAGAGAAGTCGTACAGTTTGAATTTGGAATCTATGATGCAATTTATGAAAAGGATAAGGATAAAATCATAGAGATAGTACAAACTTTATTAAATCCAAGAGTACACAAAGCTTATAATAAGGATTTTGGTGAAGAGTTTAATGGTGAGATTTGGTCACATCATCCAGTCATGTTTACTAAATTAGCATGGATGAATGGTCTAGAAATCGAAATTGATAATCCTTTAGTGCCTATGGAACTTATGCCAATTAAGCCCTTGGAACACTACGACTATCATTATGATTTTTTAGATCCGAATTGGAAGCCGCAGAGTTTTTGGGGGAAATTATTTGGTAGGAAATAGCGATATTAAAATGTAGTAAACAGTTGTTTATTTACCAAATAATTTGACTGATTCATTTTAAAACAGTTGTCACTTTTTGTGCTTGACGATAAATAGAGTGACTATTATCCTTTGCGTGCTGGCCTACATCGCCAGTCGGTTTTGACGGACCGTATCATAGAAGCATTAAAGGTTTTACTTTTAATGCTTAGCCCCTCGTGCCCCCTCTGCGGCGGAACGGGAGGGGGACACCTTCGGGTGTGCTGGCTCTATGACCAGTCCGTCAACCCCTTTTCGTTCTGCCACCATAATTTTAATGTCTGGCAGAACTCCCAATAAAAAGGAGTCGGCTTTGCACATCCATTATTTCTTGGCAGCCTTTGCCAAAAGCTATAACAACACAACTTAGTTTATTAACGAGTTTGATCGCCATTAGGTTTATCAAGCTTTAAATCGTCACGACCAAAAACTTAGCAACTATAAAACTCGAGATGTGCCAAGCACAGTCTTTATGGGTTTTGCTGCGCCTTTTTTTCTCCCAGAAAGGGCATAGATTTTTTTAACTCATTTATATACAACAAAAATTTATTTTATAACGGTAAAACTATGCCAAATTTAATTCTCCCAACACGTGCTTTAGAAGTTGTAAAAAAAGGAATAAATCTGTTTCACCACGGTGGGTTTCACACTGTGGGCGTCGACAAAATTGTGAGAGAAACTGAAGTGAACAAAATGACGTTTTATAATTATTTTCACTCAAAAGAGCGCTTCATTGATATTTGTCTAGTCGTACAAAAAGAACGGCTCCAAGACCAAGTGGTTGCACTGGTGGAGTATGAGCATGATACAAATGCAATAGATAAACTCAAGAAACTTTATTTTTTACATAGTGATATAGAAGGGCCATATTACTTATTATTTAAGGCTATTTTTGAAACTAAAAATAGCTATCCAAATGCTTACCAAACCGCAGTAAGGTACAGAACATGGCTGACCAATGAAATTTATAGTGTACTTAGAACACTCAAGGCCGATGCAACATTTAATGAAGCGAAACTCTTTTTGTATATGGTTGAGGGTGCAATTATTCAGTATTTAGATAAGAACGATGCGTATGAAGGAAATAAGGCATTAGATTACTTTTTATTAAGGGTAGGGCTGGTTTAGATAAATATCCCAAAGTACATTGCAAGGTACTTTGGGATATACAGGTTTTAAATTTTACTTATAGTAAGTTTGGATTTGGGCAACAAGAAAGTCATAACTCGCTTTATTGTATAAAGCAAATTTTCCTTTTGTTTGATAATTAGTGGTCGACATAATTGCTGGTTCACCGTATGTTTCAGAAACAACATTACCTTTAACTTGCCATTCACCATCGTAAATTTTACCATTCATTTCAATGGCAGGGTCTTTACCACCCGAATAAATTTGATTACCTGCACTGTCTACAGAGTAAGTCACATTGTAGCCAGCCACAGTATCAAATTTATATTTAACGGTTGGATAAAGGGCTTGTTGCCATTCAGCTAGGGTTTTGAAATTAGTACTATCGTTATCAAAGAAATAAAATTCGGTATTGTTATAAACAACAGACTTCGGTACATAAACAAAAGAACCGCTTGGGAAAGTCGCATTACTATTCAATAAGCTCGTAAAAGCTGTTTGATTATTTTTAAGTATTCCAGCAAAGCGATTACTCATATATAAGTAGTCTATATTTTCTGGTCGACTTGTTAAAATATTAGATGGGAAAATGTCAGATATTTTTTTACCTGAAACATCAATTTTTTCGTAGTCGTAACTCACATTATCTGAATTTAAACTACAACTATCATTAAATTGAGCAGTTGTAATTTGTGAGCCTTGGGATGCAACGACATAACCTAAAGGCCAACCATTATTTTGCTTTTGGTATGTCTTTTTAGTGAAAAGACCGAAAGAGTTAAGGTCATAACTTTGGACGATATCTTCAGCCAAACTACTTTCAATTTCATCAGCAGTTATATTGTAAAGTGCTTTTGGATAAGCATATAACATTTGATCATTTCTTTTAATTTCATATGCATAAAGTTGTGGAATTGAAGTTGGAGGATTTCCTGAAGAAATTTCCTTAAATCTATAATTTAAAGAATATAGCGTTTCATCAAAAATTGTATTAGTTGAAAGCGTAGAATTTAAGAGAATACCTCTATCACACTTTAGACTATTTACATTTTGAGTAGATTGTTCCTGAGCTTGTGATGATACATTTTCAGTATTATTAGAGCTTGAACTGCCTCCACCACACCCCGTTAACATAATAAATGAAATAGAAACTGCTAAAGTTGAAATTTTTTTCATGAATAAACCTTAAGTATTTATGTTTACTTTGCGGGCGTGATTATATATTTTTTATTTATTAAAAACAGATCGTTAAGTGATATTTATTAAATATTAAATATTAAATATATTTAAATATACTCGATAGTCATTTTTATCTAAAAAGCCACTAGGAAGCTTAAATTTTGTAAATTTCTATTATGAAGTTTTTTTAAATAAAAGGGCTTGTTATTTATATAATATCTATATTCTAACATCTATATATAACTATTTTTAATCATTACTGATTCTTTTCTCAAGCATTTCCATAAAGGTTTTTAAAATATTATTGTGGTTTTTACCCTTGTGAGTAATTAAACATATAGGGGTGCTGTAGTGCATTTTGTTTTTTAAAACAGGTTGCATCGCACCATCTTCAACCCATTTTTTTGCATAGTGGTCAGGTAAAAAACCTAAAAATTTTCCGGTTAGAATCAAAAAGGCAATCCCTTCACGGTCACTTGCTGTCGCTTTACAGTCTAAAAGCTGATGCAACTTCGCTGCTTCCGAGGTAATGGCATAATTAGGAAGAATGGCTTGCCATTTTTTTAATTCATTTAAATTGATGTTGCTACAGTGGTTAAATAAAGGATGATTTTTGCCGCAATATAAAAATGAACTTTCACTATATAAGTCGAAATAGTCTAAACCAGATAAAGGTGTAACAAGGGGTATAACACCTGCATGCAATCGGTTATCAAGTACACGGCACTCAATATCTGAAAGGGTGCTCATACTAATATTAATAATAACCTCGGCATGCTCTTCGGCAAGTTGAGTCAAGGTGTTGGTGATATAGCCTCTAGGCATAGTCACAAGGTTGTTAATAATGCCGATATTAAACTCACCCTTAAGGCGGTTATGCATTTGGTTGACTTTAGAGCGGAAGTCTTCAATCGCTGCTGTGAGTACTTCAATATATTCTAAAATTTCCCGTCCTTCATCGGTGAGGGCAAATCCGGCACGGCCTCGCTGACATAGTCGAATGCCCAAACGATTTTCTAAATCACTCATATGCAAACTAATTGCAGAGCGGCTAATACCTAAAATACTTTCGGCAGATGTAAAGCTGTGACAGTCGCAAACCGTTTTAAATATTTTGAGAAGTTTTATATCAAAATCAGTGACTTGATTTAATTTTTTAGGTTTCATTTAGTTTTTTTTTTTTAAATCTAAACTCAAGATAATTTGAATTTATCAAACTTATGTCGCTATGTACACTCAAACCATAATTTGAAAATAAACAGGAATGGTTATGTTTGATACGGATAAATTTAGCGACTCTGAGCATACTTTAGATGCGGTTCAACCTAATAATAATATGCATATAAATTATCAGGCACACTGGATGCCTTTCTCTGCAAATCGAAACTTTGCGAAAGACCCACGCATGATTGTGGGTGCAAAAGGGTCATATCTAATTGATGATTCGGGCCGTGAAATTTATGACTCACTTTCAGGCTTATGGACTTGTGGTGCAGGCCATACCTTGCCTGAAATTCAACAAGCGGTAAGCGCCCAATTAGGTCAGCTCGACTACTCACCAGCTTTTCAGTTTGGTCATCCGCTTTCTTTTAAGCTGGCAGATAAAATTGTTCAGCATATGCCTGAAAAATTACAACACGTTTTCTTTACCAACTCAGGTTCAGAGTCGGCAGATACGTCTATCAAAATGGCGCGTGCCTATTGGCGTATTAAAGGTAAACCAAGCAAAACCAAATTGATTGGTCGCGCCCGTGGCTACCATGGCGTAAACGTTGCGGGGACAAGTTTAGGTGGAATTGGCGGCAACCGTAAAATGTTTGGTCAGCTTATGGATGTAGACCATTTACCGCATACCTTACAGCCAAATCTAACTTTTACCAAAGGCTGTGCAGAAACAGGTGGGGTAGAACTTGCCAATGAAATGCTTAAATTAATTGAGCTACACGATGCTTCAAATATTGCAGCCGTCATTGTAGAGCCTATTTCCGGTTCAGCAGGTTGTATTGTACCGCCAACAGGCTATTTACAACGTTTAAGAGAGATCTGTGATCAGCATGACATCTTGTTAATTTTTGATGAGGTAATTACAGGTTTTGGGCGTTTAGGAACATGGACTGCGGCGGAATATTTCGGAGTTACGCCAGATATTTTGAACTTTGCTAAACAAGTCACCAATGGTGCCATTCCTTTAGGTGGTGTGGTGGCAAGCCATGAAATTTACTCTGCGTTTATGCAGCAAGACTTACCAGAACACGCCATTGAATTTACCCACGGCTATACCTATTCGGCACATCCGGTTGCTTGCGCTGCCGCTTTAGCTGCGCTTGAAGTTTTAGAAAAGAAAAACTTGTTAGCTCAATCGGCGGCGTTGGCTCCAAGTTTTGAAAAAATGCTGCATGGTTTAAAAGGTGCACCGCACATTTTAGATATTCGTAACTGTGGCTTGATTGGTGCTTTGCAGTTAGCTCCGCGTGATGGCGATGCCACCATTCGAGGCTTTGAACTCGGTATGAAACTCTGGAAAGAAGGTTTCTATGTCCGCTTTGGAGGTGACACGCTTCAGTTCGGTCCAATGTTCAACAGTACGGAAGCAGATATTGACCGGTTATTGAATGCCGTGGGCGATGCACTTTATCAAGTGAAATAAGCCTTATAGATATTTATGAGCATCGGTAGTGTCTCTGGATGCTCTTTAAAAACCAAATGAAAAAGCAGTTTGATCTGAAAACTAATTGTAGTAAGGAGTAACAACAATGACAAATGGCCTAGAAGATTTTAGCTATGACGAAGTTTCAACTGAAAATAGTACACATAGTGAACAAGCCAAAAAAGTGCTAGGGCATTTCATTCAAGGACGAATTGTATCTAAAACGGCAAGAAAACAGCCAGTTTACAATCCTGCGACGGGTGAAATTAGTAAAGAAGTCGAAATTGCAGATGCTCAAACGGTAAATGAAGCAGTTCAGGTAGCCGAGCAAGCATTTCCTGCATGGCGTGATACCCCAGTTATTAAACGTGCACGTGTCATGTTTAAGTTCAAACAATTATTAGAGCAAAATGCCGAAAAGATTTGCGCTTTGATTGGGCAAGAGCACGGCAAAATTTCTCATGATGCTCAAGGCGAATTGCAACGCGGTATTGAAAACGTTGAATATGCTTGCGGCGCACCAGAGCTTTTAAAAGGGGAGTTTTCAAAAAATGTTGGTCCAGATATCGACTCATGGAGTGAGTTCCAACCGCTAGGGGTTGTCGCTGGTATTACACCGTTTAACTTTCCGGCCATGGTCGCTTTATGGATGTTCCCAATGGCACTAGTCTGCGGTAACTGTTTTATTTTAAAACCTTCTGAAAAAGCACCTTCTGTGGTTTTATACCTTGCTGAACTTTTAAAACAGGCGGGGTTACCTGATGGCGTGTTTAATGTGGTCAATGGTGACAAAGAAGCGGTAGATGCCTTATTGCATCATCCACGTATTCAGGCAGTCAGCTTTGTAGGTTCAACCCCAATTGCTGAATATATTTACCGTACAGCGACTTCAACAGGTAAACGTTGCCAAGCATTAGGTGGCGCAAAAAATCATGCCATCATTATGCCCGATGCTGATATTGATAACGTAGTGACTTCATTATTAGGCGCTGCTTTTGGCTCTTCTGGTGAACGTTGTATGGCACTGTCGGTTGCGGTTGCTATTGGCGATGAAGTTGCCGATGTCGTGATTGATAAGCTCACTCAAGAAATGAAAAAATTGAAGTTCGGTAACTATGCCGATGCAAGTAACGACTTTGGTCCGCTTATTACCCAAGCGCATAAAGACAAAGTGCAGGCTTATATTCAAAGTGCAGAACAGCAAGGCGCAAAAATTGTGGTAGATGGTCGTGATGCAAAACCGGCAGGCTATGAAAAAGGTTTCTTCGTTGGACCAACTTTAATTGATCAAGTCACACCGAATATGACCAGCTACCAGCAAGAAATTTTTGGTCCTGTGTTGCAAGTTATGCGTGTGAATAGCATGCAAGAAGCGATGCAGCTCATTAATGACCATGAATATGGCAACGGTACTTGTATCTATACCCGTGATGGGGAAGCAGCACGCTATTTTAGCAGCCACATTCAAGTGGGTATGGTCGGTATTAACGTGCCTTTACCAGTACCTGTGGCTTACCACAGCTTTGGTGGCTGGAAGCGTTCACTGTTTGGAGATTTACATGCGTATGGTCCAGATGGCGTCCGTTTCTACACACGCCGTAAAACCATTACACAGCGCTGGCCTTCGGCTCAAGTCCGTGAAGCAAAACAGTTCTCAATGCCAACTTTAAATTAATGTCTGCAACAAAGGGAAAACATCAGGTTTTCCCTTTTTCATTAGCAAAGGATTTTTAAACATGTAATAGATTGTTTTATGGATATATTTTTAAGGAATGAAATATGAATAATGATAGAACAAAAAAATTAGGCGAAGGACTTTCAAATCGCCATATCACAATGATTAGTATTGGCGGTGTTATTGGTGCAGGTTTATTTGTCGGTTCATCTTCTGCAATTGCCAAAGCAGGCCCAGCGGTCATTCTTGCATATCTCACTACCAGTATTATGGTCTTTCTGGTCATGCGAATGTTGGGTGAAATGGCCGTTTTAGAGCCGGACACCGGTTCATTTTCTACCTATGCCCGTAAAGCGATTGGCCCGTGGGCAGGCTTCACTATTGGTTGGTTATATTGGTGGTTTTGGGTGCTTGCGATTCCGGTAGAAGCGATTGCTGGCGCAGAAATTTTACATTCGTGGTTTCCGAGCGTTTCGGTTTCTATCTATGCATTTTGCTTTATTGTGTTCTTAAGCTTGGCCAACTTTTTTAGTACCAAAAGTTTTGGTGAGTTTGAGTTCTGGTTTTCTTTAGTCAAAGTAGTCGCCATTATTGGATTTATCATAATTGGTATTTTGGCAATTTCCGGTATTTGGCCTTTAGCTAAAAATGTTAGCGGTGTTGCCAATTTATATAACAACGCTGGCTTTATGCCGCATGGTATGGGAGGTATTTTATCTGCCATTTTAATTACGGCGTTTTCATTTTTTGGGGTAGAAATTGTCTCGATTGCCGCGGCAGAGTCATCCAACCCTAAACAGAAAATTAGACGTGCCACCAATTTGGTGCTGTACCGTATTATTCTTTTCTTTGTGGTTTCAATGTTTATTGCCGTTTCACTTGTCGATTGGCGTTCACCAGACTTACAAAAGTACGGGACATTCCAATACGTTTTAATGAGCTTAAATGTACCAGGTACTAAACTTATTATTGATACGGTTGTGTTTATCGCCGTGGCAAGCTGTATGAATGCCGCAATTTATACGTCTTCTCGTATGTTATTCCGTTTAGGAACACGCAATGAAGCACCGCAGGCAGTCACTAAAGTGAATTATGCGGGGGTACCGGCAATTGCGGTGTTTTCCTCAACTTTTATTGGTTTAGTATGCTGTGTCATTAACTATGTATTCCCTGGGAAAGTGTTTGGTTTATTGCTTTCAAGCACAGGTTCGATTGCTTTGCTGGTGTACTTGGTTATTGCGTTTTCACAGTTACGTTTAAGACATAAGTTAGAAGCAGCTGGAGCAGAAATTCCCTTTAAAATGTGGTTGTTTCCATGGCTGACTTGGTTTGTGATTATCATTATTTTAAGTGTATTGGCTTATATGTTCTTCTCACCAGCCTATAGTTATGAAACGACTCTATCTTTAGGGGTAACGTTAGGTGTGGTGGTGTGCGGTTTATTTGTAACCCGAAAGCGTAAAGCAACCCGTTCGGTTGCAATAAATCAGAGTAATTTATAAAAATATTGAATTAAAATTTTTATGATAGAAATAAAAAGCTCCTTAATAAAAAGGAGCTTTTTACTTTTTTAATTCTCGTTATTTTATTTTAATTGTTGTTTATATTTTTAAATAAGATGCACAGTTATAAACTAACTGTGCAAAGAAATTTAAATGGCTTGCCAATTTTCTTTAACTTCTTGAGAGTTTTTATTTAAGATGACTTGATCGTCTTTTACTTCACCAATCCAAGAAGTAGGAATAAGGTGATGTTGATCATTTTCGTCTTTAGTAAGTTTTAACTGATTTTCACCTTCAAGGTGATCAACAGTTCCTACTTTGGTACCACAAGAAGCAATAACGTCTGCATGTTTTTTAATATCATTAATATTTAAAGTACTCATTTTTGACCTCTTCTTTGGAAATAGAAAAATCGTAGAAACTAAATTACTGGATAAAATCGGAGAAATCTTTCTTTTTTAATAAACCTTACATGATTATTTTATATTTTCACTTAAGCGATATAGTTAAATAACAATGAAATAAAACGAAATATTCATTTAATAAAGTTATAGAAAATATCTTTTTATTACATTTTATATCTTTAATTAAACAGAATTATTTCGATATGTTTAAGTTAATACTTTTGAATAATTATTTGTAATGAATATTAAAATATCTATAAATATGAAAATCTTGAGTATGTTGAATGAATTCGAACATGCTGAAGCTGAAAACAAAAGTCAGCTACGCCAAGACTTGCTTCAAGAATTAGTAAGTTTAGCTAAAAGTTTACCCTATCCAGCATCAGGTCAAACCTACCAAAGGTGGCAAATGTTCGCTCAAATTGCAGGGAGTGACTTAAGTCTAGCTAAATTATTTGAGTCACATTGTGATGCTTTAAGTATTTTAAAAGAACTGGGTTATCAAGCTGAAATAGATGAGCAAACGTGGGCGGTATGGGCAGCAGAGGGCGGGCCTGCACCTCTACAAGTCGAGAACAATCATTGTAGCGGTATCAAAACTTGGTGTTCTGGCGCTGAGTTTATTCACAAGGCTTTAATGAGCTATAAGGACAAGCAAGGCCAAGCACAGCTTTGTATTGTTGAATTAAGTGATCCTTCGGTTCATGTTGACCTAAATCATTGGCAAGCCGTTGGTATGCAAGGCACTCAAACTGCTCAGGTACATTTTGACAATACTCCCGTTACGGTTATCGGTCAGCCAAATCGCTATTTGGAGCGTCCCGGATTTTGGCATGGTGCGGCTGGTGTTGCCGCTTGTTGGTATGGTGCGGCGGTACGTTTAGTTAGCTTCCTACATGAAAGTTGCAAACTCAGCCCAAACGCATTTAAAAAAATGTATTTAGGGGAATTAGCTCAACAGCTTTCTGTAACAAAACAGTATTTTCAATATATTGCCAAGCTTATTGATGAAGAACCTATGCTCAGTCATGAGCGAGAAATCCGTATATTGCGTGCTCAAACAGAACAATGCTGCCAGAGTGTTATTCAACTTGTTGGTAAGGCTTTAGGCGCGCGTCCTTATTGTGAAGAAGCTATATTTTCACAGCTCATTGCTGATTTGCCTGTCTTTATTCGTCAGAGCCATGCGGCTTTTGATTATGAGTCTATTGCAGAGCTCTGTTTGCCGGAGAAAAGCTTATGGGAACTTTAACTCATCCCTTAGTCGAAGATCGCGTAATTTCAGGTGAAGGAACACCGAAGTTTAAGTGGCTAGAGGCATTTAAAACGCATCCTTTAGATGGGCTGAATTTACAATTGTTTCGTTCGAAAAGAGTGGTGATTGTCGCTCCGCATCCTGATGACGAAGTGCTTGGCTGTGGTGGTTTAATGCAGCAGCTAGTCAAAGAAAATTGTCATCTTGTTATTGTGGCGGTCAGTAATGGCACGCAAAGCCATCCCCATTCAACAAAATACAGCCCAGACCAATTAAACGAATTACGTCCGCAAGAGACTTTTGCTGCTTTGAATAGTTTAGGTGTCTCAGATCATTCTGAACGAATTGCTTTAAACCTTACCGATGGTCAGATTCACTCACAGACTCATCTATTAAATCAAGCGCTCAGCCAAATCGTTCAACCTGAAGATATTTTAATTTGTAGTTATGCATTTGATGGGCATCCAGATCATGAGGCCGTCGGGAAAACAGTGCAGGCCTTTGCAAAAGTGCATCAATTAGTATGTGTGCATGTACTGATTTGGGCATGGCATTGGGCAGAGCCTTTAGACCCACGTATTGATTGGTCCAAAGCACAAGCTTATGCCTTAACTGAAAACCAATTAAATAAAAAAATTCAAGCAGTTATGCAATTTAAAACACAAATTGAAGCCGATGAAAGTACAGGCAATTCCGCCGTTTTGTCTTCTAGTGCCATTAGCCGTCTTTTAATGCCTTATGAGGTATATCTGAGTGACTCATTCTCGTATGTATTTTGAGGAGTTGTATCGTAGTAATAATGATCCATGGGGCTATGATTATCACTGGTACGAAGCCCGTAAAAGACAAATCTGCCTTGCATTATTAACACGACCTCATTATGAAAAAGTTTTAGAAATTGGCTGTTCAAATGGGCATTTAAGCGTTTATCTAGCTCAGCGTGCTGCGCGTCTATTGTGTATAGATGTCTCTGAGCAGGCCGTTCAACTCGCATCCCAAAGGTTAGAAGCATTTGAACATGTGACTGTTGAAAATAGAAAAATACCTGAAGATTTTTATGAACAAAAATTTGACCTAATTGTGATTAGCGAAGTGGCGTATTACCTCACATGCGATGAGTTAGATGAGTTTATTGAAAAATTAAAGCAGGCCTTAAACCCGGAAGGGGAAATTTTGTGTTGCCATTGGCGACATGATATTCAGGATTTTGAATTGAATGCCAAGGAAGTACACCAAAGCTTTCAACAATATTTTCCATTTCATCACTATTTAAGTCTAAACGATCCGGACTTTATGGTTGATGTTTGGACTGTTAATTCTTCGTCAATAGCTCAGCGGGAACAATTACGATGAAAATAGGTGTTGTGATTCCAGCGCATAATGAAGAACAGCATTTGCCAGCCTGTTTGCAGTCAATTCAAGATGCGATAGAAAAAGTACCGGATGAACAGGTTGAGGTTATGGTTGTGCTCGATAGCTGTACAGACCAGTCGCGCTCAATTGTACAAAGTTATGGAGTAAGCTGGATTGAATGTAATTATGCGTGTGTTGGAAAGGCCCGAGACTTAGGTATTCGTCAAGTTATTCAAAATGGAGCAACTTGGCTTGCCTGTACCGATGCCGATAGTATCGTCAGTCCCGACTGGTTGCGTTGCCAAATTTTGCATCAGCCTACAGATGCAATTTGCGGTATTGTGACTTTAGATGACTTGAGCCGATTATCTGTTATAAAACAAAAAAAGTATTTGTCACATTATCAAGACTGTATGGATCATCATCATATTCATGGTGCAAATTTAAGTTTTAGTGCTGCTGTTTATATGCAAGTTGGTGGTTTTGAACCGGTTCCCTGTCATGAAGATGTTTCCCTCATTAATAAATTGATAAGACAGTGTTGTAATATTACATGGAGCAATTTAGTTCGAGTAACCACCAGTAGTCGATTAGAAGGAAGGGCACCAGAAGGTTTATCTAAATTTTTAGAAAATCTTTAATTAATATTTTTTTCTTAAGTTTATTTTAATAATTAATATCTATTCTAGACTTATATCCTCTGTTATACGTTATTTTTTTGGTTCAGTAAGCTACATCTTTTTGCCACATCACCCGATGTGGTTTTTTTTATTTTAATGATTAAAAAAAGAGCCAGTCTAAAAGCTTCTCCAACAATAATATTGTACATCTGACATGATGACACAAAAAATCACAAAAGCTAAAACTCACAGTTTTAAGAAATTGTTAGATAACTATGAATAAAACAATAGGAGAAATTTTAATGAAAAAAATAGTGTTAACCACAATTACCAGTCTGGTTTTATTCGGTAGCAGTGCAACCTTTGCAAGAACTAATCCGGCTATACTCAATCAAGCCGCAAAAAATGTAGTCACTGTTTCAAAAGCAAAAACATTAGCTGATGAAACAGGTGTAACTCTCACAGGAACTATCGTAAAGCATATTGCTGGCGACCATTATGAGCTTAAAGACAAAACGGGTTCCATCGTGATTGATGTTGATGATGACTTAGCAAACGGTTGGCAATTAAAAGTGGGAGATAAAGTACGTATTGTAGGTGAAGTTGACACACATCGTATTAAGTCCACCGAAATTGAAGTTTTACAAATTGAACGTGTTAAATAATGTGGTTATAAATACCATGGCCCGAACTAGTTTCGGGCTTTTTTATTGAAATTCGGTAAGGTTACGATTTTTTATAATAATGAAATGTAAAGTATTTCTGTTAAAGGTGTGTTAAGTTGAAAAATCCATTAATAATGAAATTTTATATTTCACGGAAGTCTTATGAACGTTCGACTGTGTTATGCCAGCCAACGAAATGAAAATAATGAAGATTTGCTACAAGATTTGCGTGATATCCTAACAGAAGCTCGTGATTTCAATGATTTGAACGAGATTTGTGGAGTACTTTATTATGCCGATAATGCATTTTTTCAATGTTTAGAAGGCGAAAAAGAGGTGGTAGAAAGATTATTTGAGAAAATTCAAAAAGATCAAAGGCACCACAATGTTAAATGGTTATGCACATATTCCATTGAAGAAAACTCTTTTCAACGTTGGTCAATGAAATATGTGCAACGCAATACAAATATCGAGGCTTTCTTTCTCAAGATGGGAGAAAGTACTTTTAACCCAATTTTGCTTAATCAGCAAAATCTCAAATTTTTCTTAAATGAACTATTAATTGCAGAGCAAACTAAAGTTGATACGGTTAGGAAAGTTGGAATGGTTAATCGGGGAGTAAATCCATTCTAACTATTTGACGTTATACCGATATGGATGTGCTTGAGTTTAGGTACAATTTTAGTCATCACTAAATATACAATCAATGAAACCGAAAGCATCCATATCACTTCTAAACTTTGACTAATCACGAACATTGCCCAGTAAAAAAAACTAAATAGAGCAATACATAGTCCACTACCTTTATAGTACCACGTAATAAATATTCCAAAGAGTGCCGAAGAAATTAAGAGATTAGTCGTCTCATTCATTCCTAGGTAATTAAAAAAAATAATCATTAAGCATAGAGCTAACATTGATAGTAAATATACAAATATATTTTTTGCGATAAACATTTTCTATACCCTATCTGAAGATTATAAAAAGGTATCTTTCCTCTGTTTCCAGAGGAAAGATAGTACATATTAATTTTTTGAGATTCTTTTTCTATTATTAAGAGTTTTTATATTAATAAAGATGACTTTATCATTTTCTCCAGATCTCTTTATTAATATTCAGCTTTCTATTTAATAGTAAAGAGTGCTTATATGTACTGAAATTAATTATAGAAAAAACAATCATTTGTGTTGTAAGCTTTGGCTTACATGATTGTGAGATATTGCCTACAATTGTTCAAATAATATACATGTTTTACAATGAATAATAAATTAAAATTATTGTATTTCAAATATTTGAGTAAAATCCCTGTTGAGTTGAGCTTTACACAAATAACAAAAAGTAACATCGACTTTAGGTAGATAATCTTAAAAGTCAAAAATATTATTTAAATAAAATGGATATGTTTTAAGAAAAATTTAACGTTTGATAAAATTTTTTATTTTAAAAATGGTTTTGTGATAAATAAAATTTATGTTTTTATGACTAAATTAATATATTGTTTAACTATAAAGTGGCAATTTTTTATTATCTTTGTGTTTTATAAAATCGTACTTATAACGTGTGATAAGCAATTACATGCATATGGATTAATCAAATAAAAAGCTTTTGCATAGTTTGAATTTTAAGCAGCGTAGAACTGGCTACGCTGGCTTTCGTGCTTTTAAAAGTATTAGTCTGAACGGGTCGCTAACCAATTACTTATTTCAGGCCAAACAAAACTAGGAGCTTGGCTACCTGAAACCACCCCCATATGGCCGCCTGGTACGGTTTTGAATGTTTTATCTTTACTACCAATTAAGGTCATAAGGGGTTTAACGGCATCGGCGGTCACAATAATGTCTGTATCGCCACCCACGGCTAACACTGAACAATCAATATCTTTTAGATGAGCTGTAAGTTCGCCAAACTTAACGACACCTGTTGATAGCTCATTATCAATCCAGAAACGTAAAATAATGTCACGCATAACGCCGCCTGGATAAGCCAGCATATTGTCTATAAATGAACTAGAGGTGGCGTGGTCAACAATAAATTCTCGGTTATCAAGATTTTTTAAAAGCTGCCAATAGGTTTTTAAATTGCCAATTGGGTCCGTTAATTTAAAACCGAGTGTGTTTTGCCAACCATGAATATGAAACACTTCACTTGGTACATGTTGGCGAATACGAAAAGGGGTGTGCTTACGAACCCACTGTGCAGGTTTGGTCAAGCTTCCATAAAGTTTACCCATATAACCCGCTTTATGGGTGTCGATAGGTGAAGCAAGAATAATCAAATTTTTAATATCTTTATCTTTAAATAACGCGGTATAGGAGAGTGAAAGAGCACCACCTAAACTCCAGCCATGTAAAGAGAGCTGTTGTTGTCCACTATGTATACGAACCTGTTTTAACATTTCAGGCATAAAGACTTTTATATAGGTGCCAAAATTGTATTTTGCCTGATGTCGGGTTGGTACGCCCCAGTCGATTAAATAGACATCAAAACCTTGAGCTAAAAAGTAACGTATAAGGCTGCGTGTAGGGAACAAATCGTAAATAAGCATGTTAACTGCTAATGGTGGAACGATGACTAACGGTACGCGGTGTTTAGCTATAGGAGCTTCAGCCTCATTTTTATAGTGACGTAAACTCATAATTTCATGCTTATACATCACATCAAAAGGTGTTTTTCCTGACAAGGCAATTTGAGGACCTCTAAAAAACAGATCTGATGCATTGGTCAGCATGTGAGGTATTTTCTGACCAGCACGCTTTTTAAGTGACGTTTTAATCGACTTCACTTGTGGAACATTCTGTCGAACTTTAAGCAATAAACTCATTGAATATAAAACCTGTAAATATTTTGCCCAGAGCAAATAACGAGCTGGTCTTCGAGGAATATTAACGGGAATAGCAGATGAGTTCAGTGACTTAAAAGACAGGATTTTCTGTTTAAGGTATCAAACCCTAAATATCTTTAAATTTTGAATTATTTTGTTTAAGTATTTGATATTAATCGTCAAATAAGAATTTATGAACAATTATGTATAAAATATTTAAAAAATTAAGCTATTTTTAAGAATAGTAAAAAATGTATTGCTAGGGTAATTTTGTAAAGTTTATTTGTGTTTTTTTTACATATGAAAAAATAAAATATAATTATTTTACAATCGATTAGAAATGTAATTAGAAAGTAGTATATATGGAATTTGTTTTTAATGGTTTTTATACACTAATTTCGGCGGTCATCGTTTTATTGTTGGGCCGCTTTCTTGTTAATCGGATTGATTTTTTAAAACGTTACAATATCCCTGAACCTGTAGCCGGTGGTTTGGTTGCTGCGGTAGTTTCTTTGCTTGTCCACAGTTTATGGGGGTACAGCATTGTTTTTAGTAGTGAATTACAAACTAGCTTTATGCTCGTGTTCTTTGCTTCAATTGGTTTAAGTGCCAATTTTATGAAGCTTAAAGAAGGTGGTAGTGCGTTAGTCATCTTCTTAATTTGTGTAGCCTCATTTATTGTTGTGCAAAATGCTGTTGGTATGAGCCTTGCGACATTATTGGGTCTAGACCCACTTATTGGTTTAATTGCAGGTTCAATTACTTTAACTGGTGGTCATGGTACAGCAGGTGCGTGGGGTGAAATCTTAGAAAGTCAGCATGGTATTCAAGGTGCTTTAGCCCTAGGTATGGCGAGTGCGACTTTTGGTTTGATTATTGGCGGTGTGATTGGTGGCCCTTTAGCCAAATTACTTATTAACCGTTATAGTCTTGCTCAACCAAAAACTAATGCGGAAATTCACCATCGCGATACGCATCTTGAACAAAATTCAGATGATCTCGCGCCGTTTGAAAACCCGCATCAAGTTCGTTTAATTACTGCCGATAATGCAATTACCACACTCGGTATGTTTGCAGCGTGTTTAGCGTTTGCTGAATTTATGACGGGCTTTAGTAAGGGAACATGGTTTGAGTTACCAACTTTCGTTTGGGCACTTGGTGGCGGCGTAATCTTAAGAAATATTTTAGAAAGCGTATTGAAAATTGATATTTTCGACCGCGCGATTGATGTGTTTGGTAATGCATCTTTATCACTTTATTTAGCAATGGCATTGCTTTCATTAAAGCTTTGGCAACTTGCCGACCTAGCTGGCCCGCTTGTAGTTATTTTAGGTGCTCAAACACTCACCATGGCTTTATATGCTGCATTTGTGACTTTCCGCGTCATGGGGAAAAACTACGATGCGGCAGTATTAGCAGCAGGTCACTGTGGTTTCGGTATGGGGGCTACACCAACTGCCGTTGCAAATATGCAAGCCATTACCAATATGTATGGTCCATCGCATAAGGCGTTTTTGATTGTTCCACTTTGTGGCGCATTCTTTGTCGACTTAATTAATGCGACGGTCATTCAGCTCATGTTGAAATTTATTGCTTAATTAAAAAAAGCCCGGTAGGGCTTTTTTTATGGGTGTTTGTTTATGAATATTTCTTTCCCTGTATAGGCTCAATTTTTATTTCCCGATGATTTAAGCCATTTTATTTTTAGGATGCTTTTTCTCAAAACTAGTAATCGCCCTTACACCAAGTTTCACATAGAATAAATTGCAGATAAATAAAATGAGAAATGTATGAGCTCAGAAGCACATTCAATAAGCTTAGTTGCTCCAGTAGTGTTATTGGCAGCTGCTGTCATTGCAGTCCCTATTTTTAAACGCATTGGTTTGGGTTCAGTATTAGGTTATTTAATCGCAGGACTGATTATTGGCCCATTTGGTTTTGCATTTTTTCAAGATTCCACAGCAATTTTACATATTGCCGAGTTGGGAATAGTGATGTACCTCTTTGTGATTGGTTTAGAAATGCAACCATCACATTTGTGGAGCCTTAGACGAGAAATTTTTGGTCTTGGTACGTTGCAGATCATTATTTGTGCGTTAGCTTTGACTGGCGTAGGGCTATTGTTTGGTTTCACATGGCAAGTCGCTTTTATTGGCGCGGCAGGGTTTGTACTAACCTCGACTGCGATTGTGATGCAGTTATTGGGCGATCGGGGTGACTTGACTCAACCACGTGGGCAAAAAATTGTAGCCATCTTACTTTTTGAAGATTTATTAATTGTGCCACTACTGGCTATTGTTGCTTTTATGGCACCAAATCATGTAGTCGAAAGCACATCTGTACGTCTGGAAAACATTGGAATTGGTTTACTGGCAATTGCAGGTCTCATTGCGGCAGGCTATTGGTTACTTAATCCGTTATTTAGACTCTTGGCCGCTGCTAAAGCGCGAGAAGTCATGACGGCCGCAGCTTTACTGGTTGTGTTGGGTGCGGCATTGCTCATGCAAGTCAGTGGTTTGACTATGGCAATGGGAGCTTTCTTGGCGGGTGTACTTTTATCTGAATCAACGTTTAGACATCAAATTGAAGCCGATATTGAGCCATTCCGAGGAATTTTACTGGGTCTCTTTTTCCTCGGTGTTGGTATGTCACTGGACTTATCAGTGGTTGCTCAAAACTGGCAACTCATTGTAAGTGGCGTAGTGGCCCTGATGTTTGTTAAAGCGCTCATGATTTATATTGTCGCTCGAGTAACCAAAAGTCCTCATACAGAAGCATTAGACCGCGCTTTACTGATGGCTCAAGGGGGAGAGTTTGCCTTTGTACTTTTCTCTGCTGCATTAAGTGCCCAAGTTATTGATAATACTGTCAAATCTAACTTAACTGCGATTGTTGTACTTTCAATGGTATTGACTCCAATTGTCGGTATTATTTTTAAACGATTTACTCAAGCTAAAGCAAAGGTTTCATTGGAAGACATCAATATTGCTGATGGACTAAGCGGTAGTGTTTTAATGATTGGCTTCGGGCGCTTTGGACAGGTTACCAGTCAATTACTGTTGGCAAGAGGCGTAGATGTCACCATTATTGATAATAATACCGACATGATTCGAAACGCTGAAAAGTTTGGTTTTAAAATTTATTATGGGGATGGCTGTCGCCTAGATATTTTACATGCTTCCGGTGCTGCAACAGCACAGGCGATTGTGGTGTGTGTAGATAGTAAGGAAACGACTAATCGAATTGTTGAATTGGTTACTCACGAATTTCCTTTGGCAAAATTATTAGTCCGTTCATATGACCGTGAGCATTCACTGCATTTAGTCAAACAAAAAGTAGACTTTATGATCCGTGAAACGTTTGAATCTGCGATTAAGTTTGGTGGAGTGATTTTACAAGAACTTGGTGTAGATGAAGACGAAGTAGAAAGAATTACCGAGGAAATACGTGATCTTGATAATGAACGCTTTGAGACTGAAATCGCAGCAGATGACGTAAATGCAGGAGTAGGTATGCAATATACCCATACTTATCATCCAAGACCAACTGCACCATTGATTCGACCAAAGCGGGAAGGACGTATTCTAAATAAAGATAATGCCTCAGAGAATGAGGGAACTGATTAGTTACAATGCTCAGTAATGGCTTTAAAAGAACTTTTACTGAGCTTTTCTATAGGAGGAAGTACCTAACAACGAAGTCCTCCATTTACCAATTAAACCGTCTTACTTTAGTAAGTTAAATGGCTAATCATATTAAGTTAACCTAGAGATGCTCTAAGGCTGTGCCTTTAACAGGATTTCTGCGCCAGTAGTAAGGCTGTAAAAATCTAAGGAAAAGTTTCCAAGGTGTTATCCATGCGATGCGACGGTTAGCTTTTTTATTTTGAATAATTTGTTTTGCTAAATACGCACAAACAACTTCAGGTGGGTCAATTACAAAGAAGAATAAGCGTTTCATCTTTTTCCAGTTTTGTATATTGCCATGGGTCCAAGATGAAACTAACAAGTCGGTTGCTACCATACCCGGGCTGAGAGTACCGGTTAAGATAGGAGTCGACTTAGTCTCTTTATAAAGCGCTTTACTAAAATAACTTACCGCCCGTTTAGTTGTCGCGTAGGCAGTCATTCCAGCACTCCATTCGCCATTGCTTCCCCAACCTTCCATGTTAAAGATTTGGCCATAACCTTGTTTAAGCATGCCTTTTAGAGCTACTTGCGAACCGAGCATTGTGCCTAAAATATTAGTCGATATGGTTGTTTTCAATTCATCTGGTTGAAGGTCAATGAACTCTTTTGTAGGGTGGCAGCTACCCGCATTATTAATCCATACATTAACTTGCCCAAAATGCTGAATTGCTCGATCCCACAGTGTTTGTACATCAGCAATTTGTGTCACATTGCAGCATAAACCAATAAATTTCTCTTTATTGAAATGAGTTTCTAAATGGGATAGGGCATGGTTAAGATGCTCAACATTTCGTCCCGCTATTACAACGGAACAACCAAGATCTAAAAAAGCATGGGCAAGTGCTAAACCAATACCCTTTGTACTTCCAGTGATGACTACACAACCAACTTCACAGTTAGATAAACTCATTGAAATCTCTATAAATTTTTAAAACTCAAAGCTATTGAGCAATTTTTCATAAATGAGCGGTTTGCTCTTTTAATAAAAGCAGATAAATAATCGATAAACTTATCATCGAAATATTCATTACGATAGGGTTATAAGGTGAAATAAGTGTAGATGGTATTAAAAAACCAATTAACAGCAGTAAACCCAATAATCCTAAAATACTTAAATAATGAATATATTTGTGAGGAGAAAAAAGAAATAATAAACCAAAAATTACTTCAGCTATACCACTGCCACGACCTGCAAGTTTTGCATAATCAAAAGAAAGTCCTATCGTTTGCCAGACAAAAATTTCATCAGAATTAATAAAAATGATTTTAGGAACGACGCCTTGATAAATCCATAAGAAAGCGAGGACAAAGTTTATAAATTTTAACGCTTTAGCATTACCCATTGAGACTCTCTAAAAGTTCAAAATTCTATTTTCATCATGGTAACTATTATGTTTCGATTTAAATTTTTCTTCAATAAAAATGAAATTTGGTCTGTTTTTAATCATTTTTTGATTGTTATTTTTTAAGAATATTATTTGTATAGAATACGACTAATCTATTTGGATTTTTTTATGAAAACATAGGAGAAGTGCTCCTATGTTTCTAAATTTATGGTTCACTCACTAATCTTGATATATTTTTTAAAATTATATTTCTTAGAAATTCTTTATAACATTCATCTGTGTTTTTATTTGAATGTTGAACTAAATATCCATTAAGTTGGGTAATTATAATAATAGCTCTTTCTTTATATTCTTCTGAAGATATTTCACTATGAATGGGAAGTATAATTTTATATATCAGTTCGAAATTATACTTTTGTATCATTGACAAAAAATCGTAAACATAGGGGAGATGATCTGAAATAGAAAACACTTCTTTAAATGTATGAGTAATGATCGGTTGTTCTATTTCATACATTATATTGGTGATAATATTCATAAACCGATGTAAAGGAGGTTCATTCACATTTAAATTAATTAAAATTTCAATCCGCTGTATGTAGTCACAAATTAATTTATTAAGTAAAGCTTTTAATAAAAGATCTTTGTTTTTAAAATAATGCTGTAGGGTACTTAAACTAATATTAGATTGGGTGGCAACTCCTCGCATACTAAAACCAGAATAACCTTTCGTAAGAAAAACTATTTCAGCATTTTTTAAGATTTGCTTTATTCTTTCTTGCCCTTTTAGAGTAGTAAAGGACTTCTTTATTTGCATAGTATCAAAGGTATCAATTTTGATCATTATCCAGCCTGTAAGTACTATTTAAAAAAGGCATTCTAAACCATGAAATTAGAAAAATATAAATAAAATATTTAAATTCTATTAAACTAAATATAGGTCATATGACCTATATTTTTCTAATTTAGGTCAGGCGACCCAATCTAAAATTAAAAAATAGGTCGAGCGACTTAATTCCTTTTCTTTAGAAATAGTTTAAATAGGTCATTTGACCTATTTAAATAAGAATAAACAGTGTTCAATTTTACACAGTCTATAAATGATTGTATTTGAATAAATATTGACTAATTTTTATTTAAATAATGATATTTGTTTTTTTTGATTTTTAGTCATTTTTATAAAGTAGGGGTGGGTATTTAATCTTGTTTTTTAATGGTCTTTAGAAAAAGAATTTTAAATAAGTAAACATAGTCTTTTTGTAATGTATGTATACAAGTTAAATAATTGTTATTAAATTGTGAAAAGAATCACACAATAGTAAAAGATAGTTTGTTTTATATATAAAACAAATTAGCCGTATTTTATTTATCAAGTTTGATTCATTTTGTTCTACAAATCTAATCATTATATATGTAGGTTATGAATATGAAAAACATTCAGAAATCACTTCTTGCAGCATTAATAGTTGCTGGTTATGCGGTAAATACTCAAGCAGCTGTTACTGGACAGGTTGACGTTAAATTAAATATCTCGACAGGCTGTACTGTAGGTGGTAGTCAAACTGAAGGAAATATGAACAAGTTTGGTACTTTAGATTTTGGTAAAACTTCCGGTACTTGGAACAACGTATTAACGGCTGAAGTTGCTTCAGCTGCAACAGGTGGCAATATTTCTGTAACTTGTGACGGCACAGATCCAGTTGATTTTACAGTCGCAATTGATGGTGGTGAACGTACAGACCGTACTTTAAAAAATACTGCTTCTGCTGATGTAGTTGCATATAACGTTTACCGTGATGCTGCACGTACAAACCTCTATGTTGTGAACCAACCACAACAGTTCACTACAGTGAGTGGACAAGCTACAGCGGTGCCAATTTTCGGTGCAATTGCACCAAATACAGGTACAGCAAAAGCACAAGGTGATTATAAAGATACTCTATTAGTCACTGTAAATTTCTAAATATAAAAAGAAATAATTAATTGAGTGACAGGTTTACTCAGAGACGAGTGAACCTGTTTTAAATGGAGGGAAGATGATATTCAATCGCGGTTCAGCATTTATATTTTCATATTTTTTAATTACTTCATTAAATGCGGGTGAAATTGGAGCTAAATTAACGAGTCAAATTGAATTATTACCTTCTTGTTCTATCAATAATAAAGTTGTAGAAAATAATACAGCAAATTTAAATTTTGGATCTGTAGATTTTGGAGAAGCTACAACTACTTTTAATGGAGTGTTGGAAGCAAGTTTAATAAATAACGGAAATTCCGGCTTACAAATACAATGTGCTGGTATTTCAAATGTAAAAATAATATTTGGATCTGGAAATAATGATAGTAAAGTTCCTGTTTCATTCTCACAAAATTATTATCATGCATTAAGTAATGGTAAAGATTTTATCGCTTATAATTTACTCTATGGTTTAAATAAACAAGTCATTAGAGCAAATGATGTTTTTATACTTAATGATATGAATACTAAAAAGAATATCGATATTTTTGGTCAAGCTGTACATGATGGTAGTGGTATATCTAAGGGTGAATATAAAGATATAGTGCCAATTACAATTGAGTTTTAAGAAAATGAAATTTTTTTATTTTAAGGCAGTGTTGTTGCTATCTATTAGTCAACTTATATATGCAGCTGATCCTCAATTAAATTCGAGTTTTAAAGTTCAAGCTAAAATTGAAAATGGTTGTTCGATAGATAATATCGAACAAAAGATTGATTTTGGTCAATATTCGGCTTTATCAAAAGATAAAGTGGTTGCTAGTATTATAAATAGTAAAAGTTCTTGGAATATACGCTGTACAGAAAGTTTACCTGTAAGTATTTCTATAGATGGTGGTGAAAATCTACAAAATAATATAAGGCGAATGAGAAATAGCTCATCTTCTAATTATTTGCCTTACAAATTATATAATTCGAGTAGTTTGTCTGGTGAATATGTAATTGGTAATAAATATTTATTGCCTGCTACAACACCTACAAACCGTCTAGCAAATTTTGAAATATATGGTGTCGTTGATTTAGAAAATAATAATGAATCACATGCGGCTGGAATTTATAAAGATACTGTTTCAATAATGATTACATGGTGATTTGTATGAACAATTCTGCATTTATTAAAAATGGCATTTTAAAATCTTTTTTATTTGCAAGTACATTATCACTTGTTACACCTGTGATGGCGCAAGCAACCTTCTTAATTTGGCCAATTTATCCAAAAATAGAAGCCAATGAAAAAGCAACCGCGGTTTGGCTCCAAAATACTGGCAAGACCGATGCGATGGTGCAAATTCGGGTGTTTAAATGGAGCCAAAATGGTTTAAAAGATGACTATAGCGAGCAATCAGAAATTATACCTAGCCCGCCTGTAGCTAAAATTAAAGCAGGCGAGAAGCATATGCTTCGTTTAACCAAAAGTTCCAATTTGCCAGATGGTAAAGAGCAGTCATATCGTTTGATTGTAGATGAGTTACCGATTCGCCTTTCTGATGGAAACGAACAAGATGCTTCTAAAGTAAGTTTCCAAATGCGTTATTCAATTCCGTTGTTTGCCTATGGAAAAGGTATAGGCAGTGGCTTAACTGAAGAGAGCCAAAAAGCGAATGCAAAAAATCCTTTAGCCAAACCTGTTTTACAGTGGTCAGTCCGCAACAATGACAAAGGCCAGTCTGAGCTATATTTAAAAAATAATGGACAGAAATTTGCTCGTCTTTCTGCGCTTAAAACATCAAAAACTGGTCATGATATTTCTTTAGGAAAAGCTGCTTTCGGCTATGTGTTATCGAATAGTACTGTGAAGTTTACCATTGATAAGTCGACTGCAAATGAGTTGTCAAAAACCTCTAAAATTTATGGTGTTGATAGCTCTGGCATAAAACAAGAGTTGATCGAAATCAGCAAAATGGAGGATCCAACATGATCCTTCGGCATAATAATTTATGCAAAAGTATTTTGCTAATTTTGTTGTCGGGTGGTTGCTTAAATATTGCTCTTGCTGGAGATTTACCTCCACCACCAAAAAATATTAATGAGATTAATCAACTTTTTAAATTGTATCTGGATTTAGTCGTAAACCAATATTCAATTCAGCAAGTCGTACCTGTTATTGTTAAAAATGATGAGTACTTTATACAAAAGAAGAAGTTGATTGATGAGTTGGAAATTCAAATCCCTCAAGAGTTATTGGCCAACAACCAGACTACTTTAACCAATCAAGATGTTTTAACTTTAGGATTTAGTGGCGATGCGAGTGACTGGATATCTTTAGATAAATTAAAAGATGTGAGCTATGAGTATCAATCATCAAATCAATATTTTAAGCTTAATTTTCCACCCGCTTGGATGCCGACCCAAGTTTTAGGTAAAGACTCATGGTATAAGCCTGTCGTTGCTCAGTCGGGTATAGGGCTGCTCAATAACTATGATTTTTATACTTATAGACCACATCAGGGTGGTTCAACCAGCAGTTTATTTACAGAGCAGCGCTTTTTCTCACCGCTCGGTGTAATTAAAAACTCTGGCGTCTATGTTAAAAATCAATTTAAAAATGAAAGTAATGCCGAGTCTTTAGACAATGACGGCTATCGTCGTTATGACACCTCTTGGCAATTCGATAATCAAAAGAACGCTACATCTTTTGTGCTTGGTGACATTATTACGGGTAGTAAAACGACTTGGGGAAGTTCTGTTCGTCTGGGTGGTTTTCAGGTACAAAGAAACTATTCAACCCGACCAGATTTAATTACCTATCCATTGCCGCAGTTTATTGGGCAAGCAGCGTTACCCAGCACAGTCGATTTAATTATTAACGGGCAAAAGACCAGCTCAACAGAAGTACAGTCTGGGCCGTTTATTTTAAATAATGTTCCTTTTATTAACGGTAAAGGGGAAGCCGTAGTGGTCACGACCGATGCAGTCGGACGTCAGGTCACAACAGCAGTCCCGTTTTATATTTCTAATACTTTGCTAAAGCCCGGCTTATTTGACTACTCATTGTCTTTAGGGAAAATTCGTGAAGACTACGGACTTAAGAATTTTTCTTATGGAAAATTTGCAAGTGCAGCCGATGCCCGTTATGGGGTAAATGACTGGTTTACGGTAGAAGGGCGTACCGAGCTTTCTTCAGACTTACAGCTATTGGGTGCAGGTTCGGTACTCAAACTTGCAAACTTAGGTGTACTGAGTGCTTCTTTTAGCCAAAGTAAAGCCGATAAATCTATGTCTGAAGATCGGACGAAAGACTTGGAAGGGAAACAATATACGGTTGGGTACAGCTATAACCGTAATCGGTTTGGTTTTAGTATTAACCATAACCAGCGTGATGATGAATATACCGACCTTTCACGGCTGCAATATAGCAACTTAATTTCGGTCAATAGCAATAAAAGCCTAACGGCCAATACTTACTTTGCCACTAAAAACTCAGGCACCTTTGGTGTTGGTTATATCAATACTAAAGCAAATGACTTTAAAAACCGCTTCTTAAACTTGTCATGGGCACCTGTTTTACCGACTTATATGAATGGCGTGACTGTTTCTTTAAGTGCTAACCGTGATTTTATCGAAAAAGAGTGGAGTGCTGCATTTCAACTTTCGATACCACTGTTCCAACGAAACGCAACTGTAAACTCGGGTTATGCATTTAATAAACAAGGCGATACCGGCTACATTAACTTTAACCGTTCAGTGCCATCCGAAGGTGGTTTCGGTGTCGATTTAACCCGAAGTTATAATGAAAATAGTGAAGATTTAAATCAGGCACGAGTCAATTACCGCAACGGTTATATCAATACCGACTTTGGTATGTCTGGAAACCATGACTATAACTATTGGTTTGGTCTATCTGGATCTCTCATTTATATGGCAGGAGAAGTATTTGCTTCAAACCGTTTAGGTGATTCTTTTGCATTGATTGATACTAACCAAGTGCCGGATGTTTTGGTCAGATACGAAAACAGCCTAATTGGCCGTAGCAATAAAAAAGGCCATATTTTTGTGCCATCCGTTACACCTTACTATTCGGGTAAATACAGCGTCGACCCAATCGACTTACCTTCAAACTTCACCATCACACAAGTTGAACAACGAATAGCGGCTAAACGCGGTTCGGGCGTTGTGATTAAGTTCCCAGTTCATCAGTCTATTGCTGCTAACGTTCATTTAACTCAAGCAGACGGTAAACCGATGCCTGTAGGTTCTGTCGTGCATAGAGCTGACCAAGAGTCGTCTTATGTGGGAATGGATGGCATTGTCTATTTAGAAAATTTAAAACCGAACAATACCGTAACGGTTCAGCGTTCGGACCAAAGTATTTGTAAAGCAGATTTTTCTGTAGATGTAGAGCAAGCCAAACAACAAATTGTGGTGGTTAAGCCTGTTACGTGTCATGAGGTATCTTTACCATGAATATAAAAACAAAAAAATTACTTAGCCATTTATTTATATTTTCTGGACTAATGCTAGCTGGAAATTTGGCTCATGCTGCATGTAATGTGAGTGCTTCTGGTTCATCTTCTATTTCGGTTCCGTCTATCTATTTAACAGAAAACGGTGAAAACTCTTCACAGTTTAATTCAGGTTTGTCATGCACGGGTTTTAGCTTGGCTTTGGCGAACATGACTTATTTAAAATATCGGGTTGAGCAAATGTCGAATTCATTTACCAATGCTCAAACCGGAGAAAAGCTCAATGCTGTTATTTTAGACAGTAACAATGAAATCATAAGTTTAGGCCAAGAAAAAGACATGAGTAGCTTTACGCTGGTCAATCTTTTTAGCGGACCAGATGGTAATTTACCCTTTTACATACGACTTCCGGCTGGGCAAAGCGTATCACCTGGTGTTTATCAGGCTGATTCACCTTTAAAAGTAAAATGGTTTTATTCGGTACCGGGTGTTGCTATTGCTGGCATCGGGATCTTTTTTGAAAGCCCGGGGTTTAAACGTGGGGTATTAGGTATTGGTTTTAACTGGGGAACTGGCGCGGACTCCCTTGGTTCACTCTCAATTACTGTACTTCCAGACTGCCGAATTTTAGCTCAAGACGTAAACTTTGGTACGGCGGCGTTTGCTTCCAAGCTTGAACCTGTTCAGTCGTCTATGGGAATACGTTGCTCGGTAAATACACCATATTATGTCAGTTTAAATAATGGACTTTCCCCTCAAAACGGTAACCAGCGTGCCATGAAGTCACAAACGGGAAATACGTATTTAAAATACGATATTTTTAAAAATTCATCGAATGACCGATGGGGCAGTGGTAACGAACGTTGGTCGAGTTTAAACGCAACGGTTAATCCGGGCGTGCATAACGGAGTAACCCAGCAGAGTTATGTGTTTACCACAAAAATTGTTGATGAAAATGCAGACACTGTACCAGCGGGAACTTATCAAGATACGGTTACGGTACAAGTCGAGTTTTAAAAGTTGTGTTATATGAAAGATAAAAGCTCAGTTCATGGGCTTTTTGTCTTTAAATCAAGTCATTAGTTTTAAAAATTTACTCAAGCTCTAATTGGTCATCATCTTTAGTAATTTTAATCTTTATCTTTTTATATTTCCGTTTATTTGGATCGAGCGCCGAGTTCATTACTTCATCCGCAAAAGGTGGGCACTGCATCAGTTTGGCATAAGCTCTATAGCCGATGCGTATACGAGTAGGTGGGCAATCGGTTCTTTTTGAATAGTATTCAATGAGAGAGTTCAGTTCTTGTAATAAAGTTTGCTGGTCCATCATACATACTTAACAATTAGATAACTCAAGCATAATAGACTTAAGCGCTTAGTGGAATATGTATTTAAAATATCCAATTTGCTTAATTTGTGATCTAGTTCTCTAAAAACACTATTTTGTGTATCAAGTTTGTTTTTATATATAAGGTTGGTGTTTTTTTAACCGAATTGTCATAATGAAAAGCTAAGTTAAGCCTATAACAAGAAAAGATGAAGATTGTTGCGAACAATAAAAGCAAGAAGCAATTTTCAAGTAAAGCTGGTCTGTTGTAATTAAGCTAATTCGAAAGAATTGGCTTTTTTGTTTTAATACATTCTATTTAAAGAGTTTTTTTGGAAATATTATTTTTAATAAAAATTGCTAGTTGAGAATATACAAGTTCCCGTGAAAGTTTTTAGTTATCAAGTCATCAATATTGATCATGAACAGCAGTTATTGCTGGCTTTTATTTGCTATGAAGATCAGCCGATTATGACTTCTGTTTACTACCGCCATATAGATGGAACGTCAATTCAATACAACGGAGATATACTTTTTGAAGTAACCAGCCTTCAAGAAGAACCACTGATTACACCTGATAATTTTTCAATGAATGTACCAAATACTTTTCGCTGGGCTGCTTATCACAATAATCAAAAAGTTTTAGATATTTCAGCTCAAGTCGACACTCCATATTGTTTTGGATTGGCTGCTGGTTTTGTTTCTTCCTATGCGTGGCAAGGTGAATTCTATGATCAGCCATTAGTGGGAAGGGGGTATTTCGAATATATAGATCGCCGATAAATTTTATTATTTAAGAAAGTAAGGTGAACACTGCATAATTAAATGCAGTGTTGGTACTTCATGGGTATTTTAGATTTCAGAACTTTCTTTATATTTCACTCAACGTATCTTTAACAATTTTAAAGGCTGGAGACATTAACCGACGACTTGTATAGAACAAATAAAAAGGCGGTAAGGTGACTGCGTGTTGTTCCAATAAACTGACCAACTTTTTATCTTCTAAAGCTGGTTTAACTAAAAAATATGGCAAATAAGCTATAGCACAACCATCGAGTACAGCATCAAACATTTCATCTAAACTGGTCATAACCAGTTGAACAGGGCCTCTAAAAAATACACTTTTATTTTTATCTTTAAATTCCCACGCCATTAGAGAGTTATCGGTTAAAAGTCGTATATAGATGCCTTTGTGTTTTTTAAGGTCATCTATAGATTTCGGTGTTCCATACTTGTCTAAATATTCAGGTGAGGCAACTAAGCGAAAAGGAATTTCTTTACTAATCGGAACTGCAATTAAATCTTTTTCGACCAAGTTTCCGACACGTACTCCGGCGTCATATCCTTCTTTTGCTATATCAATTCGTCTGTTTTCAGAAGTCAGTTCCAAAGATATATCGGGATACTGTTTTACAAGCTTTTTAAGCTTTGGCCATAAATAATATTTAATGGTAAATGCATCGGCAGAAATACGTACATGACCACTGGGTAGGTCTTTCATAGAGCTAATTTGTTCTACGCCTAAGTCAATATTTTCAATGTTTTGACCGACGAGCTCAATAAGCCGCGAGCCTGCTTCTGTAAGGGTGAGGCTACGGGTAGAACGGTTTAATAATTTTATACCTAACTGTGCTTCAAGATTATTAATACTCTGGCTTACAGCAGACTGGGTAACGCCCATATATGCGGCGGCTTTTGTAAAATTTTTAGTTTTTACTACTTCAGAAAATGTTTTTAAATCATTCAGATTAATTTTCATGATTCATAAGTTTTGCTAATAGCTACGATCGAATTATAGCATCTAATCACGCTAATCATTGCTTGTTAATATGCCTTTAACAAAGTTCAACACAGATGAGTTGATTATTGCAGGTGATAAGGTCGGTGGGTTTGGTTCATATCGAGATAGTTTGGAAATTTATGGACGAGCACGTTCAGAAAATAAAGAGCTTGTGATTGTAGAAGGTTAGTCTCTCTACGACTTATATGAAAAACCTGAACCTGTCGCACAAGCAAAGATCATCCCATTTTTTCAAAAAAATATCTGAGTTAAGCTTATAAAGGAGCTAACAATGAATACTGTTAAATTTCAAAATTCGAATAGCCAAGATATTACCATGGCAGCAAATATTCACTATCCATCAAACTTTGATGAAACACAAAAGTATGCAGCTATTGTTGTGACTCATCCGGGCGGTGGAGTGAAAGAGCAGACCGCAGGCTTATATGCATCAAAACTAGCTGAACAAGGTTTTATTGCGATTGCATTTGATGCGTCTTATCAAGGTGAAAGTACAGGTTTATCTCGTCAGTTAGAAAACCCTTACATCCGTACCGAAGACATTAGTGCAGTGATTGATTATCTAACAACCTTGAACTATGTCGACCACAACCGTATTGGTGCAATGGGTATTTGTGCGGGCGGTGGTTATACCGCAAATGCAGCAATCAATGATCGCCGTATTAAAGCAGTAGGTACGGTAAGCGCCGTCAATATTGGTTCAATGTTTAGAAATGGTTGGGAAAACACGGTTAAAGATGCAGATGCCTTGCCATACATTCAAGCAGGTTCAGATGCACGCACAGCCGAGGCAACGAGTGGAAATATTGCAACCATTCCGCTTGCACCTTTAAAAGAAGAAGATGCACCGAATGAAGAGCTTCGTCAGGCATGGGAATACTATCATACGCCAAGAGCCGCTCACCCTAACTCACCGAGTTTTGCCACAGCGCGTAGCTTGACTCAGCTTATTACTTACGATGCGTACAATAAAGCCGAAGCTTTCTTAACTCAACCGTTGGTTGCGATTGCCGGAAGTGTGGCAGGAAGTAAGTGGATGAGTGAAGATTTAATTCAACGTGCTGCAAGTCAGGACAAAACCTTACATATTGTTGAAGGTGCAAACCATATGGAATTATATGATATTCCTCAATATGTAAATGAAGCGTCAAACGTACTTGCTGATTTCTTTAAAATGAAATTATAAGGCAATCAAAATGTAGAGAACAAAAGCCCTCTTAAGCAGGGCTTTTGTCTTATTTACTTTTGATGGGTTAAGTTTTTAAAAATATGCCGCAAAAGTTTGCGCGACAATTTTGCCATTGCGAACAATGATTGTATCGGTTGCTAATTTTGCATTTGATGCGCGCCAACGAATATAAGCAACTTCACCACAAATGGTTTTTTCATCAATTTCAATATCTCGTGTACCTTCTGGGAAGTAATCACGATAAACTGAAATAAATGTCTCATGAATTTGAGAAGTTCCACGGACTATTTCTCCTGTTCCATTAATGATAATGGCATCAGCAGCATAATCTTGAAGAGTTAAATCTACATCACCTAATCGAAACGCAGTTAAGTGTCTTTCCAGAACATTTAGTGTCTCGATAGATTGTTGATTTTCTGTTTTTGGATTATTTAAACTCATCATTTTGATTACTCCTATATTGCTTAATTGACAATCGTAGATGACGATTTATGAAGTTATTATTGGTTTCTCTAAGCAATATTTGTAGATAGTGAAGAGTTGAAACATTTTCTACTATTCATTGAAAATCTATGAGTAAAAATGATTTTTAGTTGAAAGTGTTTTTACTTTCCAAGCTTATGAGCTGATAATTGCTCATTAATTTTTAGCTGTTCAAATTTCGATACGATAAAGTCAATAAAACAGCGTGTCTTGGCCGGCATATGCTTTTTACTTGAAAAATAAAGATTAGTTTCGCCTAGATCTGCATACCACTCGGGTAAGATCCGAATTAAAGTTCCATTTTCTATATAACTTTTAGCATGTGCAGTAGAGATTGCTGCAATTCCCATTCCTAAAACTGCACCTTGATGTAAAGCACTTGGATCATCCGCAATTAGTTTTTCATTAAGATTTAGATAAGCTTCCCCCTGATCGGGTCCTATAAATTTGTATTCATGCAGCTTACCAGTTTGGGGAGACCTCATTATGATTCCATCCCAGTTAGATATATCTTCTGGATGACTAGGTAAAATTTTATTTTTTAAAAAATTTGGTGAAGCGACAATAATCATGTGAAGAGGAGAGAGTGATCTTTTAATAATTCCCTGACCTAATTTAAATCCACTTCCGATCGCGGCATCAAAGTTATCAGTAATTAAGTTCACTTGTTTATTAGATAAATGCCATTCGAGCTTAATATCCGGATATTTATTCATAAAGTCTGGCATGAGTGGAAGTATATATTCGACACCAAAGCCCGCACTTAAGCTAATTTTTAAAGTTCCTTTAGGGTGACTTGAGTCTGTATTAAATTCTGAAATGGTGGTTTGAATATTATTTAAATTATCGCGGATGCTTGTAAAAAAATGCTCGCCAGCTTCGGTCAAGGTAAGATTTCTTGTACTTCTATGAAAGAGTCGCACTCCTAAATTTTGTTCGAGCTGTGCCACATTTCTAGAGACAGCAGCAGGAGTTAAGGCTAAGTGTCGTGCGGCTGCTGAAAAACTACCATGTTCAGCACTTCTTATAAATGATTCCAGATTAGACAAGGTTTCCATATTTTATTTTCAATTTTTAATTGAAAATGATTATAGCAAACGCAGGCTACTTAACAATTAACCCCGATTTTATAGTTTAGATAGTTAAATAAACGGGTCATCTAAAATGTTAAATAAACTATCACTTACGGGAAAAGTTGCACTTGTAACTGGAGGGGCCAGAAGTATAGGTGCTGAAATTGTTAAAAAGTTAGCTTCTCACGGGGCTACAGTTGCATTTACTTATCATACCTCTCAAAAGCAAGCTGAAGAGCTAGTTAAAGAAATTGAATTTTATGGAGGTCATGGTTTAGCAGTACAAGCAGACGCCGGCAATCCTGAAATGGTTATTCAAGCTGTGGCTGAAGTTGCAAGAAGATTTAATCGGATTGACATATTGGTAAATAACGCAGGTATCAGTCATTTAGGCAGTTTAGAAGCTGTAACTATTGCTGACTTTGAAAGAATAATAGCCGTAAATGTTACAGGGGTGTTTTTGACGACTCGCGAGAGTTTAAAGCATATGAGAAAAGGCGGAAGAATCATAAATATCGGAAGTACCATGGTGAATTATTCAGGATTTAGTGGAGCATCAATTTATATTCTCACCAAAGGAGCTATTACTGGTTTTTCTAAGGGACTGGTGCGCGAACTTGGTTCTAAAGGCATAACAATTAACACGATTCATCCTGGCCCTATCAATAGTGATATGAACCCGTCAGACGGTCCAATAGCAAATTTACTGCTACCGAATATTGCTGTAGGGCGATATGGTGAAGGAATAGATATTGCAAATTCTGTTCTATTTTTAGCAAGCGAAGACGCCAGTTATATCAGCGGGGCAGAATTAAGCGTTGATGGTGGATTTATTGCCTAGTAGTTTTATAAATCAAAATTAACAATAAAATTTAATTGTTTATCCTTAGTTTTTAAGATTTTATTGTTTTAGGTTAGAAACTTTTCTTTCCATTATTTAGTTTTGGTTTCTGAAATCTCTCTAAATTTTCTTGGGCTATAACCAAATGTTTGAATAAAAGATCTGGTGAAAGCTGCGGGTGAAGAATAACCAACTAAATCAGAAATTTGTGAAATACTTTTATTCGTTTCAAGTAAATACTGATTAGCTAACTTCATTCGCCAATGCTTGAGATAATTAATCGGAGTAGTACCGACCAATTCTATGAAACTTTTTGAAAATTTTGATTTAGATTGATTAGTTTCTTTGGCAAGAGTTTCTACGGTCCACTCTTTAGCAGGGTTAGAATGCATTAAGAATAACGCCTTGCTAATAGTAGGATTCTGCAAAGCTGATATCCAACTTTTATGATTTAGTGTTTCTTTGTTTAGCCAGAATCTTATTGACCATACCAACAGCAAATCGATAACACTTGAAAGCATAACTTGACTACCTAAAGATGGCTGATCAAGTTCTAATTTTATTGCAGCTACTGTCATGGGTATCCATTCTGCAACTTTACCATTTTGGTGTGAGGGAACTAATATGTAATTGGGCAATCCTTCAGCAATTGTTTGACCATATACGCCGTCTAATTGAAAAACACATGTAATACCAACGGGTTCTACAGCTTTATCTTCTATAATTTCGATAGAATGCTTAAACCTCGATGGAATAACAATAACATCTCCCTCATGTACGGTTTCATTTAGTTTTTGTTCGTTACTTTTTATTTTAAAGCTACCACCTTGAAATATATGAATATACGAATAATTATTATCCAGAAAAACAATATTTTTATTTTTATAATTTTCAACTTGATAAATTTTTCCCGATATTTTTGCATTCTTATAAATATCAAAAAATATATCAGTTAATTTATTTACCTCATGCTCATTTTCCATCTCACTACATCTCATCAAAAAAAATGTTTCTGCAAAAAAATATGCTGTTTTGGTAATTGTGGAAAGTAGTTTTATAACAAATAATCATTTTACAAAGTTTTGTAGTTTGATATTTGATCAAATTATTAAACCATTATGTATGAATATTCTTAATTTAATTTATTAAATTCAATACTATAGTTTAAGGTGGAGTACGTTATGAGTAATAAACCAACAATTATATTAGTACATGGTTTTTGGGGAGGTGCAGCCCATTGGAGTAAAGTTATTATTGAACTTTCTCATAGAGGCTTTACCTCATTACAAGCAGTTGAATTGCCTTTAACCTCACTCGCTGATGATGTAGAACGGACTAAAAAAATGATAGCGCAGGTTGATGGAGATGTAATTTTAGTTGGGCACTCTTATGGAGGTGCGGTTATTACTGAAGCCGGTAATCTTCCAAACGTTATTGGTCTTGTCTATATTGCAGCATTTGCTCCTGATACAAATGAAAGCCCAGGTGAGATTACGCAAAAGCATCTGCCAGTAGCTGCACCTAATTTATCGCCAGATAGTGATGGTTATCTATGGCTTAAAGCAGATAAATTTCATGAAAGTTTCTGCCAAGATTTAACAGAAGATGAAGGGTTAGTTATGGGTATAACCCAAAAGGCTCCGTTAGCAAGTACCTTTGGTGACACGATTTCATCACCCGCTTGGAAAACTAAACCTTCTTGGTATCAGATTTCTACCCAAGATCGAATGATTAGTCCAGAAAATCAAGCATTTATGTCTTCTAGATTAAATGCAAAAAAAGTCATTTCTTTAGATGCGAGTCATGCTTCTTTAGCTTCCAAGCCAGTTGAAGTTGCGGATTTAATAGAGGAAGCTGTTTCTTTCTTTAATTAAAGTTATTTAACGAGTTAAACAAATTAAGAAGTTAAGAAAATAATAATTTTTTTAACTTCTATTTCATTATAGGTATGAATTCAACTTGTCTAGATGGCCTATGGCTGAATTGATGCCATAACATAGACCAGTTTTCACAAATCATTTCATAAAAATCGTCAATAGCAATGTGTCTTATTGCTAATGAAAATTTAATCATAATCTTTTTGAATTCACTCCTTATAAACACCACTTAACAATAACCAACTCATTATTTATCCTTACTTTTTAATGCTCTAATTTAAAGCATATGTCATTTCATATGCTTGACTGTAATAGGGTTGAGCACTATCCTTTGCCTGCTGGCCACATTGCCAGTCAGCTTTTGACAGAGCTGGTACAAAAGGCGCACAACAACGTATTATTTCGTTTTGTTCGTTCTCCTAAGTCACGCCTTTATGGTGAGGCTAGGAGGGGCACGCTTGCGTGCGCTGGTTTCCTTTTGTACCAGTCTGTCAACCCTTCTAGTCTTGCCACCATTATTTGACAGTAATCGGTAAGACTCTTTTAAATCAAAAGGAGTCCGCACATGCGTACTAATTCTTCTTTATTGGCTTTCGCCAAATTCTCTCTGCCCATACCGCTTAAAAAGTCTATAAAACGGTTCAATCGACTCTAGGTTTTCTACGCCTTAAAAAATCGTTACGACGCAAAATCATAGCAACAATAAACCTGAGATAGGCGAGCACACCATTATTGTGCGGCTTTTGCATGTCTGTATTTAGCACTCAATTTAAGAGTGACGGCATTTCTATCTCTTTTATATACAACAAAAAATTACTTTAATTGGTAAAACTATGCCACGTTATTTAGAAACGCCTTCCAAAAAATTACACATTATTCGAACGGCTATACGTCTATTTACAACCTATGGATTTCATACCGCAGGCGTAGACCTGATTGCCAAAGAGTCCAACATTCCGAAAGCTACGCTTTACAATTACTTTCGCTCAAAAGCAGGCCTCATTGAAATATGTCTTTTACTTCAAAAAGACACACTCATGGAAAAAGTAAGAGAGGTGATAGAAACAACCCAATATTCCACGTTAACCGATAAACTCAGACAAATTTATCTTTTACATGCCGACTTAAATAGCGCTTATTACCTACTGTTTAAAGCAATTTTTGAAACTAAATCACTTTATCCTTATGCTTACCAAAGTGCCGTGCGTTATAGGCGTTGGCTAAAAAATGAGATTTTCTGCCTCATGGTAGAAACTAAGAAAATGACTTCTTATGCAGAAGCAGAGATTTTGGTATTTATGATAGATGGGGCAATTTTAGGGCTTTTGACCTCAGACAGAGTTGAAGAACAAACCAAGTTGTTAGATTACTTTTTGGTGAGGGTTAATTAAATTTATTCATCTAAAGAATTACTATTTAGAATGAATAAACTTATTTTGTTATGCTGGGCGTAAAGTTGCACTGGAATGTTTTTGCGTTGAAGAGAGCGTAATTTTATTTAAGCTAAATATTCTTTTAGATTTAGTATCTTAAAAGCTCCTTGAAGAAAAGGAGCTTTTTAGTTCTTTTTGTTTTATTTAATAAAATAATTCATCCATATGGTCACTAATTTTTTCTTGAAGAAATGAGATTAGTTTGGCACATTGCTCATAAGTATTATTTTCGGCAAGCGTTATAGCACAGTAAAACGATAAACCTTAGAGTATAACTATGAAGCTTAAAGAATTAGCAGGTTGTGAGGAGTGCGATACCGTCTATCGTAGAGTCCCGCTTGCTTACGGAAAAAGAGCTTATTGTGTCTGCTGTGGGGCGGAACTTTATCGGCATACCAAACCGTTTACCACGTTGTTAGCTTTAATTTTAACGGCCTTAATTGTATTTGTGATTGCCAATAGCTTTCCGATTGTAAAAATTGAGTTGCAAGGCAATATATCCGAAACCACTTTACTTGGTGCCGTATGGGTGATGTTTCATTATGATCGGGCCTTCGTTGGTGTTCTCATTTTAATCACTACGTTTATAGTGCCGCTTTCATATTTATTATTAATGGCTTATGTCCTTGGTACGGTGAGTGTATTAAAAAGACGCCCCAAGTTTTTAGTCGGTGCCTTACGTACACTTTATTTTATGAGAGTATGGGGAATGGTTGAGGTGTTCCTAATTGGAATTTTGGTCACTCTCGTAAAGTTAATGGGTATGGTGCTGGTTATTCCCGAAATTGCCTTGTGGGCATTTGCGGTCTTAAGCCTATTAATGGTTTATATTACATCCATAAAAGTCAGTGACATATGGAACGAAATTGATAGGTCACAATTATGAAAACAATAAAAAATGTGACTACAGCGAAAACCGAAAATACCGATACTGTTCTAAAGCAATATCCAAGAGCCAAAGATCTTTCACTTATATTGTGTCACTGCTGCGGGTTATTAAACTCATCAAAAGTAGATAAAACGGTCGCTGGTAAAAAACATCAAGTTTTACGCTGTGTGAGATGTCACAGTGTGCTGCACCAACGTAAACCGGGAAGTTTAAACCGTACCTTTGCTTTAGTGGTTGCTGCAACTATTCTTTATATACCGGCAAATGTGCTACCCATGACGGTGACTGACTCTCTTTTAGGAAGTCAGCAAGATACCATTATGAGTGGCGTGATTTACTTTTGGCAAAATGGAGACTATTTGGTGTCGGTGGTCATTTTTATGGCCAGTATTTTTATTCCGATGCTTAAGCTATTTATTTTGTATTTCCTGTTATTGGTTGTATATATACAGTCATCGGCAGCTTGGAAATTTGCGCCTGAGCAATGTATTAAACTTTATCGAATTGTAGAATTTGTCGGGCGTTGGTCTATGATTGACGTGTTTGTGGTCGCTTTATTGACTGCTCTCATTCAAATTCAATCGCTTGCCACTATTTTAGCAGGGCCGGGTTCTATCGCCTTTGGTGCAGTTGTGGTTTTGACCATGTTTGCATCTTTAAGTTTTGACCCACGTATTATTTGGGATAATTTTTATGCATCTCAAAATACAAATAAACCCAATCAGTTTTCCTCGGAAAAAACCACAATTATTCAGGCAGAGCACTCGTCCTTGAATAATGATTCCATTAATCCCAGTCAATAAAAGAAAAATGAGTATGTCTGAAAACAAAACAACCAGCGGTACCTCAGATCATCATGAGACAGATGTTGAACTGGAAAACATGAATGATTTACCAGAACCTCAAGAAAAGAAAAATCGGTGGAAACCTTTACTCATCTGGATTGTCCCACTGGTTGCACTTTTAATTGCACTTTCACTCGCGGTGAAAGCGTTACTGTCTAATGGGCCCACGATTGAAGTGTCTTTTCGTACAGCCGAAGGTTTAGTCGCAGGTAAAACAACTGTTCGCTATAAGCAAGTGGATATTGGGGTGGTACGGCAGATTGCTCTTGCAGAAGATCGTTCGCGCGTTATTGCACGTATTGATTTGCGTAAAGATGCAAGCAACTTTGCTGCCCAAGATTCACGGTTTTGGGTAGTGCGACCACGCATTGGGACGAGTGGAGTTTCAGGCATAGATACTTTATTGTCGGGTTCATATATTGAAGTGGATGGCGGGAAATCGCCCGAGAAAAAACTTGAATTTACGGGGTTAGAAATACCACCCGTTATTACCTCAGATGTACCGGGCAAAGTATTTTTCCTAAAAGCCGATGATTTAGGATCTTTAGATATCGGTTCACCGATTTATTATCGTCGAATTAACGTTGGACAAATTACCGCCTATAACTTAGCCGATGACGGTAAAAGCGTAGAGCTTCAGACTTTTATTCGTGCGCCGTATGATAAGTTTGTAACAACAGACGCTCGTTTTTGGCAGGCAAGTGGTATAGACGTCACCTTAAATGCTTCAGGCTTTAATTTAGATACTCAGTCGCTTGCAAGTATTGTCGCTGGGGGTATTGCGTTTGGTTTCCCTGAAAACTCAAATGCAACTGTAGCAGCCAATAAGAGTCACTTTAATCTTTGGGACTCAAAAGCTGAGGCATTAAAAGAACCAGATGGACAACCACGTGGTGTGATTATGTACTTCGATCATTCATTACGCGGGTTAGCAGTTGGTGCACCAATCGACTTCATGGGTATTGAAATTGGTAGTGTTAAATCAATTAATGCAGAGTTTTATAACAACTATAAACAGATTCGTATGCGTGTTGAGGCGGTAATTTATCCGTCACGCGTTGAAAATGGCTTGGCACTCAATCCAAATAGTGAAATTTTCAAAGATTTTGTTGAGCATGGATGGCGTGCACAAATGAGAACGGGCAATCTCTTAACAGGCCAAAACTATATTGCGTTAGACAAGTTCCCTAAAGCTAAACCGGCAACTTTACAAACGCTAAATGATGGTCGTGTAGTGATTCCAACCACTGCAACAGAGCTAAGTGGTTTGCAGGCGCAGGTTTCTCAAATTGCTGACAAGTTAACCAAATTCCCGTTAGTAGAAATTGGGCAGGATGTTCGTAAAACGCTTAAGAACATGAATACAGCTATTGAGTCTACTGACAAGCTGGTTAAACAGTTAGACGGTAAAGTCGCACCTGGTTTACAGGCAACCTTAGACGATGTTCGTAAAACTGTAAGATCGTCCGAGTCTATCTTGTCGAGTGATGCACCGTTACAACAAGACGTACGTAAAGCACTGCAACAGATGACTCGTGCGGCTGCTTCTTTACAGCTCATGTCAGATTATATTGAGCAACATCCTGAATCTATTATTCGTGGTAAGAGACCAGAGGCCAACGATGAAAAATAAAAAGAACCAATCATTTCAACACTCTCAAGTAGCCAAATGGCTGCTTGGGAGTGGGGTACTTTTAACAGCGGTTGCTATGACAGCCTGTTCTAGTTCGCCAACGCCAAACTACTATACGATTAGCCCTAAAGTAACTCCGGCAGTTAACTCAAGTATTCGAGTTATTGAAGTTCTACCGGTTGGACTTCCAGACCGTTTAGATCGTGCGCCTTTGGTGCTACAGGACAGTAATGGCAAGTCAACAGTATTGGATAATGAGCGTTGGACTTCGACTATGAGTACACAATTACGTGATACCTTGTCGGCGGGTTTACAGCAAAAGTTAGGCGCTATTGATAGCTATAGCAGTGGGCTTGCTGGAAATAATCAGCCTTTATACCGAGTTTCTACAGACTTTTCTCATTTCGATATTGTAGATAACAGCAATATCAATGTTGCAGTGTCTTGGGTCGTGAAGCGTCAAATACCGCCTACTCAATTAGAATCATCTAATCCAAAAGTCATCACGAATGCGGGTTCGCAGCTCAATTGTCGAATTGCTTTTAAACAGCCGATTGATCAAAAAGCTAAAAAACTTGAAGCAATTGTTAGTGCTTCAAGTGAGGCAATGAGCCAGATTATTAATACGGTTTCTTCTTCCATCTTGGCGCTAGATTCAAATAAAAAAGTAGTCGTCAACAATGGTATTTGTTCGTAGCAAGGTGTTTTAACAAAACCCTTTATCTGCCTAAAACAGATAAAGGGTTTTTTATTTTAGTTGCCTCTATAGGTTGAGTAACCGTAAGGGCTGAGCAGTAACGGAATATGGTAGTGATTTACACTGCCGTCCACTTTAAAAATCACGGGTACTTCGCTAAAGAACGTTTGCTGTTTGTTCTTTTTAAACCATTCTTCAGTTTTAAACGTAACTTTATAAACACCTTGTTCTAGTTTTTTATTTTCTGGATAGAGCGCAGTAATACGACCATTTGAGTCTGTCACTTGTTGGTTGAGTTTCACCCACTGGTTATTGGTGTTCTTCTCCAAAACCACTTCAACCTGAGAAGAGGGTAAACCTGTCTCTAGGTTTAATACATGCACGCTAAGCGGATTGGTTTGTGCAAATGTAGCTGAGGCTATAAATAAAGAAGATAAAGCAATAAATGATTTAGTCATGTGATGTAGCTCCTTATGAGTTAAAAACGGTTTCAATGGCTTTGCTTGCACACTGATTGTCATTTTGCGCGCCGCCAGCACCCGCAACCCCAATCGCGCCGATCACTTGGTTCTCAAAACGGACAGGTACGCCACCGCCTAACAAAAGTAAATTTGCTACGGTGGTTAAATTTTTTGCATCGGGGTTTTGGTTACTGTTTTGGCTTAAAACTAAGGTCGATGTTTTGGTCGATAACGCGGTATATGCTTTTTTCTCGGCAGCCATTAAATTATGCGGGCCTACCAACTCATGCCGCTCGGCAGTTAAAGTATTACCGCCACGATCTACCACAACGACCGCAATATTTTGATTTAGTTGTTTACATGCCTGTTTAGCACTGTCAGCTAGCAGATGGGCGGTTTTAAGATCTAACGAATAAACTTGATTCAAAGCAGGAGACTGTGCAAAAGTACTATTTGCAAATAGCACTGTTGTGAGTAACAGCCAGTTTATTTTGTTCATAATGATTGCCTCTATGTTGCTTTGAAAATCTTAAACAAATTGCCTAATTTCAAGCATGACAATCACATTACAAAGTTGTCATTTTTCTAATGAGTCTCTACAAAATGCGTATTCTTATTATTGAAGACGAGATCAAAATCGCCACTTATTTGGTCAAAGGGTTAAAAGAATCCGGATACCAAGCCGAGTGCGTACATTTAGGGCTTCAAGGTTTGGAAATGCTAAAAAGAGATCAATATGACTTGCTTATTCTTGATGTGATGTTGCCGGACATAGAGGGTTGGAGCGTACTACAGGTACTACGCCAGTTTTCAAAAATTCCGGTGATTTTCTTAACGGCAAAAGATCAGGTCATGGATAGAGTGAAAGGGTTAGAGTTAGGTGCAGATGACTACTTGGCTAAACCCTTTTCCTATATTGAACTCTTGGCACGCATTAAAAGTTTGTTAAGACGACAGCAGTATTTGCAAGAAAATGAGTTGTCTATAAGTGATCTAAAAATGGATTTGGTGGGGCATAAAGTATGGCGTAATGGCAACTTAATCGAACTGAGTAAAACCGAATTTAACTTATTACGTTATTTATTGGTCAATAAAGAACAAATCGTGACGCGTAGACAAATCGGTTCTGAGGTTTGGAATATTAACTTTGACACCGATACCAACTTTATTGACGTTGCAGTACGCCGTTTAAGAAGCAAAATTGATGAAGGATATGAACCAAAACTTATTCATACCATCCGTGGCTTGGGCTATAAAATTTCGGTTAGCTTATGAACTTTAAATTTCTGCGTTCGCTTGAAGTCCGTATTACCATACTGGTCACGCTTTGTTCGGCTCTCATTTTATGTTCAGTCGGCTTTATGACCTATTTAGGCATTAACCAAATTTTATTAAAGCAGCAAGATAAAGCTTTAGTAGACCGAATTAATCGTTTGGAAATTTTGCTACAAGACAGTGAAAATGTTGAGCAAATTATTGCGCGTCCTAAGCTGTATCAAAACATGCTTGGTAACCAAGACAACTTATTTTTACTTATTCATAAAGACAAAGCTTTAATTAATATCAATCCACTCCATATTCAGCTACCTCAGCTTGCAGAGCGAACAAATCTTCAATTTCAGGACTTGGCTAACAACTCATATCCAACGCGAATTGCATGGAAAACCATCACTATTAATCAGGAACCTTATCTGCTTATTGCGGGTAAACAGTGGTCTGAGCGCATCAATATTCTTTTACCATTTCAAAAGAATCTTTTGATGTATGTGGTAGGAGGAATTCTTGCAGTTTTTGCTCTTTGTATTTTGATATGCCATTTAGGGTTGCGTTCGCTACAACGGCTTCGCAAGCAAACTCACTCAATTAACGTAAATCAGCTACAAAAACGCTTAGACCTACCAAATTCACCTTTAGAAGTTGAGCTGCTTTCTAAAGATATAAACCATATGCTTGAACGTATTGAAAAGGGCTATACGCAGCTCAATCGTTTTTCTGAAGATATCGCACATGAGTTCCGTACGCCGTTAAATAACTTGATAGGACAAACCGAGATTGCTTTAACAGATGAGCGTTCAGTAGAGCAATATCAAGATTTGTTGGTGTCTCATTTAGAGGATTATCACAGATTAAAACGCATGATTGATAGCATGTTGTTCTTGGCAAGAGCCGATCAAAAAATGGTGCTTGTTAGCAAACAGCAAATCAATATTCAGGACGTTTTAGATGGGCTATGCCAGATTTTTGAATATCAGTTTGAGGAACAAGACTGCCACATTAGTTTTAATCTAGAAGTTCCAATGTTATTTGCAGATCCAGAGTTATTTCAACGAGCGGTTTACAACCTTGTTTTAAATGCGCTGGTTCATGGGGGCTGTAACAGAACTATCTTGGTTACAAGTAAATATAAGACACTTGATCACAAGAATATGGTGAGCCTAAGTGTGATAACCAGTGGTATTTCAATTGCTGAACATCAACTTGAACATCTTTTTGAAAGATTCTACCAATGTCATTCAAGCCGAACTGATGAGAGTCAGACAGGCGGCTTAGGTCTATCTATTGTGGCTTCTATTATGGATTTACATCATGGCTCATACCGTGCTTATAACACGGTTGCGGGGGTATGTTTTGAGCTTGATTTCCCAATCGCAGATACTCCATAGAAATACAATTAACTACCTATAAATGTTGCTTAATTTTAAATTTCACACTTTGTTCACAACCCTCTGAAGTATGTTTAAACACATGAAATAAATATAGGAGGATCATGATGAAATTATTATTTAAATCAATTGTGATGAGTAGCAGTTTGGCCGTAGTTAGTCTATTGGCCCCTTTAAGTACCTATGCAGAAACTACCACTAAACCCGTAGCTGTTGACGCTATCGATATTAATAAATATGTAGGTAAGTGGTATGAAATTGCGCATTTACCTATGTTTTTTCAGCGTAATTGTATAGCCAATACAACAGCAACCTATTCGATTAACGCAGATAAAACCGTGGGCGTTTTAAATAGTTGTACGGATAAAAAAGGCGAAGTGATTTCATCTGAAGGTGTGGCTTATCCGCAAAATGAAGGTAATAGTAAACTAGAGGTAAGCTTCTTACCTTCCGGTTTAAGATGGATTCCTTTTACTAAAGGTGACTATTGGGTGCTTAGAGTTGACCCAGATTATCAAGTCGCTTTGGTGGGTGGACCAAGTACAGAATATTTATGGATTCTTTCTCGTAGCCCTCAAATTGATCAAGCAACATATAACTCTTATTTGCAAACCGCAAAACATTATGGCTATGATGTTTCCAAACTCATTAAAACAACACAAACAAATTATTGAAATCGCTGATTATGTTGGCTTTTAAATTTGGCTCATAAATCTGTGAACTTCACATAAAATTCATTGCGCATTTTCTAAATTAAAAACAAAAGAAATGCTTTAGATCAGGAAGAATCAATGTCTAAATTTTTTCTACGCTGGATCGATAGCTGGTCAGATTCAGAAAATGCGCAAATGGATGCTTCTAGCGAATATGTCATTGAAAAGAAAATTCAATGGTTAAGAATCATACCTTTTATTCTATTACATATCGCTTGTTTAGCTGCTTTTTGGGTAGGGGTGTCTTGGTTTGCTGTGATTTTCATGCTTGGCTTTTACCTAATACGCATGTTTGCAATTACCGCTTTTTTTCACCGTTATCTTTCCCATAAAACCTTTCAAACCTCCCGTGTTGTCCAATTTATTTTTATCTTGATTGGAACCATGAGTGCACAGCGCGGACCATTATGGTGGGCAGCACACCACCGTTATCACCATCATTTTACCGACACCGAACAAGATCCGCATTCAGCGAAAGCAGGTTTTTGGTATTCGCATGTAGGCTGGTTTTTAAATGAGCAGAATTTTGCCACTCGAAAAAAAGTCATTAAAGACTGGTTGAAGTATCCGGAACTGATTTGGCTTGACCGATTTAGCTTACCTGTTGTGATTTTGACGGCTTTGGCAATTTACGGTTTAGGTTCATGGCTGGCGCAGCGTTTTCCTGAGTTAGGTACCAATGGCTTACAGCTTTTGGTATGGGGTTTTGTGATTTCTACTGTGCTGTTAACACATGCGACTTTATGTATTAATTCACTTGCGCATCGTTATGGTTCACGAGAGTTTAATACGGCTGACGATAGCCGTAATAACTTTTTCCTCTCTTTAATTACTTTAGGTGAAGGATGGCACAACAACCATCATTTTTATGCGGGTAGTGTGCGTCAAGGTTTTTATTGGTGGCAGATCGATATTACCTTTTATGTGTTAAAAGTCATGTCTTTATTTGGTTTGGTATGGGGATTAAAACCAGTACCAGAGAAGGTTTATCAATATAAAAAAATTAAAAATCTACCGATAGAAAAAATTGAAAATGGGGAAGTACTATGAAGATTGCCATTATTGGTTCAGGTATATCGGGGCTTTATGCGGCTTGGAAATTGTCAAAACAACATCAGGTTACGATATATGAAAAAAATAACTATTTTGGCGGTCATACAGATACGCATGAGCTTGATATAGACGGCGCTAAGGTTGCGGTAGATAGCGGTTTTATTGTGTTTAATGACTATAACTACCCGTTATTTACTGACATGCTTAAAAATTTGGGAGTTGAAACCCAATATAGTGATATGAGCTTTTCGGTAAATAATCTGGTCAGTGGGCTTCAATATAATCCTTCAAAAAAATGGTCGCTCTTTGCTCGTCCGCAAAACTTTTTAAATCGTAAATTTCTACAGATGCTCTCAGACTTGCTGCGTTTTTATGATGATAATAAAGATATAGATGTGGCGGATATTGATCCAAATTTATCGATTGAAGACTATTTAGATCAACATAAATATAGTGCCGAGTTCCGCTATGAGCATCTTTATCCGATGTGTGGTGCATTATGGTCGGCACCTGTTGAGCAGGTAGGCCAAATTCCATATCGATTTGTGGTAAGTTTTTTTCAGCATCATCGTATGTTGCAGCTAAAAGAGCGGCCACAATGGCAAACGGTTAAACACGGTTCGGCAAGTTATATTCGTGTTATTCAAAAGAGTTGCCCATCGCTTGAATGGAAGTTTGCAGAAGTAAAAAGTGTGAGCCGTTTCCCTGAAACCGTGTGGATCGAAACTTCAGAAGGGCAAGCACAATATGACTGGGTGATTTTTGCAAGCCACGCTGATGATAGTCTAGATTTAATAAAAGATGCTTCATCGCTTGAACAAGAAATATTAAGTCAGTTTGGTTATCAAGATAATCATATGGTGGTACACCGTGATCTTTCAATTATGCCTAAAAGCCGTTTGCAGTGGGCAAGCTGGCATGTACATGTAACTCCTGCATCGCAAGTTCAAAACAATGAGTCTGCCATACATTATGGTTTTACTTATTGGATGAACAATTTACAAAACCTACCCTGCAAAACTCAGATTTTCTGTACTTTAAATCCCAATGTGCAAATTAAAGCCGAAGATATTTTGGTTGAACGTCATTATAGACATCCGGTATTTGATGCAAAAGCGATTCAAGCTCAATCTCGTTGGCAAGAAATTAGTGGGCAAAATCGTACTTCATTTTGTGGAGCATATTGGGGATGGGGCTTTCATGAAGATGGCGCTCGCAGTGCAGCGCGTGTTGTTGAGCAACTCTTAGCGTTATAAAAATAAAACGGGAGCTTATCAAATGTTATTAACTAAACTGGCTATGGCTCCCGCACTTATTCGTCACAGACGTTATAGTCCCAAAACTCATCAATTTATATCGACCTTAAATTATTTATGGTTTGACCCAGATCAATTAAATGAAATTACACAAGATTGTTTATTTTGGTCGACTGATCATTGGAATGTATTAAAACTATCCGAAAGTGATTTTTTAAATATGTATAGCGGTTCGGTAAGGGATCGGGTTGGAAAAGCGCTACTGCAAAATAACAACTTATATATGGGTTCAGATTGGCAAATCAGAGTATTGGCTTTGCCTCGTTGTTTGGGTTTTCGCTTTAATTCAGTCGTATTTTATTTTGTTTTAAGTCAAACAGGCCAACCGCTATTTATTCTTAGCGAAATTACCAATACCCCGTGGAATGAGCGAAAAGTCTATACACACGACTGTATAAAACAACAAGGTCAGGTGGGTGATTATCAGAGTTTCGATTTTAACTTTGAAAAATCATTTCATGTTTCGCCGTTCATGCCCATACAGTTGACTTACCGTTGGCGGTTTAGTTTTTCAGTCTTACAAAATGTTATTCATATGCAGCTCTTTGAAGAGAAAAAACAAGTCTTTGATGCCACTATGCGCTTTGAACTTGTGCCCATCACATTTCCTTCACAGCAATATCGATATGCTCTTATCAACAGCCTAGCGCCTTTTAAAATGCTGTTTTCCATATATTTAGAGGCATTTAAGTTGTGGCGAAAAAAAGTTCCATTTTATCGTCATCCTAAAAAGATCAAGGTAGATAAGACATGATAAAAACATTTCTTTATGGTGAAGATGACTCGCTACCATTACTGCTCAAGAGTCTTCTTAAATTACGTCATGGACAGATTACTTTTCAGGGCGCGTGGAATGGGACGGTCGGTGAAGTTTCAGATCTTCACGCTGTAATTGAAGTTCATAATCCTCTACTGATGGATCTCATTTTAAAAAATGGTGTTTTAGGAGCAGCAGAAGGGTATATCCGTGGTGATTGGAGCAGTGAGCAACTTGTCGAGTTGATTCAGATATTAGCGCGTAATCGAGATGTATTAGACCAAATCAACCAGAATGTTGTTGCCCAAGCCAGTCAGTTTTTTCTTAAGGCCTGGTATCAAAACCGGAAAAATTCCATAAGTGGTAGCCGTAAAAATATTGCTGAGCACTACGACTTAAGCAATGACTTTTTTAAATTGTTTTTAGATCCGACTTTAATGTATTCGAGTGCAGTCTTTGAAAATGAAACCATGACTCTCGAAGAAGCATCAGATTTAAAAAAAGAGATTATCTGTAAAAAGCTCGATTTAAAACCAATGGATCATTTGGTTGAAATTGGAAGTGGGTGGGGTGGTTTTGCAATTTATGCAGCTCAACACTATGGCTGTAGAGTGACCACCATTACCATTTCACAGGCTCAATACGATGAAGCCATTACTCGCGTAAATGAAGCAGGACTATCTCACCGAATTGATGTACAACTCAAAGACTACCGTCTGCTTGAAGGTAAGTTTGACAAGTTGGTGTCAATTGAAATGGTTGAGGCAGTTGGTGCACAGTATTTATCGACATATTTTGACCAGTGCAAAGCACTATTAAAACCAAAAGGTTTAGCGTTTATTCAAGCCATTACCATTGAAGACTTCCGCTATAAAAAAGCACTCAACACCGTTGATTATATTAAACGCTATATTTTCCCTGGTAGCTTTATTCCTAGCATAACTGTATTGACTCAAACTGCGTCTGAAAGTGGTTTAAGGTTAAAGTATCTAAATGATATTGGTCTAAGTTATGCGCAAACCATTCATCACTGGCGAGCGCGATTTTTAGCAGCCCGAGAGCAGGTTTTGACTTTGGGTTTCGATGAAAAGTTCATACGTATGTGGGATTTTTATTTATGTTATTGCGAGGGGGGCTTTAAAGAAGGTGTGATAAGCAACGTTCACTTGTTGTTTGAAAGTAGCAGTTACTAACTCAAACACATCAAGCAAGGAGAATGCGCATGTTATGGAATTTATTAATTCTGGATTTACTGATCATGTTGCTCAGTTGGCTACTTGCAACTCTAAATGGTCGTGCCGGAATTGTAGACGCCGCATGGAGTTTCTGTCTGGCAGTGAACATTATTGTTTCTTCTTTACTCATTTCAGTTGCTCCTGTCGAAGTACGACTGTTTATTGGTCTTTTTAGCGGATTATGGTTTTTAAGATTATTTTGGCACTTGTTAAGACGTTATCAATCTGAACAGAATGAAGATGGTCGTTACGCCAGTATGCGACAAGCAATGGGTAAGTTTCAGCATTTAGGTTTTTTCTTGTTTTTTATATTTCAAACCTTTTTAGTGCTTTTATTCTTTTTGCCGATGTGGTTGTTACTCAATGTAGAGGCAACTGCATGGGACAGCGGATATAAAATTACCCTAATTATTGCTGCTGTAGTCATGGGAATCGCCTTTATAGGAGAGCAGCTCGCTGATCAGCAGCTATACCGATTTAAATTAAACCCAGAACATCAGGGTAAAACCATGGACCAAGGTTTATGGCGCTATTCCCGTCATCCCAATTATTTTTTTGAATGGTTACACTGGTTTGCCTATCCAATTATTGGTTTAGCAGCAGGCCAATATTTATTGTGGATTTATCCGGTACTCATGTGGCTATTTTTATATTACGTCACGGGTATTCCATTTAGTGAAAAACAGGCAATTAAAAGCCGCGGTCAAAATTATCTTGATTATCAACAAAAAACTTCAATGTTTATACCGCGGAAACCAAAAAAATAGGTGCGCATATGGATTTTATCGTTCATCAGTCTTTGAAAATTGTTGAAAGTGGTGTGATTCCAGACCATGCAATTCGGGCTGCAATTCGAGCTTTAAGCAAAAAGCGTTTAATTCAGGAAGGCCGCTATGACTCTGAACAAGGGGCACAGCGCTATATGGATGTGCTTAATATGCTGAAAAAGAGCGAAATCGCCGTTGAAACAGATAAGGCAAACGAGCAGCACTATGAGTTACCAACCGAGTTTTTTCAGGCGGTGCTTGGAAAAAGACTTAAATATAGTGCATGTTACTTTCCCACCAAAACAACAACTTTAGATCAGGCAGAAGAGCTTGCACTTCAGCTTTATTGTGAAAGAGCACAACTTAAAAATGGTCAACACATTTTAGAGTTAGGTTGCGGTTGGGGTTCTTTAACTTTGTGGATGGCAGAAAACTATCCACGATCACAGATTACGGCTGTTTCAAATTCTGCAACCCAGAAAAAGCATATTCTCGGGCAAGCAAAGTTAAGAGGTTTAAGCAATATTGAAGTACTGACCTGTGATGTGAATGTTCTCGAATTAGACCAAGCCCGATTTGATCGAGTTGTATCGGTCGAAATGTTTGAACACGTTCGAAACTATCAGCGACTTTTTGAAAAAATTCAGCAATGGTTAAAGCCGGAAGGATTACTCTGGTGTCATATTTTCTGTCATCGCTTTTTGCATTATCCTTTTGAAGTAAAATCAGACTATGATTGGATGTCTAAGTATTTCTTTACTGGCGGTTTAATGCCTTCGACTTCAACTTTTTTGCATTTTCAAGAGCATTTAGAGTTGGCTCAACATTGGCAATGGTCGGGTGAGCACTATATGAGAACGGCAAATGCTTGGCTTAATAATATGGATAATCAAGAGGAAGAGCTCAAGCCACTGTTTAAAAAGATCTATGGGAAAGATGCCAATATTTGGTGGCAACGCTGGCGTATTTTCTTCATGGCTTGTGCTGAACTTTTTGGTTTTGAACAAGGACAAGAGGGGGTCATTGGTCACTTTTTATTTAAAAAGAGATCATTGTAATTTCGATAGCCTATCTCGGCGATAAAATATGATAAGAACACGAAACGATGGCAAAGCTCATCCATTAGCCCAAATGTTCAATCGATATTATTGGTTGCAGATTGGTCTAATTGCCTTATCAATTGTGGTCGGGTTGGCTTGTAGTGCTTGGGTGATTAAAGGCTCGTTACTTAAAACCGCTTTAGAACAAGAAATGGAACATTACTGGTTGCGTATAGAACGTAACCCAAATGCAGACCTGCCAGATACTAAAAATTTATATGGATATCGGTGGAATACTCAAGTAGCCCCACAACCTTTTAAAGATATGCATCTAGAAAGTGGGGTACATCGGATATTTGTTGATGGCAAAGAACGTATGACGGTATATGGTGAACGTAATGGTCAGCATGTACTGTTGGTATTTGGCGAAAGTAATGTCAATAAGCTGGTTTGGCTTTTTGGTCTCGCACCACTTATGTTTAGTTTGTCTGTTTTATATAGTTTTTTGTGGTGGTCAAATCGAAGAACAAGACGCTATTTTTCCCCTATTACCCGTTTGGCAAATGCATTAGAAAATATTGATTGGGCACACCAAGATACACAAGCTTCACCTTTTAAAGATATCAATACCAATGGCAATATGGAGGCGGAATATCTCAAACAAGCCTTGGAAAAATATCATCAGGTTTTAAGTGAATTTATTCGACGTGAACGAGAATTTACCGGCGATGTCAGCCATGAGTTACGTACGCCGCTCACGATTTTAAAAGGCAATGTACAACTTTGTCAGACTAAATATGGAGAAGACAAATCTTTAACTCGTCTTCACAATACAATTGAAGACATGCAATTGCTTGTCGACACCTTGCTCGCAATTGCCCGTAATACGGTAAAAAATTTACCGTCTGAAAAGAATTTATTATCTGAAATTGTGAGGGATTTAGTCGAAAGTTTAGAAGGGGTAAGTGTGAGTAAAGGTATACATATTCATATTCACCCGGACTCAGCCGAACAACCACGCTGGTTATATCCCTCTATGACTAAAATGGTTCTAGGCAATATTTTGCGTAATGCTCTGAATTATTCCCAAGGTTCACAAATCGATATTATCCAACAAAAAAACAGCTTAATTATTGCCGATAATGGTATCGGAATTTCTTTACCTAATGATATGAAAGTTCAGGAACTCAGCGACTCGCAACTTTCTTTAAAAGCCAAAGGACACGGCATCGGGTTACAATTGGTCCAAAAGCTTTGCAAACAATTAGGTTGGCGAGTTGAGTTGTTTGATCGGCAATATTACTTAACGACTCATCCTGAGCTGGATTTAGAGATGACCACAGGTTTAATAGTAGTCGTCTATTTAAATTAATCGGCAGTATCGTCTAAAGCAATTTTTAAACCTACGCCTGCTACTGTATGTAATAGTTTAGGGTCAAAAGGTTTATCTATCATTTTCCTTAAGTTATAGATGTGGGTGCGCAAAGCATCACTTTCAGGTTCTTCATCACCCCATAGCTCCATCATAAGTTCCTGTTTAGTTACTACTTTAGGAGACTGACGCATCAAAATTTTTAATAATTTAAATTGAATAGGGGGTAATTCGATATTGTTTCCGGCACGAATAACAGTTTGAGTTGCGCTGTCGAGAATTAAATCATGAATTTGAATTTTATGATTTGCGACTTCACCTGCAGCTCTTTTGATCAGTGCTCGAATACGCATGACCAACTCATTAAAATCAAATGGCTTAACTAAATAATCATCCGTGCCAGCAGTAAATCCTTTAAGTTTGTCATCTAAAGTATCTCTAGCAGTGAGCATAAGAATTGGCATATCAATGCCTTGTTCGGTCCGTAACCAGTTACACAAGTCATAACCTGAGCCATCGGGTAAGTTGATATCGAGCAACAAAAGATGATAATGCTGTGACTTAAGAAAAGAACGAGCTGCATCTAAATTACGCGCATGATCGATGACGTAACCATGTACTTCAAGAAATTCACACACGGTCGCCGCCAGTTCAAAATGGTCCTCAACCATGAGGATAAAATGATTACCCATGAGATTTTATTAAGCCATTAATTTAATAGTTGTTGTTTTAATTTAGCATTAAATGGTTCAGTACCAAACCAGATTTTAAAATATTGATTTGCATTCGGATTAATTATAGAACCGAGTAGCTTCTGGTTTAATTTTAGCTCTAGTTTTTGATTTTCATGGTGATAAGAAAGACTATATAAATCTCCGCTCTTGATTGGTCTATAAAGCTCATTAATATGATTAAGCGGGGATTTCGCATCAAATCCACTAATATTCTTCTTTAAATAGTGAGTTGCTGCTCGCTTAAATGCCCACTCAGGAATATCTCGGTTATAACTAAAGTCCATTTTTATGCTTTGGTTCTGCCAACTTTTTAGGCAATCTTCAGCAAAGTAGCTAACATTTCCGACTTTTTGACTCGTTACCATTAAAGGAGCTGAACTGCATTTTTTCAGTTCAGCAGCATTTGCATGAGACGCAATTAAAATACCCAGTAGTATTAAGATTCGACTTTTTTGAATGGCAATATCCATTTATAAACTCCTCCAAATACAGGTAAAGAACGGTAGAGACCATTCGCAGGGTCCCAGAAGTCTTGTTGGAAAATAATTTGTTGTTGTTCATTAATTTTGATTTGACTAATGCCATAAGAAGCCATGGTTTTTGTACGGCCTAGCATTTTAAAGTCATAAGCCATATACCAATGAATATAGGCTGTATCTTGATGGTGAGTTGCGCTAATCAGTTTTACAGTGACGTTACTTACTCGTGCGTTCATACCCTCAAAGTGTTTAATTAGATCTTTTTTTTGCGAGAACTGGGAAAGTGTATCGTTGATATAGAGCTGATCCGCATAAAGTTGACTCGCATTACTTACAAAAGAAGGTGTGCCTAAAGTGTTAAACGCAGCAACAAAACGGTGACCAATCTCCAGTGCTTGCTCATCATTTAATGTGACGCCAGTAATTTGTCGTTCGGCTTTACCATAATCACCTGAGTAACTAGGCACGCTTTTGCATGCTGTTAGACCTACTAAGGTAATCAGCCCTAGGGCAGTGGTTATAATTTTCATATTTAAATCCTAGCCAACTTTATAAAATTAAATTAAAGAGGCTGTCGTGAAATTTGCGTGAATTCTTGAGTTTTTAGTTTTCACGTTAAAGGGAGAACTACAGATTCTTGTTTGCTTGTTTGAAGATAATTTTGAGGCTGTATATTTTTTAATATTAAAATAACTAGGCTAAGAAAAGATAAACAGCAATTTCCTTCTAGTCATGCCAAAGAAGCTGTAAATTTTGCTTTAGAGCAAAAAAACTAATGCTAGTTCTGTTACTCATCACTGCTTTTAATTCTTTTTGAAATAAGAGCGGATTACTGTCCAATTTGTTGAAAGCCAGCAGATGAGTGAACCGGCTGTAACCATAGCGGTTCCTTGCCAAAAGCTGATTGATAACTCGGTTTGTAAAACCAGCATGGCCAGTAAAGATGAAATGATTGGAGTGAAGTAAGAAGCCACCACTAGCATCGTGGTGTTGCCATGAATAATGCCAATATTCCATGCGGCATAACCTAGTCCAATTGCTGTAGAGGCAAAGACGAGAGATAAAGTCGTATTTAAATCGAGTGTAGGTAAAACAGCTTGACCACTAAAGAATAGCTTTAACCACAATGTTAGAGCGACGCCAATAAAGAAAATAGAAATAGGGTTTTGTCCTTTACCTATTTTCTTGGTTAATACACAGTACAAAGCCCAAATAATTGCACCTATAAAAGCCAAAATATAACTTAGAGGATTACTATAAAAATTGTCTATAACTCGACTTAGACTAAAATCGCCATTTCCGGTCTGAATAAAAGTAATGCCGAAAATTGAAATAATTAAACCTAAAATAATAAAGATATTAAATTTTAGCTCTTTAAAAATGACAAAAGCTAAAACAGTCAAGCTTGGCCAAAGGTAGTTCACAATGCTGACTTCAATCGCTTGTTGCGCTGTCTTTGAATAGGCAAGTGCAAACGAAAAGCAGAGTTCATAAGCGATAAATAAAATTGCACCTAAAATTAAATATTTTTTAGAAATTAACTTAAAGTTTGGCACTCTAAAAATAATAAGCAGTAGCAACGCACTTAGTGAATAGATCAGTGTAATGCCAACATCTGGTCCAATCACGGTCGTAATATGTTTTACAAAACCCACCATAGTGGCCCACATCAGGATGGCACTTAAACCAATCAATGTTGCTAAATTTTTTGACATAAGAAATAAATGAACTTAGTTGAACACCTGAGCTACAGTGAAAGTTAAAATAATTAAAGTAAGTCAGGGTAAAGGAATTTTTAATTAAAAAATAGGCACGGATAGATAATTACCTAATAAATGATTATCAGCAAACATAAATACTTTAGGTAATTAAACTAAATATAAGATATCAATTTATAGCTAAGCATTAAAGTAAGCTAAACGTCTAGAAAACACCCAGTTATGTATTAAAAGTTTAAAAATATAGCCGTTAATGCCGAGCACAGTTAAATAAATAAACTATAAGTCTCTCTCCTAAAGCATTACCCTGTGCATATTGCGAAAAAATAAGAAATGGAGATAAAAGATGCTTACACGTTTTTTACTGCCGACTTTAGGTACTACCGTTGTATGTGTACTTACAGGATGTGCTTCATCCTCTCAATATCCAATTACCGAGAGTTACGGTCCAGAACCAAAGTTACCTGAACCAAAAACAAGCTTAATTCCAACCGTAAATATAGCACCAGCGAAGGGCTGGCCTAGTGGTGTTGCGCCAACTCCGGCAGAAGGCTTAAAGGTAAAAGCCTTTGCTAAAGGACTTGAGCACCCACGTTGGCTTTATGTGTTACCGAATGGTGATGTATTGGTTGCTGAAACGGATGCTCCGCCTAAACCGGAAGATAGCAAAGGCATTAAAGGTAAAATTATGACTTTTGTGATGAGACGAGCAGGATCATCTCATCCGAGTGCTAACCGTATTACTTTACTTCGTGATACCAATGGAGATGGAATAGCTGACCAGAAAACCGTATTTCTTCAAAATCTAAATTCACCATTTGGTATGGCACTGGTGGGGAACTATTTGTATGTTGCCAATACAGATTCACTTATGCGTTTCCCTTACCAAGAAGGCGCAACCAAAATTACTGCCAGTGGTACTAAAGTACTAGATTTACCGGGTGGTCCTTTAAATCATCATTGGACCAAAAACGTCATTGCCAATCGTGAAGGGACAAAGCTCTACATTACCGTCGGCTCCAATAGTAACGTAGCCGAAAATGGTTTAGATCAAGAAAAAGGCCGTGCACAAATTATGGAGTTTGACATCGCAAGTGGGCAGTCACGTCCATTTGCAACTGGACTGCGTAATCCAAATGGTATGGCTTGGCAACCTCAAAGCGGTAAACTCTGGACGGTGGTTAATGAGCGCGATGAAATTGGCAGTGACCTAGTACCTGACTATATGACCTCAGTTCAAGATGGCGCTTTTTACGGCTGGCCTTATAGCTACTATGGTCAACATGTAGATGTACGTGTAAAACCACAAAATCCTGAAATGGTGGCTCGGGCAATTAAACCTGACTATGCATTAGGTAACCATACTGCTTCTTTAGGTCTTACATTTTATACAGCTGAACTCATGCCACAATTTAGGGGTGGGGCGATCATCGGACAGCATGGTTCATGGAACCGTAAGCCTCATAGTGGTTATAAAGTCATTTTTGTACCATTTAGAAGTGGTCAGCCTTCTGGTCCACCGCAAGATATTTTGACGGGGTTTTTAAGTGATAAAGGCAAAGCGTATGGGCGTCCAGTTGGGGTGGCAATTGATTTTTCAGGAGCTGTGTTAGTTGCAGATGATGTCGGTAATACGATTTGGCGTGTCTCACCAGTTGCTGAAACAACGTATGAGAGTCCAACCCAACAAACCATTAGTAGTTCAGTGACTCAACCTTAAAAAGGTTGGTCAAAATAGGTTTATTTTATGCAAATATTACGGTTATCTGATTACCCTCAATACAAAGAAATGGCTGCCCAGTGGTTCTCTGAAAAGTGGCAAATCCCTGTGGAAGCCTATCTTGAGAGTATCCAGATTTCCATTGATCAGAAGCATGCTATTCCACATTGGTACATTGTTTTAAATGAAAATAGGCATTTAATTGCCGGAGCGGGAGTTATTGATAATGACTTCCATGAGCGTAAAGATTTAACATCAAACTTATGTGCTTTATTTGTAGAAGAGAACTATCGAAACCAAAACATTGCAAAACATATTTTAGATTTTGTACGTGAAGACTTGAGTAATCAGGGCATCCAAACACTTTATTTAATAACGGACCATACCGAATTTTATGAAAAATGTGGTTGGTGGTTTTTAACGTTGGTAAAGGATGAGGAAGGCGAGATGGTACGTATGTATGTAGCAGATACCTAGAATTCAAATAGCCTCATTAGAGGCTATTTTTTTATGGCTTATTTATTTTTAAAATTTTTAATAATCATCAGAAGGGCAACCAGTGACAATAAGATAATAAAACCAATATAACTATTTGCCGTACTCATCAGCCCAATTTTACCTACAAAATACCCCGCTAAAATCGCTGGAATACTAAAAGCCAAATAGCTTTCAACAAAAAAAGCAGCCATAAGGCCCGCACGTTCTTCAGGAAGCGCCAATGGCATTACACTACGAATGGCCCCCATAAACGCCGTACCAAAACCAACTCCAGTAATAATAGAACCTAAAAATAGAATTACAGCATTAGTCAGATTAATAGCGACAAATAAAACAGCTGCGCCAATAGCAATTGAGAGCGTACCTGTTAATAAAATACGAAAATTTGTCGACTTTCTAAGCGTTAATATACCTGCCGCACCTGACAGGGCGAGCGCCATAAAGGTAATACCATTTAGCCATGCAGATGAAGTATGGAAAATTTTTGCCAATAACGATGGCATGAGTGACAAGAAGAAACCACTGACCATCCAAAGTGCAATGTTAATCGGGCTAATACTCAATAAAGCGCTTTTTGTTTGCGGAGGAATAGCCATATTGGGTTTTAATGAAGCAAGTGCCCCGGATCTTTTTTGTGCAGTTTCTGGAGTAATAAAACTTAAAATGAGTTCACAAATAAGAAGAAAACATAAGAACTCAAAAACAAGCTGTAAGGGATGGGCAGAGAATTGCAAAATAGAACAGGTCAGAAAAATCCCAACAGCCATGCCTATCATGGGTGCGATACTATTAATCAGTGAACCATGTAACTTACTAAAATCTAAAATTGCTGCCCCTATAGCAGAAACTGCAAGACCAGTTGCTATACCTTGTAAGCCTCGTGCAATAAATAACATTGAAACATCTGATGCAAATAAGAAAAAACTCATCGAAATAATTTGCAGAGAAATAGCGGCAATGATGACTGGACGACGTCCAATATAATCAGACAGTGACCCAATAATGAGTAATGATCCCAGCAGTGTAAAAGCATAGGTTGCAAAAATTAAAGTCAGTGTGACAGGTGAAAATTGCCAGAGCTGTTGATATAGGCGGTAGAGTGGGGTTGGTGCACTAGAGGCAGCCATAAATGTCATGAGCGTAATTGTATTGAGTGTCAAAGCACTCGCGGCATCTAATTGAAAAACAGCTCTTGACCGTTTTGAACTTGAATTGTTCATAGAACATGAATAACATAAAAGCGAATATTTAGCTTTTATACATTATTTTTACACTAAAGCAAATCCTTAGCTTTAGTGTATTTTGTATATAGATATAAATATTTATAAATTTTTCGAGACCTTTACAGAGTTTATAAATGGCAAAAGTTGTTACTGGATTACGCCCTGGTGGCCGTAGCGAAAGAATACAAACCGCGGTACATAATGCTGTAAAAGAATTACAAAAAGATTTCGAGCAAAGCCAGATTACCATTCCAATGATCGCTTCACAGGCGGGAGTAACACCTTCAACCATTTATCGTCGATGGGGAGACATCAATCAGTTATTTTCAGATGTAGCTTTAAATGAACTTAAACCTGATATGGAACCCAAAGATTTAGGTTCGTTTAAACAAGATATCACAGCATGGGTTGAGCAATATTTTGAAGAATATGCTTCCGGGGTGGGACAAGATTTATTACGAGATGTTCTGTATACATCAAATTCGGATTCTAATGCACGTATGTGCGAAAGTTTAATTATTCAGCAACTCGACATTATTCAAAATCGTGCAAAATTACGAAATGAGTTCACTATACCGAACCAAGAAATTATCGAAACTGTAATTGCACCCATGTTATTTCGGATTCTATTTACCAATCAGGAATTAAATTTAGATTATGTACGTAGTCTTTTAAAACGCCTATTTATTTAAAATCATAGAAATATGTTTGTCTTTTTAGTTAAAAATGGCTCATTTAATTAGCCTAAGCATATAGGTTTTTGTTTTTATTAAACAATTATGTATCAATATTTCTTATTATTTAAAAATTAAATTCTCATAATTTAGAATAAATATGAATTTATTTTAATCATTTATTTTTGAAATGATGATTTTATTCATTGTAAAATTAATACTGAAAGCATTCAAGGAAGTTTTAAATAATATAAATCATATAATAAACATAGGGTTATCTGGAATTTTAATTATTTTTAAGAAATTTAATTTTTTAAAAATTCCGTAAAATAATTGTTTTGTATACAAAAATATACATGATTTTTGAATTTAACATTTTTTAAATTTATGACACAGGGTGTTTTTTATTCTTTACAATGGCTTCACTTCCTTTAAAGCAGCTTGTGGTGCACGCTTTATATTTTATTTTTTTATCCCCATCGAACAGGTATTTAGATAATGGATTTCAATACCCTTGACCAAGAAACGGTACAGAAAAAACAGAAGTTTCACCAAATTTTGTATGTACAGGTCATTTTTGCAATTATTTTAGGCGTTTTAATAGGTCATTTTTACCCTGAACTTGGACAAAGCTTAAAACCGCTTGGTGATGCATTCATCAAGATCGTTAAAATGATTATTGCTCCCGTAATCTTTTTGACCGTGGTTACTGGTATTGCCAGCATGACGAACATGAGTCGAGTTGGACGTGTGACTGGTAAAGCTATGCTATATTTCATTACTTTCTCAAGTCTTGCACTTGTGGTTGGTATGATTGTGGCAAACATCATTCAACCTGGTAAAGGCCTAAATATTGATCCAGCGACCTTAGTCAGCGATAAAGTAAATACTTACGTTGAGAAGGCTCATGCTACCAATATTACTGACTTCTTCATGAATATTATCCCGCAAACCCTAGTAAGTCCGCTTGCTGGTGGTGAAATCTTGCAGGTTCTATTTGTGGCGGTGTTATTTGGTATTTCTTTAGCTGCTTTAGGTGATCGTGCGCGTCCAATCACTGATTTCCTAAATAACCTTACTGCTCCAGTTTTCTACTTGGTTGGCATGTTAATGAAACTTGCGCCAATTGGTGCTTTTGGGGCTATGGCATTTACTATCGGCGCATATGGGATCGAATCAATTGGTAATCTATTACTGTTGATTATGACTTTCTATATTACAGCTGTGCTGTTTGTATTAATTGTTCTAGGTGCTGTGGCGCGCTATAACGGCTTTTCAATTATTGCTTTGATTCGTTATATCAAAGACGAGCTTTGGTTGGTTTTAGGTACAAGTTCATCTGAAGCTGCTTTACCTTCCCTCATGGATAAAATGCAAAAAGCAGGTTGTGAAAAATCTGTAGTGGGCTTAGTCATTCCTACAGGTTACTCATTTAACCTTGATGGTACTAATATTTATATGACTATGGCTGCTTTATTTATTGCACAAGCATGTAATGTAGACCTATCTATTAGTGAACAGCTTGCATTACTTTTAGTGGCAATGGTGAGTTCAAAAGGTGCAGCAGGGGTAACGGGCGCAGGCTTTATTACACTGGCTGCTACTTTGTCGGTTGTTCCATCTGTACCAGTGGCAGGGATGGCGCTAATTTTAGGTATTGACCGTTTTATGTCTGAGTGTCGTGCTTTAACTAATTTAATTGGTAATGCATGTGCAACAATTGTTGTTGCTCGTTGGGACAAGGTTCTGGACAAGGACGTTCTAGATAAAGCATTAGGAAAATCTAAAACGAATTAATTAATTCATTTTTTAATTCGAAATAAAAAACCTGTAGCAATTGGCAATTTGGGAGAGGCGCCATGCTACAGGTTTTATTTTATTTAGTCGAAAATTTAATTTAAAAAAACTATTTTCTATGTAAATGCTTAATTATGGGAGGTCAGTATAAAATTTCTCACAAACTCTCATATAGATCTACTTTGAAAGCAGAACTTTTGAGGTGCCTATACTAAAAATAGTATATGCAAAACAGCTCAAGCTTATGCTTTTAAATGATCCTCAAATTCTTCACCTAATTGCATCGCTAAGGCATTACCAGCCAAATCACAAGTGACTAAACCATACTCTTTTTTAAAACTGAAAGTGAAACCTTTTCCATCGGCAAGATTTTTAACCGAATATCCTAATTTTTCTAACCAAATACGGAACGCAATTAAATTTTTAGCTTTAACAACCTTTTTCACGTGAGAACTCCTTCTATCCGTGTCTTACACCTTATTTATTAATAGGGATTTACTAGGATTTTTTAAAGGGGGAAAACTTTGTTTTATTTTGCAACTTGTAAAAAAAGTAATAGAGATAAACCAATCTTCTTCATTTTATGAATTTATTCAGTTTTTGTGTAATCATTTTTATCACTAATAAAATTTAACTATTTAATTTTTATAATTATTTTAAAATATAAGAATTAGAGTAAATTTTAATCAAAACAAATTAATTTAAAATCAATAAATGTAAAAAATAATTTCACGAAACATGCCTTATTCAAAAAGATACAGTTCTTAAAATTAAACTGTATCTTTATATAAAGCCAAAAAATTAGTAATTATCTTTTAAACTACGTAATTGAGCGAACTCATCTACACTTTCAGCACGTAAAAATGGATTGGTTGCCAACTCAAGTTCAATACTACTTGGTAGGGTAATTTTACCTTCCGTGCGAAGCTTACGAACTTGTTCTGCACGTTCTTGTAAGGCATGATTTTCAGGTTCTACGCTTAAAGCAAACTCAGCATTAGAAAGCGTATATTCATGTGTGCAATAGACTTTAGTTGTGGTTGGAAGGGCAGCAAGACGATTTAATGAGTGATACATCTGTTCTGCCGTACCTTCAAATAGTCGGCCACATCCCATTGCAAACAAAGTATCTCCACAAAAGAGCGTATCCAACTCTTCAATAAAATAAACAATGTGTCCTAAGGTATGACCAGGTGTTGCAATAATCTCTGCTTTTAAATCATTAAACTTTAGATGGTCATCATGTTGAAGAGGATGGGTAATACCAGGAATTTTACTTAATTCGTCTCTTGGACCATATACAGCTAGAGTGGAATTTGCCATTAAATCTGCAACGCCACCAATATGATCTTTATGCCAATGTGTAAGCCAAATTTGCTTTAAAGTTAAATGATGCTCATCACAAAATTGAGTGACTAACTTAGCCTCTGTTGGATCAACTGCAACAGCTTCATAAGTTTCAGTATCTTCTAAAATCCAGATATAGTTTTGTAGGGCATTTTGCACATCAATAAAATGAATTCTATAACGCATTGTTTTTATCCTGAAACTAAATCCAAAGAGTAAATGAGTAATCGCTAATTCTGATGATAACAGAAAATGCTATTAAGCCACGTACTCAACTGTTTGATGACAAAAACTTCTAAAAACAAAAAAAGCTCCCGTTTAGAGAGCTTTGATTTGTATATAAATGATTTAACGTATCTTAGAGAGCCAGTTGCCCAAAGTCTGTACAATCTGTACTAAGAGCAAGAGGATAATCACTGTTAAAATTACGACGCTTGTATCAAAACGTTGATAACCATAAGAAATTGCTAAGTCACCAATACCACCAGCACCAACCGCACCTGCCATAGCAGTCGCGCCGATAAGGCTAATTGTAGCAGTTGTTAAGTTCAAAATAAGAGAACTGCGAGCTTCAGGTAAAATAAAGCGTGAAATAATCTGCCAAGGTGTTGCACCCATTGCTTGAGCAGATTCGATAATTCCTTCATTTACTTCAAGTAGGGAAGTTTCAATGAGTCGTCCCATATATGGTCCAACATAAATTGTTAGAGGAACGATTGCTGCCCAAGTACCAATTGATGTACCTACCAAGAACTTGGTGAGAGGAATAACTGCAATAAGCAAAATAATAAATGGGAGCGAACGCAGAGCATTCACAATTGGGTTGAGTAAATGATAAATGAATTTATTTGGCAAGATACCTTCTGGGCGAGTTACAAGCAGGATAATCCCTTGAATGAAGCCCCAAATACCACCAAATAAAAGTGCAAAGAACACCATATGAAAGGTTTCTTGTAACGCAGTTACGAACTGGTCCATAGAAAGAGAGCTATGCCAGAAAGGTTGAGTCAGTTGAGTTAACCACTGTACGATTAAATCTCTCATACTTGATCTCCTGACTGAACTACACTTACTTCATTTTTCTCTAAAAACTCGATCGCTTGACGAATCAACTGTGGGTCACCTAAAAGCTGTACAAACATTTGACCAATCACTGTGCCATTAATCTCAGTCATATTGGCAAATAAGATATTTAAACTAATATCAAATTGTTTAATAAGTGACTGAATCACAGGTTCTTGAGCGGAACGGCCTAAAAATTGTAAGCAGTAGATACTATGGTGATGCTGATTTTCTAGTTGATTTAGAATATTAACTGGCAACTGCTGATGTAAAACAGTTTGTATAAAGTTTTTAGTCGTTGGATGCTGAGGATTGCTAAAGATATCAATAGTTGAGCCTTGCTCAATCACTTTACCAGCTTCCATAACAGCAACATGGTCACAAATGGATTCAATTACATCCATTTCATGAGTAACCATGACGATGGTAATTTTCTGTTCTTGATTGATTTTCTTTAAAAGCTCTAGAACAGATTGAGTAGTTTGAGGATCTAGGGCAGATGTGGCTTCATCACATAATAAAATTTTAGGATGGTTTGCTAAAGCACGCGCAATACCGACACGTTGCTTTTGACCGCCAGACAACTCATCTGGATAAGCATCTTTTTTATGCTTAAGATCAATAAAATCTAATAACTCATTTAAGCGCTTTTCTCGTTCTGCCTTTTTGTAATTTAGCAGACGCATTGGCATTTCAATATTTTCAGCAACGGTTTTGGTTTGAAGCAAATTAAAATGCTGAAAAATCATACCAATATTTGCACGCTCCTGACGTAATGAACGCGCATCCAAAGCAGTGAAGTCCTTTTGATTAATGATAACCTGACCTTCGTTTGGTCGTTCAAGTAAATTAATCAGGCGAATTAAGGTACTTTTACCTGCACCACTATAGCCAATAATGCCGAAAATACTGCCCTCTGGAATCTCTAAATTGATTTGATCAAGTGCGCGTATGGTTTGGCTTTTGAGCTGATAGTGCTTTGAAATGTTTTTAAATTGAATCATATCGTCAGAAACTATGCTTGAAAGAAAAAACAGGCAAAGAGAATTTGCCTGTTTCACGTTGGGGCTATTATATTACTATTTAGCTTCTGAGAGATAGCTGATTGGTTGATCTACGTCAACTTTTGTTCCACCAAAGTGTTCTTCAACGTATTTTTTAACAGCTGGAGTGTGGTAAAGCTTACCAACTTTTTGCAGAACAGGATCATTTTTACGTGATTCAGCAGTTGCTAAAACGTTAACATTGAGTTTTGTACTTTGGTCAACAGGTTCAAAGAAAATAGAATCTTTGAGGACGTTTAAACCACCTTCCATTGCTAGGGTGTTACCTAATGCAACGGCATCAACTTCGTCTTTAAGACGCATTGCAGTAGCCATTTGAATTGGTTTGATATCGATCTTTTTAGGATTTTCGATAACATCAATTGGACTACCTTGAGCAGGGTTAAAGTCAGCTTTAAGTTTGATTAAGCCAGCAGTTTGTAATAGCAGTAAAGCACGGGCTTCGTTGGCAGCATCATTTGGGATTGCAATAATTGCACCTTCTGGAAGCTCTTCAACTTTTTTGTATTTACTTGAATAAATACCCATTGGCTCAAGATAAGTGGTAGAAACTGCCGCAATCTTATCTGGGTTTGAGTTGTTAAATGCAACAAGATAAGAATAAGACTGGAACGCGTTCAAATCTACTTCTTTATTTGCAATCGCTGTATTCATTGAAACGTAGTCTGTGAAGTTTTTTACTTCTAACTTCAAACCAGCAGCTTGAGTTTCAGGTAGAGTTGCAATATAACGCCAAATATCAGCATCCGAACCTGTAGAGGCAATCACTACCTTTTGTACTTTAGAACTATCATTGTTTTGTTCGGATTGTGGAGTACTTTCTTGTTTACCACATGCTGTCAATAATACTACTGACATACTTAAAAAAAGACTGATCAGCTTTTTCATTTAAAAAAGTCCTGATTGAGAAGATACAGAGCAATATTTATTGCTCTATATCCACATGAAAAGGGAGGAGTTGGAATTACAACTAGTCTAAACTCTGTTATCTTTTTCTGGGGTTCCATAATTTGCTTGCATACTTTGGCTATTCCAAAGGGTAATTGTTTAATAAACAAAAACTGTTTCCCCAAACAGTTAATCCCCAACGGTAGCCAAACGAGCGTTCATAAATCTAGAACATTAAAAAACTCTCTACAGGCATAATTTGTAGAGCAAGTCTCTATGGAAATTATTAAAACAGCAGTGTTTGTTGACAGTCACAACGTTGCGCTAATGATAACAATAAAAATGTGATTGATATAGAGGACTTTTTTCTATTTGTTGATATCTTAAGAAATCTCATAAAAATTTATGTATTTTTCTTATAGTAGGTACGAAATGAAAAACTCCCTAATTAGGGAGTTTTTCATTTTTTAACTTTTACTCAGCTTTTTCACGAGCAATAGCACGGTAACCGATGTCGCTGCGGTATTGCATACCTGTGAAGGTCACTTGTCCACAAACTTCTAAAGCATTAATTTGTGCTTCAAGAACACTGTCACCTAGAGCAGTTACGCAAAGCACACGTCCGCCAGAAGTCACAATGTGGCCATCTTCACGAGTAGCAGTACCTGCATGGAAGATTTTAGTATCTTCTGGTGATTGACCAATACCTGAAATCACATCGCCTTTACGCACGCTGTCTGGGTAGCCTTCTGCTGCAAGTACAATACCGATTGACTTACGCTCATCCCACTCTGCTTCGCTTGGTAAGTTACCCGCGATACCTGCTTCAACCAAATCAACAAGAGATGACTTTAAGCGCATCATGATTGGTTGAGTTTCAGGATCACCGAAACGGCAGTTAAATTCGATTACGCGTGGTTGACCTTGTTCATCAATCATTAAACCAGCATACAAGAAACCAGTGTAAATATGACCGTCAGCAGCCATACCATCAACAGTTGGACGCATAATTTCAGTCATCACACGTTCAAATACGTCTGGAGTTACAACTGGAGCAGGAGAGTAGGCACCCATACCGCCAGTGTTTGGTCCTTGGTCGCCTTCAAAAATACGTTTGTGATCTTGTGAAGTTGCCATTGGTAAAATATTTTTACCATCAATCATACAAATGAAAGAAGCTTCTTCACCAGCGAGGAATTGTTCAATTACGACACGTGAACCTGCATCACCAAATTTGTTGCCTGCAAGCATGTCATCAATTGCTGCAAAAGCTTCTTCGTTGGTCATTGCAACGATGACACCTTTACCTGCCGCTAGACCGTCAGCTTTAATTACAATTGGTGCGCCATTTTTTTCAACGTAAGCTTTCGCTGCATCAACTTCAGTAAATACTTCGTAAAAAGCAGTTGGAATGTTATGGCGTTTTAAAAAATGTTTAGCAAACGCTTTTGAGCCTTCAAGCTGCGCTGCATATTGAGTAGGACCCCAAATTTTTAAACCAGCTTCACGTGCAGCATCTACTACACCATTTACTAATGGTGCTTCTGGACCAACAACAATCAGCTCAACATTATTTTCTTTAGCAAAAGCAATAATTGCAGGGTTGTCCAAAATATCAAGTTGGACGTTAACGCATTTTGCTTCTGTTGCCGTTCCGGCATTACCAGGCGCAACAAAAACTTGAGTAACTTTGGTATCTTGCGCGATTTTCCATGCTAAAGCATGCTCACGACCACCACTACCTAAAACTAAAATATTCATTTTTAATTTGTTCCTTAACTTTAATCCTTTTTCATCCCCCTCTATTTCTCGAAGTGGAGAGATAGTTCCATTATTGTGGAAAACCCTCCTGAATAAAAGGAGGGTTAGGGAGGACTAAATTTAAATTAGTGGCGGAAATGGCGCATACCAGTGAAGACCATTGCAATACCAGCTTCATCAGCTGCCGCAATGACTTCTTCATCACGCATAGAACCACCCGGTTGAATGATACATTTAATGCCAGCTTTAGCTGCATTATCAATACCGTCACGGAATGGGAAGAATGCATCAGATGCCATAACAGCGCCTTCAACAACCAAACCAGCATGCTCTGCTTTAATTGCAGCAATACGCGCTGAGTTAACACGGCTCATTTGACCCGCGCCTACACCAATAGTTTGACGATTTTTTGCATAAACAATAGCGTTTGATTTTACATATTTCGCAACTTTCCATGCGAAAATAAGGTCATCAATTTCTTGTTCAGTAGGAGCACGTTTAGTAACTACTTTAAGATCATCTTTAGTGATCATGCCCAAGTCCTGGTCTTGAACAAGTAAGCCACCGTTAACGCGTTTATAGTCAAGTTGCGGAGCACGTGCATCAATTGCAGGTAATTCGCCACATACTAAAACACGAACATTTTTCTTCGCACCAGTTACCTCAAGTACGCCATCAGCAATGCTTGGAGCAATAATAACTTCGACGAATTGACGGTCAACAATTGCTTGAGCAGTTGCAACATCTAACTCACGGTTAAATGCAATAATGCCACCGAAAGCAGATTCTGGATCTGTTGCATAAGCTAAATCATAAGCAGCTTTAATACCGTCTAAAGAAACCGCAACACCACAAGGGTTAGCATGTTTTACGATGACACAAGCTGGTTTAGCAAATGATTTAACACATTCAAGTGCAGCATCTGTGTCAGCAATATTATTATAAGACAATTCTTTGCCTTGTAATTGTTTTGCTGTAGAAACAGAAGCTTCTTTTGCGTTTGCTTCAACATAGAAAGCAGCAGATTGATGTGGGTTTTCACCGTAACGTAAATCTTGTGCTTTATTTAATTGAGTGTTGAACGTACGAGGGAATAAATCAGCTTCACCTTCGGTCTTACCAACGCGAGCGCCTAAGTAAGAAGCGATCATACCGTCGTATTGAGCTGTATGTTCGAATGCTTTAACCGCTAAATCGAAGCGTGTTTCATAAGAAAGTGAACCTGTAGCTTTTAATTCGCTAATCACTGTATCGTAATCTGAAGCATTTACAACAATACCTACAGAGGCATGGTTCTTAGCAGCAGCACGTACCATTGTCGGACCACCGATGTCGATATTTTCGATAGCATCAGCAAGAGAGCAGTTAGGTTTAGCAACTGTAGCTGCAAATGGATAAAGGTTGACAACAACTAGATCGATTGGATCAATGTTGTGTTCTTGCATAACTGCTTCGTCTAGACCACGACGAGCTAAAATGCCGCCATGAATTTTTGGATGTAGTGTTTTTACACGGCCATCCATCATTTCTGGGAAACCAGTATGTTCAGATACTTCAACAACAGCAATGTTATTATCTTTAAGCAACTTGTATGTGCCGCCTGTAGATAATAATTCTACCCCTAAAGCTGCAAGGTTTTGAGCAAATTCGACAATTCCTGTTTTGTCTGATACAGAAATCAAAGCACGTTTAATAGTCATGATGTTCAAGTCAACAATTTCAAGTCTACGGATTAAAACCAATTAGAAGCATAAAAAAATGCCCACGACGTCGTGAGCATTTTATCATTTATTCACTCATTAAACCGTGAGCTTTTAACTTTTTGCGTAAAGTGCCGCGGTTTAGTCCAAGAATCTCTGCGGCACGTGTTTGGTTGCCACGAGTATATTCAAGAACTACAGATAAAAGAGGTTTCTCCATTTCTGCTAGCACCATGTCATATACCTGAGATGGTTGCTCACCTTGCAATTGTGCAAAATAATGACGAACTGCGCGATCCACGTGGATGCGAAGAGCAACATCAGATTGTGCAGTAAAAATAGGAGATTTGCTATTCATGCGAGTTAATCCGAAAATCAAATACTAGCTTGGGTAAAGTAGTATATAAATGTGGTCTAAAAATACGGAGTCCTGTTTTAGATCCTAAAACAGTGACTCTAAAACATAAGAACAATTAGCTTGCCATAAATCTTCGTATTGAGTAAAAAATAAGCGTAACAATAGTTAAATATTTGTTACAGCCCCCTCAAAAACAAAAAAAGTTAGGCTATGCGCTTAATTTAGAAAAGCACACATGCTTAACAGTATATTTTTTGAATTGAGAGCGAGGAGTATATGAGTCAAAGCTTTCGTGGCGCGTATCATACCATTGTCTAGGAAAAAGTGAGCAAATTAACTGCATTTTTTTTTATTTTTTTTTCACTTTTTTTACAAATTAGGGGTGGACAATTTCTAATCGATAATTTACTAGGCTTTTTTTGCTTTTATTTAAATCAAATTGAAATTTAAACGGTGTATTAGTTGGGATACGTTGAATGCCTCGTAAATTTTCAACCAAGTATTGTTGAGGAGTAAAAATGATCTCTTCTTGATTGCTTTCTTGACCAAAACTTAATTTTAGGTTTGGTAACTCAATACTTTTATTATTTTGATTGACTAGAACGCCAGAAAATCGAGTATGTTCTATATCTATTCTACGTAGCTTTACCTTTTCTATATAAAGAAGTTGATATTGTTCAGCTGACTTGCTGCAGTGCAGTATTTGACAGACATAATTAAATGCATGGCTAATAGCAGGGCTTTGCTGCATAAGTTTTGGGTTAAACCAGAGAATCTGAAAAGTAAAAACTAAAATCAGAATCAGATTCGCAGAACTCCAAAGTGTATAGTACAACCAGCTATGCTTTTTACCATTATCCTGTTCGGGTGAAGTTGCTTGTTCCGCTAAGTTGAGGTTGGGAAGAGCATTGATGGGCTCGTTGTGGAAGTAATTTAAATTATTTAAATATGTCAAAAGATCAATATTAGAGTTTTCAACTTTCTGATCAAAGATATCTAACACATGAGAATGAGTCATATATCGTGTTTGAATCGAGCCGTCAGCTAAAACAGATGAGTTTGTTGCTTCTGGGAGCTCAATGTTAACCAAGTTGGTAAGAGCATTAAAATTTAAATTACATTTAGGGCAACAAACCATACCCTGAGCAACAGTTAACTGGGTAAGAGAAACTTTATAAACTGTTAAACACTTAGGGCAGCGGGTTTGTTTTTCATTCATGAGTTAAATAATCTCAATTTATTGTTTTACGTTTTCCTGAAATGCGGCACCAGTTTTCTTCGCGCTTTTCGACATCTAATATATCAAAAAATTCAGAATAAACACCTGAAACATCAGCTACTTGCTCTTCAATTACACCAGCAAGTGCGAAATCACCATCAGATTTAAGTAATTTTGCAAACTCTGGCGCAAGTGCCATGAGCGGTCCTGCTAAAATATTTGCAACTAAAACGTCTGCCTGTTGAGGTTTGAATTCTTGATCGAACTCTTCAGGAAGACCCACATATAGGCGGTCTAAAACCCCATTGAGTTCTGCATTTTGTTTTGTCGCAAGAACAGCTTGAGGGTCAATATCTGTCGCATAGACTTTTTTAGCACCTAATAATAAAGCTGCAACGCCTAAAATGCCTGAACCACAACCATAATCGATAACGATTTTATCTTTTACATCGGTTTTACCTAACCATTGTAAACATAAGAATGTACTTGCATGGTTACCTGTACCAAAAGCAAGGCCTGGATCAAGTTTAATATTAGTCGCATCTGCTTCTGGTGGTTCTAACCACTCAGGTACGATCCAGAATTTTTCCCCAATTTGAATCGGTTCATAATAATCCATCCATGCACGTTCCCAAACTTGGTCTTCAAGTTCTTCATGACGCATAGGTACATCTGGAAGTTGAGCTTTTAAGAAAGCTTCTAAAGTGTCAACATCAATTGGGTCTTGTTCGTCTTGTTGATAAATACCTGTAACAATAACTTTATTCCATAAAGGTGTTTCGCCTGGTAATGGTTCAAGCAAAGCCTGATCTTCAGCATCATCCAGCGTTACGCTTACCGCACCTAGAGACATTAAAAGTGTTTCTGTGAATTCAACTTGTTCTTGATCAACGGTAATGTGTATTTGTAACCACTTCACGAAAAGGACCTAAAAATTTTATTTAAAGGTGTATTGTAGCCGACTAGAATGGTTTAAAAAAGAAAACGGCCCATCTTTAATGGACCGCTTTTTGAAAATTTCGCTGTGTTATAGAAAAATTAAAACTTTTTTCTATACCTTAGGTTCAAACTATATTAGGGAGCAGGGGCCTTAAATTGTAGTTTGCCATTTTCGTTTGGTTGGCAAGTACCATTGAAGGTTGCACCATTATGGCTGTAAGAAACCCAATCACCCTGACGCTTTTTAGCACAAGCTCTCAGTTCTTTTTGCGTTACTGATGTACCTGACTCTGCAGCATGCTTGCTTGTTTTAGCAGTATGACTCGATTTAGTAGTATGAGTCGATTTGGCATTATGATTAGTCGCAGCGTGGGTCAACGTTACGCCTGAAAAACAAAGGAGAGATGCAGTTAAGATTTTTAACATGGTCGTTTTCATTTTGTGTTCCTTCTCGTTGCGTTAATTTTAAAGTCGTAGAAGTGCTGTACGTTTTTTATTCTAGAATGAAAAATTTTTAAAAACATTCACTTTGTATTGAATTCCTGAAACAAAATGTCAAAACATGTGGCGTAGCGTAAATCATGTGATGACAATTTTGTAATTATGTACATCAATAAGCAGATAATTTTGCTATAATGTTCCGTCTTTTTTTTCTGGTGTTTTTGTACTCATGCACTATCCTAAAGTTTATGATGTTATCGTTATCGGTGGCGGTCACGCAGGTACGGAAGCGGCACTTGCTGCAGCGCGTATGGGACGACAGACTTTGCTTTTGACCCATAACATTGAGACTTTGGGTCAGATGAGCTGTAACCCAGCAATTGGTGGTATTGGTAAATCACACTTAGTACGTGAAATTGATGCACTTGGTGGTGCAATGGCATTAGCTGCCGATAAAGGCGGTATTCAATTCCGTATTTTAAACTCGCGTAAAGGTGCCGCAGTACGTGCAACACGTGCTCAGGCAGACCGTGTTCGCTATAAAGCTGCTATTCGCGAGACATTAGAAAATCAAGCAAATCTTGATATTTTCCAACAAGCGGCCGATGACCTGATTGTGGAAGGCGATACCGTTAAGGGTGTTGTGACCCAAATGGGTATTCGCTTTGATGCAAAAACTGTTGTATTGACTACAGGTACATTCTTGGGTGGTGTTATTCACGTTGGTTTAGAAAAATCAAGCGGTGGTCGTGCAGGAGATCCTCCTTCTATTGCTCTTGCTCAGCGTCTGCGTGAATTAAAACTACCAGTAGGTCGTTTAAAAACAGGTACTCCACCGCGTATTGATGCCCGTTCAGTTGACTTCTCTGTTATGACACCACAACCAGGTGACTTCCCATCTCCGGTGATGTCATTTATGGGGGATGCTTCAATGCATCCTGAACAAGTGAACTGCTATATCACACATACCAATGAAAAAACCCATGACATTATCCGTGGTGGTTTAGATCGTTCACCAATGTATACCGGGGTTATTGAGGGTGTAGGTCCACGTTACTGCCCATCAATTGAAGACAAAATTCATCGTTTTTCTGATAAAGACTCACATCAGGTGTTTTTAGAGCCAGAAGGGCTTGATACACATGAGCTTTATCCAAATGGTATTTCGACTTCATTACCATTTGATGTTCAGTTTGAACTTGTACGCTCAATTCGTGGTATGGAAAATGCCCACATTTTGCGTCCGGGCTACGCAATTGAATATGATTATTTTAATCCGCAAGCATTGAAATTTACCCTTGAAACCAAAGCTATTAACGGCTTGTATTTTGCTGGTCAAATTAATGGTACTACCGGTTATGAAGAAGCTGGTGCCCAAGGTTTACTTGCAGGTCTAAATGCTGCTCGCCGTGCGTGGGAGCAAGAAGAATGGACACCGAAACGTGACCAAGCTTATATGGGCGTATTGGTTGACGATTTGATCACCTTGGGTACGAAAGAACCATACCGCATGTTTACTTCACGTGCGGAATATCGTTTGATGTTACGTGAAGATAATGCCGATCAACGTTTAACAACTATTGGTCGTGAGCTTGGTTTAGTTGATGATGTTCGTTGGGCTGCTTATTGTGAAAAAATGGAAGCCGTTGAACGTGAAACATCTCGACTACAGCATTTGTGGGCAGCGCCTAATAACCCAATGGGTAAAAAGTTTGTCGAAATGACTGGTGCTGACTTGAGTAAAGAATGTAGTGCGATTGATTTACTCAAACGTCCTAATATTAGTTTTGCTCAAATCGCAGAACTTACGGGTTCAGAAGTTTCAGAACAAGTGGGTGAGCAAATCGAGATTGCGGTTAAATATGAAGGTTATATTAACCGTCAGCATGAAGATGTAGCTCAGTTAAAGCGTCTTGAAGAAACCAAGATTCCTGCCGATTTTGATTATGATGTTGTTTCAGGTTTATCTCGTGAAATTACTCAGAAGTTAAAAACTGTTCGTCCAGAAACACTGGCTCAAGCAAGTCGTATTCCTGGTGTTACCCCAGCTGCTGTTCAACTTGTAATGATCACGATTCGTAAAAATAACATGATTAAAAAAACAGCTTAATCATTTAAGTAATTAAAAAAGCCCAGTTAAGACTGGGCTTTTTATTTTCTGATCAAAAAATATATAGAAACTTCCTAAGGAAGAAAATAGATTTCACTTCCTTTTTTTCTTATTTCACATGTTTTAAAACGAACGTTATATTGAATTCACGTTCAAACAAGAGGGCTTTAAACATGACAATGAAATCAATTCGCTATAATGGATATGATTTGGCATGCCAATGCTCATGTTCAACATAGCGCAAAAGAAGAAGCAGATCATTTTGGTGGAGGAGAACAGAATGATCTGAAAATAAATAAAACTATAAATACCAAAATAAAATTAAGAAAATTATTATTCAAAATCTAAAGAGAACCTGACGGTTCTCTTTTTTATATCTAGTCATTTGTTATCAGGTTCAATTTCTCGTACTGCATTGTGTACTTGAACTGGTTCAATATGGAGCAACTTTTTACCGAAACTTCGTAACCACCAGACGAGTTGAGATGTAAAAGGAACAGTCGCCGTAACTTCGACAATGTTTTCTTCAATTGGAATAATTGTCTGATCTTTACTTAACTGACTTTCATAAAAAGTTTTGGCAGTTTGTTCAGTCATGGTTAAGGTGAGCTGTATCAATTCAGTAGGTTGGTTGTAATCTACCCTGAAACCTAAAGCACCCGAGTCAATATAATGATCAATATCAAAATTAACGGGGTGGAGCGCACGACTTTCTAAAACCTTAGCGGATTTGAAGCGGTGTAGGGCAAAGGTTTGTACTTCGGTTTTATCATGGCGGGTGCAAATTAAATAAATAACAGCACCTTTTTGGACCAATGCAAGCGGATTTAAAATATAAGTTTTATCTTCGCCTTGATTTACACGGGCTTGATAAACACACTCAATTTGTTTGTCTTGCAGTAAGCCTTCGTAAATTGCTTGTTGAGCAGCACGGTCGACTACAGGTGGAATCAGTGGTTGGCTTGCTGGCACAATACGGACACGATTAATCCATTGTCTTACATTATTTTGTGTAGACAGACTACGTTTTGCTAAGTCAAACCAAGGACCCATCTCATCAAGTAGACTTGGTGGGAGCAAATGTTTGAGATGTTCTTCAACCATCATAAAGGTTACTGCTTGGGAGCTTGTCATATGCGGTAAGCTTTGAATTGGTGCATCTGATTGCCATCGCCAGCCTTGAGGCACAGCTTTATTACTTTCAATTGGAAAACGCTGAGCAATTTGATTTAAATCACGCTGAATTGTCCTTAAACTGATTTCGATACCTTCACGCTCAAGCATTTCTTGCAATTCTCGAGTCCCGATCCATTTACCGGTAGGAAGGCGAGATAGAATCTGCCACTGGCGATATAAACTATTTGAAGTTTCTTTTTCTATTACAGACATAAGCGTAATACATCTATATCCAATTGCTTTGGTGTCAACACAATAAAAAAACTTTACACATTTAGCAAGTTTGTCAGATTCGGTTTATGGCACCTTTTACAATCAATGCTAAAATTTAAAAGAAAGTTATAACAACGAAAGCCAATAAGCATTATAGATATATAAGTGGCACTGAAATTGCTTATTTAAAAATGAAATATAGATAAATGATAAGACGAGGTTGCTATGTCAGAACAAGAGAAAGACCTACAAGCCGATATTGATCATTTTTTACAAGAGCAGGCGACCACCGCATTACTTAACCAGACTTCGTTTATGGACAATCTTTCGGTACAAACGAACTTATTTGAACAGTTAAAATCGCAGTTTTTTAACGAAATGCTAGACGATGTGACATCTAACGGTGCTGCTTCTAAAAAAATTGAGCAATGGTTGAGCATTCGAACTTTAGATGAGCTTAAGCAGTTAAATGCGGAGGCCAAACAACATTTTCTCTATCACGGTATTATATTTAATGTTTACGGCGATAAAGAGGGTGCAGAGCGAACCATTCCCTTTGATTTAATCCCGAGGGTAATTGAAAAAAAACAGTGGGAGAAAATAGCAGCTGGATGTGCACAGCGAGTTAAAGCTTTAAACTATTTTTTAGATGATATTTATCATGGACAACATATTTTAAAGGAACAGTTAATTCCAGAAAATCATATTATTTGTCATGAGGCTTTTCAGCCACACATGCTCAAGCACAAGCTTAAAGGTAAAATTTATTCTCAAATTAGCGGTATAGATATTATACGAGATGGCGAAGGTGAATTTTTTGTACTAGAAGATAATTTAAGAACACCTTCTGGCGTCTCTTATATGATTGAATGTAGAAATATTAGTCAGCAACTCATGCCTGAACTTTGTGCTGCAAATAATTTGCAAGGCATTGAACATTACCCAAGCTTATTAAAAGAAATACTTCAAGAAAACTCAGAGGTTGATTGTCCTTTTATCGTAGTTTTAACACCAGGGCGTTTTAATAGTGCTTATTACGAACATGCCTTTTTGGCGCGTGAAATGGATGTGCCACTGGTTACTAACCAAGATTTATTTGTAGAAAATGATCAAGTTTTTGTAAAAACAATTCGTGGACGTCAAAAGGTTGATGTGATTTATCGTCGGTTAGATGATGATTTTTTAGATCCGCTTGCCTTTAGACCTGATAGTGCCCTAGGGGTAGCAGGTCTTATGTCCGCTTATTTACAAAAAAATGTAGTGATTGCAAATGCACCTGGTACTGGTGTAGCCGATGATAAATCGATTTATCCGTATGTTGATCAGATGATTCAATATTATTTAGGTGAAACACCAATTCTGAAGAATGTCCCTACTTATCAGTGCCGCGAAAAGGAACATTTAGACTATGTATTGTCTCATCTAGATCAATTAGTGATTAAGGAAGCTCAAGGATCTGGTGGTTATGGCATGTTAATTGGTCCTAAGGCGAGTTCATGTGAAATTGATGAATTTAGAAAAAAATTGATTGCTACACCACACGAATATATTGCACAGCCAACATTAGCTTTATCTGTTGCACCGACTTTAACGACATCAGGAGTGGCTGAGCGCCACATCGACTTACGTCCTTTTGTATTGAGTTCCCCATATCGCACTGAAATTGTACCGGGAGGCTTAACACGAGTGGCCATGCAAGCAGGATCTTTAGTCGTAAATTCCTCACAAGGAGGAGGCATTAAAGATACATGGGTCGTTGAAACGCTACATTCCTAATAGTCGGTTAAAGAGGAAATTTATGGTTTTACTCAATTCGAGTGCACACCACATTTATTGGTTGGGCCGTTATTTAATGCGGATTAAATTTGCTGTATCACATTTACCATTTACCGATGATGAAAAAGCAACTCAATTTGCAGCGGCATTTGGACTGGTCATTGAGCAAGCAGAATTACTGAACTGCTATATGTTGGATACGAAACAAACATATTCATTACTGAACCAGTTCATGATTGCTAAAGATAATATTCAAGAATTAAGAGGGATACTATCTTCTAGCGCTTATGCCGAACTGAATCATGCGATTAAGTCACTTCAAGCTCATCCTGATTCATTAAATAAAGCTTTAGCTCAATGTAATCAAATACTTGATTCTGAAAATGAAGATATAGCCTTATTTCTGAATTTAGGAAAGAAAGTAGAGCAATTAGATATACAACTACGTTTTCAGCAAGACCTTACGGGACTTTTACAAGAGCTAGAAAAATTGCTTCAACGGCTGAATGACTTAGGATGGGAGAAGCTAAATCAATCTTGGCAATTATTAAAAGATCATCCGTCTTGGGATGCTTATTATAATTTTACTCAGCAGCTAGAATACATGTTCGAGGTATGATTATGAAATTGATGATTAATCATCAAACGCATTATAAATATACTGAAACTGCTAAAAACAGTATTCAGTATATTAAGATGATGCCTCAAACATCGCTGCATCAACATGTTGTGAATTGGGCAATCAGTGTGCCAGGTGATAAGACACTCAAAAGAGATATTTTTAATAATATTTGGTTAACCGCTACGCAGCGTTATGAATACCAACATCTTACTTTTATGGCGCAGGGTATTGTTGAGCTTTTAAATACAGAGATAGGTGGAGTAGATGTACCTATACCATCAAAAATATTTCTTCAAAGTACAGCGGCCACTCAATATGATTCTGAAATGTTGGATTTTGCCCAGAAAATTGTAACCGTCAAAGATCGACAACACATTGCTTTGCTCAGTGAAAATATTCTGCAAAAGATGCCATATCAACCAGATAGTACATCTGTTCATACGACTGCCACGCAAGCCTTTCATGCAGCTCAAGGAGTATGTCAAGATCATGCACATGTTTTAATCGCCATGTGTCGTGCGTTACAATTACCAGCACGTTATGTCTCTGGTTATTTATTTGATCAAAATTATCCGCACCTTGCCAGTCACGCTTGGGCGGAGGTATTTTTAGATAATCAGTGGTATTGTTTTGATGTAAGCAATCAATTGTTTACGCCAAAGCATCATATTTATCTCGCAATTGGACGGGACTATCTTGATGTTGCCCCAATTAGAGGTGTGCGAGAACAGGGTGGTATTGAAAATATGATGTCTGTGGTTCAAGTGTTGGCTTGTTGAATGTAAAGAGAACGAAATGACCTATTGTTGTGCGCTGAGATTAGAACAGGGTTTGGTGTTTATAAGTGACACTCGAACTAATGCAGGGGTCGATCATATTTCTGTATTTCGTAAGCTTCATACTTTCGGTGTAACGGGAGAGCGTTTTATTGCCTTGCAAACAGCAGGTAATTTAGCAACGACACAAGCGGTTATCGGGCATTTGCAAAATGCGCTTACTTTGCAGCAAGAGCCTAATTTATATAGTATTAATACAATGTTTGAAGTGGCTGATTTAGTCGGTAAAACTTTAAAAAATGTTTTAGAAGATATTAGCTCAGATACTCAAGAACAAATGAATTATGCGTGTAGTATTTTGGTGGGTGGACAAATTAAAGGCGGTGATATGCAGCTTTATAATGTTTATCCGCAAGGTAATTTTATTTGTGCTACAACCGACACGCCTTACTTTCAAATTGGTGAAAGTAAATATGGTAAGCCTATTTTAGATCGTGCTTTATATTATGCAATGCCGTTAGATGATGCTCTACGCTGTAGTTTAATCTCATTTGACTCAACATTACGTTCTAATGTTTCGGTAGGTTTACCATTAGATGCCTTGGTCTATAGCAGAGATAGTTTTGTGATTCCTATGGGTAAACGAATTAGTGAAGACGATCCGTATTTTTCACAAATTAGCCGTCAATGGTCGGATACTTTACGTCGTGGTTTACAGGAAATGCCTAAACCTACAGATGATTATTGGCGTTAAAAGGTATTTCAAATAAAAAAAATCCAAGCAAGCTTGGATTTTTTTATTTACTAAATTATTAAGTACTTTGGCGGACTGGACGAGTGCTTAAGCGGCAAAGTAATTCATAACCAATTGTGCCGTTAGCTTCAGCAACGTCATCAACTAAACGATGATTACCCCAAAGTTCCACTTGGGTACCAATTTTTATCTGAGTATTTGTGACATCAATCGCTATCATATCCATACTTACACGTCCTACAACTGGACAAAGTTTGCCATCAATAGCGACAAAATTTTGCTTAACATAAGCTCTTGGATAACCATCACCATAGCCAATAGAAACTATGGCAATATCCATAGCCTGTTGGGCGCAAAAAGTTGAACCATAACCCACATGTTCACCAGCTTGAATATGGTTTAACGCGATAACTTCTGCTGTGAAAGTCATGACTGGTTTTAAATCAAGCTCATGTACTGTTTTATCTGCAAAAGGTGAAGCACCATAGAGCATAATACCCGGTCGTACATAGTCAAAATTCAGTTCTGGCCATTTAAAAATAGCCGCTGAATTACAGCAAGATGCTAAAACTGGTTCACAAGCTTGTTTTACTTGCAAAAATTGCTGTTTTTGTTGTTCATTTAAAGGATGGTCTACATCTGCATTGGCAAAATGCATAGCAAGTACACAGGTAAATCCTTCAGATTTTAAAGTTTTAATGACTTCAATAATTTCTGGGTTTTTAAAACCTAAACGATTCATACCGCTATTTAATTTAACCCATACTTTTAAGCCTTGGGCAATGTATGCTTGTTTGTGTTTAATTAACCATTCAAACTGTTGTGGATGATGAATGACACATTCAAATTTTTGCTCAATTGCGACGGGCATTTCATCTTCAGAAAATACGCCTTCAATTAAAGTAACTGGTTGTTCGAAACCAAGTTCACGGATTTCTAATCCTTCTTGTAGGCAGGCGACACCAAAGGCATCTGAGGCATTTAAGGCTGCTAAACAGTCTTTGACTCCATGTTCGTAAGCATTGGCTTTTACCATACTTACGATTTTTGAATTTGCTGCGAGTTGTTTGACACGGTTTAAATTATATTGAAGCGCTTGGCGATCAATATAAACTGTTGCTTGACGCACCCTCATTTACTCCTTTGGGCTAGAGATAGAGTTTATTCTTCATCATCATATTGGCTGTAATACTCAGGAGAGAGATTACTAAAACGAGTATATTGGCCTTCAAAGGCAAGACGAACGGTACCAATAGGGCCGTTACGCTGTTTACCAATGATAATTTCTGCGGTGCCTGCTTCTTTAGATTCTTTGTTATAGACTTCATCACGGTAAATGAACATGATTAAGTCGGCATCCTGTTCAATCGCACCCGATTCACGTAAGTCGGACATTACTGGGCGTTTATTTGGACGGTTTTCCAGACTTCGGTTAAGCTGGGAAAGTGCAATCACAGGACAGTGCATTTCTTTTGCCAAGGCTTTTAAGCTTCGTGAAATTTCCGAGATCTCGCCAACACGGTTATCACCCATACCCGGAACTTTCATGAGCTGTAAATAGTCGACCATGATACAGCCAATTTTACCATCATGCATTTTTGCAATACGTCTAGCTCGGGCACGAACCTCTGTTGGTGGTAAAGCTGACGAATCATCAATATATAAATGCATTTGTTGAAGCTGCAAAATAGTACCAGTAACTTTAGTCCACTCATCTGCATCTAAATTACCTGAACGTAAATGTCCTTGGTGAACTTTACCCATTGCAGAGATTAGACGCATTGCAATTGAATCAGCTGGCATCTCCATAGAGAATACGAGAGCAGGAAGTTTATTGTATTGCAAAACACTTTCAACCAAGTTCATGGCAAAGGTAGTTTTACCCATAGACGGGCGTGCCGCGACAATAATTAAGTCTCCAGGTTGCATACCGGAAGTTTTATTATCGAGTTCTAAGAAGCCAGTAGTTAAACCAGTAATATTGCCATCGAGTTTTGAAAGTTCATCAAGTTTACTAATTACATCGGCTGTTACAGAGCTAATTGCTTTAGGGCCAGAATCTTTTTTATTGTTATTGTGCTGTTCAGCTAAAGAGAAAATACTGGTTTCGGCTAAATCTAAAATTTCACTAACACCACGCCCTTTTGTGTCATAAGCATTTTGTAAAATTTCAGTACTTACCTTGATCATACTGCGTAGTGTAGAGAATTCTTTAATTTTGGTTGCATAGGTTTCAAGGTTATAGAAACTTGAAGGTGAATCAGCCATAAGCTGCATTAAATATTCTTCACCACCAATAGCATCAAGTAAGTTTTGTTTTAAAAGCCAGTCATTCACTAATACCGCATCATAAGGTGAATTTTCCTGCGCTAATTTTTCAATTGCACGGTAAATATATTTATGACGAGTGGCATAAAAATCATTTTCTTTGAGTAGGTCACTGATTTGTTCAAAAGATTCAGCAACGGTCATCAATGCAGCAAGCACTGCTTGTTCAATGGCTAAATTGTGTGGGGGAGTGCGAAACTCTTTAAGTTGGCCTGATTCACTCGTCTTATTTTCTGTTGGAGATGAAAGCGTTAAAGAAGTGGCATTCGCCTGAGACATAATTAGACCTGATGATAAAATGTGTGCACAAAAAAGGGTTTTAAGCCGAGAACTATCTTAAAACAAAAATAAATAAACTACCTAATTAAAAAACCAATTAAACTGAAGAACTGATCAGGAATTAATATATCTAATTTTATTTCATAAATTTAAGAGATAAAAAAAGAGCATGCGTGAGCATGCTCTTTTTTTGATGAGAAATTACTCAGATACGATAGTAACGAGAACTTCTGCAACAACATCATGATGCAATTGGATTGCGATGTTGAATTCACCAGTGTGACGAAGCGCACCGTTTGGTAAACGAACTTCTGCACGGTCAACTGTAAGACCAGCATTCGTTAACGCGTCAGCGATGTCACGAGTACCGATAGAACCGAAGAGTTTACCTTCGTCACCAGCTTTAGCAGTGATAACGATGTTAACTTCATTCAATTGTTCAGCACGTGCTTGAGCAGCAGCTAATACTTCAGCTTCTTGCTTCTCAAGTTCAGCACGACGAGCTTCAAAAGCAGCAGTGTTAGCTTCAGTAGCTGCAACTGCTTTACCTTGAGGGATAAGGAAGTTACGGCCGTAACCAGCTTTAACTGATACTTTATCGCCTAATTTACCAAGGTTCTTAATGCGTTGTAATAAGATAACGTCCACAGATCACCTCACTTATGGTTGTCAGTGTACGGAATCAAAGACAAATAGCGAGCTTGTTTGATAGCAAGTGCTAATTGACGTTGATAACGAGCTTTAGTACCAGTGATACGGCTAGGAACAATCTTGCCGTTTTCAGTGATGTACTGTTTTAAAGTGTCGATATCTTTGTAGTCGATGTACGCAACATTCTCAGCTGTAAAGCGGCAGAACTTGCGACGACGGTAAAAACGTGCCATTGATGTTCTCCTTATTCAGCTTCTTGAGCAACTTGCTGTGCTTCTTCGCGTTGAGCTTTACGCGCACGCTTTTCTTCAGCACTCTTAGCAAGCAATGACTCTTCAGTGATTGCGTGTTCACGACGGATGATAAGGTTACGAATGATCGCGTCGTTATAACGGAATAATTCTTCTAACTCATCAAGCGTAGTTTGACCACATTCAACATTCATAAGAATGTAGTGCGCTTTGTGAATTTTGTTAATTGGGTAAGCCAATTGACGACGGCCCCAATCTTCTAAACGGTGAATTTGACCATCAGCTTCTTTGATCTGAGAGATATAGCGTTCAACCATACCTACAACTTGATCGCTTTGGTCTGGATGTACCAAAAGTACGATTTCGTAATGACGCATTGTCAGCTCCTTACGGTTTAAACAGCCCCTAAAAAATTAGAAGCAAGGAGTCATAGCTAAAATATAAATAGCTACGTCGCAAAAAATGCGAAGGCTGAATTATAGGTAAAAATTAGACTAAAAACAAATCTTTTGATAAGAAATATGAAAAGTTGTTTTTGAGGAGGAAATCCTCCCTTAATTAAAAGAGAGGAAGATTTGGAGCAGGGGATTGATAGGTAAAGCTAAAGCTCAAACTTAACAGGGTAATTAATATGACCGAGTAGAGGAAAAAACGTTTAGCCCAAAGTTGATCGTTTTCGGCTTTGAATCCAATAATCGATAAATAGAACCAGTATGCAGTTAAAGCATTAAAGGTAATTAAAAAGAATACATTGGTATAACCAAAACAATATAACCCATTCAAAACAGCTGCAAATAACAGGATATATATTACACATTCAATTTTCGTACGATAAATAGAACGTGCTACAGGCAAAATTGGAATTCCTGCATTTTTGTAATCATCAAAACGATAAATTGCAATTGCCCAAGAGTGAGGCATTTGCCATAAACCGTATGCTAAAAACAAAAGCAAGGCTGCCACATCAAATTGATGAGTTACCGCTGTATAACCAATAACAGGAGGACTCGCTCCGGAGATACTACCAATAACGGTTTGATGGATTGAGGTACGTTTGGTCCACAAGCTATAAAAACCGACATAGACAACAAAACCAATTACTGCAAACAAAAATGCGTAACCATTTACACCAAACCACAAAATGCTAAAACCAATTATCCCAAGTACAAACGCATATATAAGCGCAACAGTAGGAGAGATGGTTTTTTTAACAAGTGCGCGGTTTTGAGTGCGCTGCATCTTTGTATCAATATCTTGATCAATAACATTATTGACGACACAACCTGATGCAACGACTAACGTTGTTCCAATGAGAGTGAGCAATAATAATAAGATGTCTATAGAGCCTTGGGCGGCTAAGAAGAAGCCGCCCAAAGTGGTAACGAAATTACCGAAGAGAATTCCTGGTTTAGTCAGGAATAAATACTTTTTCAACATGACAATCAGTTTAGATCATCATATTGTAGTGAAGATAATTCATAATCCACACAGAACCGATCAACAGTACAGCGATACATAGGATTGTGTAGATAAATGCAATCATATTCCAACGTTGTTCAGATGATGTATTCATGTGTAAGAAGTACACAAGTTGTACAAGAACCTGAGCAACGGCAGTAATTGCAATCACTGTAACTAAAAGACCACGGCTGAAACCACCTGCCATCACCATCCCGAATGGGATGATGGTAAGGATAACAGATAGAATAAAACCTACAGTGTATTGCTTAAAGTTACCGTGTGACGCACCAGCAGCATTATGCTCATGACTACTCATTAGAGAACTCCCAGTAAGTAAACGACGCTGAATACACAGATCCAAACGATGTCAAGGAAGTGCCAGAACAAGCTTAAGCAAGCAAGACGACGTGTATTCGGTAAAGTCAAACCTTTAGTTTTGATTTGATACATCAATACCAACATCCACACTAAACCAGAAGTTACGTGGATACCGTGCGTACCAACCAAAGTAAAGAACGATGACAAGAATGCACTATGAGTTGGACCATGACCTTCCTCTACAAGGTGATGGAATTCATAGAGCTCCATACCGATGAAGGTTGCACCAAAAAGGAATGTAATAAATAACCAAGTAATAACTTGATTTACATTCTTTTTATAAGAGGCAAGTACAGCAAAACCGAAAGTTACCGATGAAATCAATAAGGCAAATGTTTCAGTTAACACGTAGCCTAATGAATTATGGAACAGGTCATATGCACTTGGAGTCCCTGCTGGAACATGACTGCTTAATACAGCGAACGCAATGAAGAGTGATCCGAAAAGAATCAAGTCACTCATCAAGTATGTCCAGAAACCAAAGACCGTTAAATCTGTATCATCATGTTCATGATGACCATCGTGGCCATGGTTGTCGTGATGAAGTACTTCAGCCATTTCCTTAGTCCTTCTTCAAGTGTTTTTCAAGTAAAGCATAGCGTTCGTTTTCAATACGCTCAACTTCAGCAGCTGGAACATAGTAATCAACATTCTTAGTGAATGAGCTTACGATCAAGCTAATAACAGCTGAAACGAATGAAACAACAACGAGCCACCAAATATGCCAGATAAGTGCAAAGCCAAGAAGTGTAATGAACATTGCAATGACAAAACCAGCAGCACGATCAGTCGGCATGTGGATGTCTTCATATTTAGTATTACGTGCGTATGCTACACCGTTTTCTTTGTCAGTCCAGAAACGGTCAATACCGCTACCATCTGGTTCATGCGCAAAGTTGTAGAATGGAGCAGGGGAAGAAGTAGCCCATTCAAGTGTACGAGCATCCCATGGATCGCCTGTGTGGTCCATGTTTTGGTGACGTTGTAAGAAACCAACGATGATTTGCATTAAGAAGCATGCAATACCAATCGCAACAAGAACAGCACCAAATAATGCAATCGCAAGGTATGGATCCCATTCAGGGTTGTCATATGTATTCAAACGACGAGTCATACCCATGAAACCAAGGATATAAAGTGGCATGAATGCAAAATAGAAACCGAAGAACCAGAACCAGAATGCAGCTTTACCCCATGCTTCATTGAGCTTCCAACCAAACATTTTTGGCCAGTAGTAAATGATGCCGGCAAACATACCAAACACCACACCACCGATAATTACGTTATGGAAGTGAGCGATCAAGAATAATGAGTTGTGTACCAAGAAGTCCGCAGGCGGAACAGCCATAAGTACACCAGTTAAACCACCGATACCGAATGTTACAAGGAAGCCGAGCGTCCATAACATTGGAGTAGTAAAGGTGATGCGACCTTTGTACATGGTGAATAACCAAGAGAAGATTTTCACACCAGTAGGAATCGCAATAACCATGGTCATGATACCGAAGAACGCGTTAACGTTCGCACCAGCACCCATGGTGAAGAAGTGGTGAAGCCATACAACGAATGCTAATACAGTAATTGCAATTGTTGCATACACCATAGACTTGTAACCGAACAACGCTTTACGAGAGAAGGTTGCAACGATTTCTGAGTATAAACCAAATGCTGGTAATACCAAGATATATACTTCAGGGTGACCCCATGTCCAGATCAAGTTCACATAAAGCATTGGGCTACCGCCAAGCTCATTTGTGAAGAAATGGAAGCCAAAGTAACGGTCTAATGTAAGCATTGCAAGCGTACCTGTTAATACAGGGAATGATGCAATGATTAATACTGCCGTACAAAGTGAAGTCCACGTGAAAATAGGCATGTCCATTAATTTCATGCCAGGTGCACGCATCTTGATGATGGTAACGAAGAAGTTAACACCGGATAAAAGCGTACCTAGACCAGAAACCTGAAGTGCCCAGATATAGTAGTCAACACCTACACCAGGAGAATATTGAATACCAGACAGAGGAGGGTAAGCCATCCAACCAGTCGCAGCAAATTCACCTAATACAAGTGAAAGCATCATTAAACCAGCAGCACCAGCGAATAACCAGAAGCTTAAAGAGTTCAATAATGGGAAAGCAACGTCACGAGCACCAATCTGTAAAGGAACAGAGATGTTCATCATACCTACAACGAGACCCATTGCTACGAAGAAGATCATGATTACACCGTGTGCGGTGAAGATCTGGTCGTAATGGTCAGGATGTAAATAACCTTCACCACCGCCTTTAGCGAGGAAAAGTTGTAAACGCATCATGATCGCATCGGCGAAACCACGCAAAAGCATGACGACAGATACGATGATATACATGATACCAATTTTTTTATGGTCTACAGTTGTAAACCATTCTTTCCACAAATATCCCCATTTTTTGAAATAGGTGATACCGCCAAGCACAGCAATTGCACCAAGTGCCATAAAGACCATGGTGACAAGTACGATTGGCTCTGTCGGGATAGAGTCCCAACCCAATTTACCAAAAATCATATCCATGTCTTATTCCCCTTGAGCAGCGTGTTCAGCTGCAGCATGAGTTTCTGCTGTTGCATGCCCAGCAGAGTGGTCAGCACCATGATAGTTACTCATATAATGGTTGATAACTGTTTCAAACAGTTTTGGTTCAACTGAAGAGTAATAAGTCACAGGGTGTGGCTTAGTCGGGAACGGTTTCATCGCTTCTGCTTTAGCAAGCGCTTCTTGATCACCAGCAGCTTTAGCACGATTGACTAAATGCTCGATTTGGTGCTTAGAACGATCGCCATCACGTAAGGTTGCCAATTCAGCTTGGTCAAGCGTAGCTTTTTGCACTGCTTCTGGATTAATAGTTGAACCATTACCAGCTTTAACTGCTGCTACCCATTCGTTGAATTGTTGCTCTGTAACGCTATGCGCTTTGAAACGCATTTGAGAGAAACCATAGCCTGAGTAGTTAGAAGAGAAACCACGATATACACCAGTTTCATTTGCTAACAAATGAAGGTGAGTTTGCATACCTGCCATCGCGTAAATCTGGCCACCTAACTGTGGAATGAAGAATGAGTTCATTGTGAAGTTAGACGTGATTTTGAAACTTAACGGAGTTTTTTCTGGGAAACGTACTTCGTTAACAGTCGCAATGTTTTGTTCAGGATAAATAAAAATCCACTTGAACTGTTCAGCAATAACCTGAATAGTTAAAGGTGCTTTATCTGATTCTAAAGGACGGTATGGGTCATACTTGTGGGAACCCCACCAAGTTAACCAAGCTAAAATACCAATAATAATGACAGGGATACCCCATACTACAACTTCAATTGCAGTTGAGTGTGCCCATGTAGGTTTATAGTCTGCATCTTTATTTGACGCACGATATTTCCAACCAAACCATAATGCCATGATGATTGAAGGAATCACCACGAGTAACATTAAATAGATCGCAGTCATCATAAGGTCACTTTGACCTTGACCAACTGGACCTTTAGAGTTTAGAAGTACCATATCACCACCACACCCAGTCAAAAGTGCGGCAAGCGTTGATAAAGACAATACAGCTAAAATCGTTTGTCTCATTTTACAACCTCGGTGAAGAGTCCCATTCCCTAATTAAATATGGGATAGCGATTAAAGTGTCGCATGATTGAGAACGCTAGTCTTAAAATTTAGACTTCTCAATGATGCGACACCGCTACGTTGTAGGGCATTATGCCTCATATCGACAAACTAAGCTACATGTAAAGCAGCTTGAAATAATTGTTTTAAAACCCGATTTTTTTTGTAGGGTATCGAATTATGATGGAGCTTTTATTTAAATATCAACTCTCTATAGAAAAAAGGAGGCGGGCGCCTCCTTTTTTTTAGACATTAAATGAATCAGTCATTCACTGTCATTTGATCACTTTTGTTCTTGCAATTTTGTCATGTAAAGCCTGTCGCTTTTGTCCTAATGCAAAAGCATAGTCAATAATTGTACTAATTGGCATAAATAGTAAGTTTAATATAATGAAAACGATACTTCTGAGTAAGAAGATTCGCGTTAGATTAACTTTACCATTAGTTTCAGCATCGACAATTTTAATTCCGACAATTTTTTTACCAATACTTTGCCCAAACTTGGTCAACAAAAATGCTTGAATAGCGAGCATTATTACTACATAAAGTAACATTGTATGCCACGCTTCCACTGGAATTAGTGTAAAAAGCTGCTGCTGAAGTTCAGCTGCTTTGGTTGATGCAACTTCAGCAGACTGCATCTGTTTTTGTAACTCAAAAAGTTGTTTATATTGAGCTTCGTTAAAGAAAAAAGACGGAATGGCTGCAATAGGTAACCAAAGTAATAAGTCAATAATTTTTGCAAGCGCACGAGATGAAATTGAAGCAAGCTCATGTGTCTTAGTCTCGACTCGAATTTGCTGGATAGTCTCGTTATAAGGCGTATTTGTATTTGCCGAAAAAGCAGAATAACCCGTAGGTTGATATACAAGTTTACCTTGGGTTAATTCTCCTAAAGCTTTCCATTCTGTCATGCCTTCATGCCAAGCTAAATCAGTAAGTAAAACTTGTTGGCTTGCCAACATCTGATTTAGTTGCTCTAAGGTATAAGGCCCAGCTTGTTGATTATTACGTGCCAAGTAAATTTGCATAAGTAAAAATTCTCTATTCTAAAGATGAAAAAAGACCCACGGATGGGTCTTTTTCTATAACAAATTAGATTTGCTTGATTTTTTCTTCAGCAAGGAAGAACCATGTATCTAAAACTGAGTCAGGGTTTAAAGACACTGATTCAATACCTTGTTCCATTAGCCATTTTGCAAGGTCAGGGTGGTCAGATGGTCCTTGACCGCAAATACCGACATATTTACCAGCTTTACGACAAGCATGAATTGCCATAGAAAGAAGAGCTTTTACAGCAGCATCGCGCTCATCGAATAAGTGAGAAACAATACCAGAGTCACGATCAAGACCAAGTGTTAATTGAGTTAAATCGTTAGAGCCGATAGAGAAACCATCGAAGTGTTCAAGGAATTGTTCAGCTAATAATGCGTTAGTTGGTAATTCACACATCATGATGACTTTTAAGCCATTCTCGCCGCGCTTCAAGCCATTTTGAGCCAGCAACTCAATCACGCGTTTTGCTTCAGATACTGTACGCACAAATGGAATCATGATTTGGATATTGGTTAAACCCATTTCATCACGAACTTTTTTAAGCGCGCGGCATTCAAGTTCGAAACAATCACGGAAGTTGTCCGAAACATAACGGCTTGCACCACGGAAACCAAGCATTGGGTTTTCTTCTTCTGGCTCGTATAACTTACCGCCAATAAGGTTTGCATATTCGTTTGACTTAAAGTCAGACATACGAACAATGACTGGTTTATCAGCAAAAGCAGCTGCAAGTGTTGCAATACCTTCAACTAGTTTTTCAACATAGAATTCTACAGGTGATGCATAGCCAGCTGTACGTGTCATTACAGCAGCACGAGTTTCACGAGGTAAGCTTTCAATGTTAAGGAGGGCTTTAGGATGGACCCCAATCATTCGGTTAATAATGAACTCTAAACGAGCAAGACCAATACCTTCGTTTGGAATTTGAGCAAAGTCAAAGGCACGGTCAGGGTTACCTACGTTCATCATGATTTTGAATGAAAGTTTAGGCATAGATTCAATAGAGTTACGCTGAACTTCAAAATCTAATGCACCTTCATAGATGAAACCAGTGTCACCCTCAGCACAAGAAACAGTAACTTCTTGACCATCAGTTAATACTTCAGTTGCGTTACCACAACCTACAATTGCTGGTACACCAAGTTCACGAGCAATAATTGCAGCATGACACGTACGACCACCACGGTTAGTGATGATAGCCGCAGCACGTTTCATTACTGGTTCCCAATCTGGGTCAGTCATGTCTGATACAAGTACGTCACCGTCTTGTACTTTGTCCATTTCTTTAATTGAGTTAACAATACGGACTTTACCAGAACCGATACGCTGCCCAATTGAACGGCCTTCACAAAGTACAGTACCTTTTTGCTTGAGTAGGTAACGTTCCATTGTGCCAACATTTTGGCGGCTTTTTACGGTTTCAGGACGAGCTTGAACAATATAGATTTGACCATCGTCACCATCTTTTGCCCATTCAATATCCATCGGAGCGCCATAATGTTGCTCAATAATAAGCGCTTGTTTAGCTAACTCTTGTAATTCATGATCATTTAATGCGAACTGTTGACGTTCTTGTTTTTCAACGTCGACAACAACCACAGACTTACCTGCTGAGCCTTCTTCACCATAAATCATTTTCTGGTGCTTAGAGCCAAGATTACGGCGTAATACCGCATGTTTTCCAGCATTTAATAATGGTTTAGAAAGGTAGAATTCATCAGGGTTAACCGCACCTTGCACAACCATTTCACCTAAACCGTAAGATGCAGTAATGAATACGACATCACGGAAACCAGACTCGGTATCTAGGGTAAACATTACACCCGCAGCGCCAGTTTCAGAACGGACCATACGTTGAACACCCGCAGATAATGCGACAACATCATGATCGAAGCCTTGGTGTACACGATAAGAAATAGCACGGTCATTATATAAAGAAGCAAATACTTCTTTGATGGCGATAAGTACGTTATCAATACCGCGAATATTCAAGAAAGTTTCTTGTTGACCCGCGAAAGATGCATCTGGTAAATCTTCAGCAGTTGCAGATGAACGAACGGCAACCGCGATATCAGGGTTGCCGTTAGAAAGTTCTGTAAAAGCGGCGCGAATTTCTTGTTCTAAGGTTGCAGTGAGTGGAGTCTCTACAATCCATTGACGAATTTTAGCGCCTGTTTCTGCAAGTGCATTTACGTCATCAACGTTAAGCTGTGCAAGTTCTGCTTGAATTCGAGCGTTAAGACCGCTTTGGTCTAAGAACTCACGATAGGCCTGTGCAGTTGTTGCAAAACCACCAGGTACCGATACACCAGCATTTGATAAATGGCTGATCATTTCACCCAAAGATGAGTTTTTCCCACCTACGAGTTCGACATCGTGTTTCCCTAATTTTTCTAGACCGATTACGCGCGCTTCCAAAGTTTTCACTCCACTTTTGCAGTATTAATGTCTATCTTGGCATGAAATTAAAAAAATAAAGTGCTTAGTTGAGAATTTTACTAAGCGACAGTCATGTAAGATCAGTTTACTATAAAGATTATATAGCACTAAGACAAATGTTTAAGGAGAATTTTAATGTCAGAAAGTAAACAATTTAAGCGGAGTGTTTTTTTTATTTCTGATGGAACTGCGATTACTGCCGAGACCCTTGGACATTCGTTATTAGCCCAATTTCCTAATGTAGATTTTGATATTCACATCATGCCTTATATTACAACTGAAGAGGCAGCAATGGCAGTTGTGGTTGAGATTAATAAATGTCAAACCAGAGATGGATGTTTACCATTAGTATTTGATACTTTAGTTGATCCGCATGTACGAGAAATTATTAATACGGCTAAAGCAGTTAATCTGGATGTGTTTGAAGGATTAATTAGTAAGCTAGAGCAGGAGCTCGGTACACCACCAACCACACTGGTTGGGCAAACACATGCGGTAACTGACTCTGAATATTATAAAGCCCGTATTGATGCTGTTCACTTTGCACTTGATAACGATGATGGGGCACGCACCCGACACTATGACAAAGCTGATTTAATTTTAATTGGTGTGTCTCGTTCCGGAAAAACTCCGACTTCTATTTATCTATCTTTACAGTTTGGTATTCGTGTTGCTAACTATCCTTTAACCGAAGAAGATTTAGATGATAACCGTTTACCAGCAGTATTAAGAGAACACCGTAGTAAGCTCTTTGGTTTAATGATTGATGCAGAACGTTTAGTGGCGATTCGAAGTGAGCGTAAAGCGAATAGTCGATACGCAAGTTTTAGCCAGTGCCAAATGGAATTAAGAGCGATTGAAGGTATTTATATTTCAGAAGGTATTAAATATTTAAATGTAACTGAAATGTCAATTGAAGAAATTTCTACTCGTATTTTACAAATGACTGGTTTAAAACGACGTATCGGTTAATTAAATCAAACATTTATTTAAACCATTCAATTTGAATAATATTAATATATATTGGAATTGAATGGTTTTTATTTTCAATACATATTGAAAATAAAAGTTTTAAATATAAAACGCTAAGTTAATAAATAGTTTCTGATTAGTTATCAGCGTGTAAATTTTTTATAGGGAGTTTGTGAGATAAAATAAGCTTTTTGAAAAGAAATGTATATAAAATAATAATCTATATTTTAATAAATAGTTGTTTTTAATTATTTTTTAAATAAACAAATACTTTTTTTCTACACATTTTCCATTTGTTAACTCTATCGCTTGTTATTTAGTTATTGTGATGCATTTCACATTTTTAACTATAATTTCCCATCTCGATATGGGACTATCCGATTATCAAAATGCTAAAAAAATGTGTTTTTTCATTGGTATATCTCTTACCAATTCATTTATACGCAGCTCAAGTTGATGTACTGCGTGAGCAAGCTGTTCAAAATTATAGAGCAGGCCAAACTCAACAGGCTGTTTCTCAACTCGATCAATTGTTAAAACATTATCCGTATGATCAAAAATTGCTTGCTGATTATTTAATTGTTATGTCAAGTGAAAAAAAGGATCTGACGAATTTTTCCAATTTTTTAGAAAATATTAATTATGTGAATTTTCCTGAATATGCAAAGTTACCTTTAATTCGAAATTTTCGTGATTTTAAACATTTTCAAACAGCAATTGATTGGTCAAATAAACTTAATATTCAAAAATCAGTCGATGGGCGTACCTTACTATCGGTTTTATATGCTGAAGCTCAGGACTCAACGAATGCTAAAACTCAGTTATCAAATATCAACATTAAAGGTTTAAATACTGATCAGTTGGTACAGGTTGCATATGCTTATCGTTTAATAAATTTGCCCATAGAGGCCTTAGCTACAATTGAACAAGCTTATCAGCAAAATTCTAAGTCTTCAGCTGTTTTGCAAGAGTATGTTTATGACTTGGCTACTATTGGGGCATATAAAAAAGCCCAGCAATTACTTCAAGTAAACGTAAAAAATCAGCAAACTGAGCAGTTACAGCAGACTTTACAAGTTAGTGAGTTTTCTCAGCATGTCAATAATGCAATTGCCCGCTATAAATACTTAAATCGCCAAGGCTTATCAGATGCAGAAAGCTATGCTGAATTAGATGCTGTGTTAGACCAAGGGCAAAAAATACAACAGCAAATGTCACCAAACAACCCTAACTATTTAAGGTTTCACTACGATTATTTGTATGCGCTAGATTTTAGAGGGCGTTCAAAAGCGGTTATAGAGAATTTCACCCAGTTGAATATTCCACTCGAAAAATTACCGGCATATGTACGTCATGCAATTGCTGATAGTTATTTGGCGGAGCAGAAGCCGAAGCAAGCTGAATTTGCTTATAAGACTCTTCTAAACGAAAAAAATTATCCGGATATGATCGTCTATACCGGATTGTATTATTCCTATATTGAACAGGAAAAATATAAGGAAGCTGAACAGCTTTTGGCAAAAGTTGATCACCTTATTCCGACTTATAAATATAGTCAGGCGAAGGGTGTAGATAAAACAAGCCATCCTGATCGTGATGATTATATTGCTTTAAAAGGGATGCATTTAGCCTACGCTAATCACCTGGATCAAGCTGAACAGCACTTTCAAAAAACAGTCGAGCAAGCACCTGCGAATGAGAGCCTGATTAATAATCTTGCGCGTGTAGAACGGTGGAGAGAAAAACCGCTAGAGGCAAAAAAAACAATTTCCCGGTTAAATGGTATAGATCCGATTGCTAAAGACACTCGCATTAATGAAATGCAGAATGCTCAAGCTTTAGGTGATATTCCGACATGGCGGAAAACCACTCAAAACTTAGTGCAATATTATCCTGATGATAGTGGTGTCATAAAAAGCCGCAAAGAGTTGGATGATCGTAATAGAGCCACAATTTCACACTCAACTACTTGGGGCCAAAGTAAGGCCGACAATAGTGATACTGTAAGTGGGCAGAATGGTTTAAAAGACCGTGAAATGGAAACACGTCTTAATAGCCCTTGGATTAAGGATAATTATCGTTTATTTGCTTGGCATCAAGATCGTTATGGTGAATACAATTTTGGTGACGTGCATAACCAGCGCTATGGTGTCGGGGCCGAATGGCAAGCTAATCGTAAGGCATTGTCTGCGATCTTGTCGCAAAGTACAGATGGCGGACAAGCAGGTGTTCGTCTTGATTGGTCTCAGTGGTTAAACGATCACTGGCAGTATCAATTGCAATATAACAGCCAGGCTGACATCCCTCTACAGGCAATTGATGCGGGAGAAGATGGCCAATCTTACCGAGCTGCTTTGACATGGCAAAAAGATGAATCACGTCAAATTGGCGCAAGTTACGGTCTGACTGATATCAGTGATGGTAATAAACAACAAGAATTTTCAACTTTTTGGCGTGAAAGACTATTTGCGGCGCCGCATCACATTACTTATGGCACTGTTCGTGGTTTTTATGGCAGTAATAGCCAAGATCAAACTACTTATTTTAGCCCAAGTTCGCATTACAGCGCGGAGTTGAACTTAAGCCATGACTGGGTGACTTGGCGTGAATATGAGCGTTCATTTAAACAGCATTTCGAAGCTGGAGTGGGGCTTTATAAACAAGCCGATTATTCCACTAAGCCAACCTATTCTTTGCAATATCAACATCAATGGCAGCTATCACGTACATGGCAACTCAATTATGGAATTGGTTGGCAATACCATCCTTACGATGGACATGATGAACAGCATACCTATGGTATTTTCGGATTTGAAGGGCGTTTTTAATGAATAATTTATTTTCGAAAATGTTGAGCTGTGCTTTAGCTTCAACATTGTTACCTCTGCAATTTACATATGCCCAAATAGAAAAAGATTTACCAAAAAATCATACGGTTTCTTTAACTTTTCATGATGTCAGAGATGATGTTTTAAAAGAGGGCGATCGGGATATTTATGCAATTCAAACTAAAAATTTAGCGCAATTCTTTGACTGGTTGAGTCAATCTGACTGGAAGCCAATTCGCCTGAAAGATATTGAAGAAGCTCGTAAGCAAGGTAAAGACCTACCTCATAATGCTATTTTGTTAACCTTTGATGATGGTGCTTTAAGTAGCTACAGTCGTATATTTCCATTGCTCAAGCAATATCGGATTCCGGCAGTTTTTGCACTCCCAACTAGTTGGCTTAACGGTAATACAAAAGCTGGCTATGAAGCCTATGGACAAGGGAACTTAGTCAATTGGAAGCAAGTACGAGAAATGCAGGCTTCTGGCTTAGCTGAGTTTGCGAGTCATAGTGATGATTTGCATCATGGTGTGCTTGCTAACCCTCAAGGGAGTGAACAACCCGCAGCAACTTCTTATATGTATTTAAAATCACAAGCGCGTTATGAAACGGATGTGGAATATCAGCAACGTATTTTAAAAGATTTAAAAAAATCTCATGATGTTTTAAAAAAGGAATTGGGTGTAGAGCCGAAAGCAATTGTATGGCCGTATGGTGCGGTCAATCAGCAGTTAGAAAAACTAGCTCAACAGGCAGGTTTCACTTTTTCTTTTAGTTTAGGACGTGATGGGGTAAATCAGATTAATGACGTTACCTTTAAACGTAGTCTTATGGTGGATAACTCTACAGCTGAACAGTTGTCTGAGACCTTACTCAATATCTTGAACTCGGCAGAGAAAGATTTATATAAGCAGCCAAAACATTTTGTGAGTATGGATTTAAAGCAATTAGCTGCTTCAACCAATACTCAGTCAGATGAAAAATTAGGGGCATTGTTATCCAAACTTTATAGCTTAAAAAACAATACGCTGATATTGAAGCCTTTAGATGATCAAGATGGAGATGGGCAATATGACGTTGCTTATTTCCCAACAACTCAAATGCCAGTTAAACAAGATATCTTAAACCGTAGTCTATGGCAGGCACAGACTCGTGCAGGACAAGCGGTCATTTTAGAGTTACCTGTATATCCTCAAAAAAATAAATCGTTTTTGGTGGCAGATTTAGCTAAAGATATCGCACGTTTTAATAGCAATTTAAGTGGTATTCAACTTAATGCCGGAACTGCTTTAAATTGTGCTATGCAAAGTGCAACGATAAAAGAAAGTAACTGTGTTGAAGAAGTAAAGCAATTATCACAACTGAGTCAACTGACTCAAAAAGCTGCAAGGCCTTATTTGAATATGAGTAATCAGGCCCAGTTTAGTCTGCTGCTTACGCCTGACTTAGAGCATATCGATCAATTGCCAGCGCTTTTAAAATCACTATTAACCCAACATGATTTAGTGAATCTAAAATTTAATGTTGTGGGTAAGCAGAAACAATTTAAACATGTCTTAGAACTTTTAAATACACTTGATGCGAAATACAAGCAACGAATTATGCTGACATTAACATTGCCAGAAAATGACCAGAGAAATGCTTGGCAAGAAGTAAAACAAGGCCTTTTTGATATTCAGCGCATAGGTATTCAGAAATTTGGGGTTGAAGGTTATTCCTTTGAAAATTCAAAAAATGTTCATGAGTATTTATATAACCCAATGAGCTTGAATTCGAGTTCGGTCATGTATCAACCCTTCGCTGGTTTAGCAACTGAGGGGAAAAAGTAATGAGAGTATTACTCGATATTCTATTTGCTTTTGCCTTTTTATATCCTCTGCTTATGGCGTGGACATGGATGGTAGGTGGCCTCTGGTTTTTCTTTAAAAGAGAATACCATGAACAGCAGTTACCTGAGCCTTCAAATGAAGGGTGCAGCATTATTATTCCTTGTTTTAACGAAGAAGCTCAGGTAAGGCAAACTATTCGTTATGCCTTACAAACAAAATATCCAAATTTTGAAGTGATTGCTGTCAATGATGGTAGCAGTGATAGAACTGCAGAAATTCTTGATGAGTTGGCAGCTCAGGATACTCGATTAAGAGTCGTGCACTTAGCGGAAAACCAGGGTAAGGCAGTGGCTTTAAGATCGGGAGTTTTAGTAAGTAAATACGAATATTTAGTTTGTATTGATGGAGATGCTTTACTACATCCTCATGCTGTACTTTGGCTTATGCAGCCATTTCTAAAATTTCCTCGTATTGGAGCCGTCACTGGAAATCCTAGAATTCTCAACCGTTCAAGTATATTAGGGAAATTACAGGTTGGTGAGTTTTCTTCAATTATTGGATTGATTAAGCGGGCCCAGCGTACGTATGGTCGTATTTTTACAGTATCAGGTGTAATTGTTGCATTTAGAAAAACTGCTTTAGTCCGTGTTGGATTTTGGTCTGATGACAAAATTACTGAGGATATTGATATCTCTTGGAAGCTTCAGATGGACCATTGGGATATTCAATATATTCCTCAAGCACTTTGTTATATCTATATGCCTGAAACTTTTAAAGGTCTTTGGAAGCAGCGTTTACGCTGGGCACAAGGTGGGGTAGAAGTCTTATTGGAATATATTCCAAAAATGTTCAAAATCCGCTTACGTCGTATGTGGCCAGTCATGCTTGAAGCTTTAGTCAGTATTGTCTGGTCGTATGTAATGATATTTATTTTCTTGCTTTTCTTAATCGGACTTTTTATTGATTTACCTCAGCAGTGGCAGATTAATTCACTCATGCCCCAATGGTATGGCGTGATATTGGGTGGAACATGCCTCATCCAATTTTTAGTAAGTTTATGGATAGATCATCGTTATGACCGTGGACGTCTTTTTAGAAATTATTTTTGGGTAATTTGGTATCCATTATTTTTCTGGTTACTGACGTTATTTACTAGTGTAGTTGCAGTCCCTAAAACTATATTTAATACCAAAAAGCGTGCTCGTTGGGTAAGTCCTGACCGAGGCTTTCGAGGAGATAACTCATGAAAAATAAACAAAATAATGACATAGAAGTTTTAGATATTCCAGAATATATTGATCAGCCTAAATATGTGAAAAATAAAACCGCAAACTATACTTTGCAAACATTAGGTTGGTTTTGTTTAATGTGGCTGTTTTTCCCACTGGTTTCATTATTTTTATGGTTTTATGAAGGGCATCTCATCTATGACTATGTATGGGTAGATCATATTTCTGAGGTCAATACAGTCCTCCATTTACTTCTTTTAATATCCGTAAGTGCTTTGGTCTTGATTTTATGGGCGAGTTATAACTGGCTTAGATTTCATGGTGATGATCGCCGCAGCAAAGCTCCGAATAGTCCTGTTGAGTTATTGGCTTCACAATTTATGGTCAGTACCGAGTCATTATCAGAGTTACAAAAGTCTCAGCGCATCATCTTACATTATGATGATCAGGGATATTTAACTCGATATGATTTGAAATGAGTAAAAAAAAGCATGGTCTATCAACCATGCTTTTTTTTATTTTTAAGGTGTAGTTCTAATAATGATATCTACAGGGCGTTGAGTACCATCCATACTATAAATGGCTGTAGCGGTAACTTTTACAATTGGCCAAGTTTGTAGTTTGCAATTTGGTCTTTGCAGCGCAGCATAGTAGCTATCAGATTTAAAAAATATTTTATTGGCTTTTGCAGTATTAGGTGTCAAAAGACGTTTGAGCCATGTTTCATTGACTTGGGTTTCAAGAAAACGTAGAGCTAAGATACTTTTTACACGATTGTTAAATAACCTCCTATTTTTAGCAATAAGCGGGTGGGTAATGAGACGGTGTATGCCGATTTGACTATGAGGCAAAATAAAATGCGGCGTAATTTGAAATACAGTTACAAATTTTGCTTGTTGGCAGATTTTTTCTAAGTGCGTTACCGTTTCCTGATCTGTTCCAATAATCGCTACATTTAAATTTGAAAAATCATTTTCTTTAATTGTATTTGATAAAAGAATTTGACCAGTAAAGGCGTCAAAATCCTGAACTGCATTTTGAAAAGTAGTTGATTTGGCAACATTATTTTTAAGTTCAATACTCATTTTCCAAAAGTCCTTTTGGTTTTCATTTATGATGATTTTTTATCGTTTTAATATAAATAACCAAGCAAGAGGGCTGGGTAAAGTATTTTCAGATAGGTGGTTATCTCATGCCTGCTATAGACTCAAGCATGAGATATTCAGAGTATGTTCTAGTTGGCTGATTTTAGTTGCATTAATCGAGTAAAGCTGTCTAAACGTTTATTAGTATCATAGACATCACAAGTAAAAATAAACTCATCGACTTCATAAGTAGCTAAAAGCTTTTCTAAGCCTGAGCGTACTGTTTCAGCTGAACCGATTTGTGCCATCTGGTAGAAATTTTCAACAGAAAGCTGTTCTGCTGTGTTCCATAGACCCTGCATCGATGTAACTGGTGGTTTAAGTTTTAAACTTTCACCACGAATTAATCCTAAGACACGTTGGTAAGCGCTTGTTGCTAGGAATTGAGCCTCTTCATCTGTATTGGCAACCACAACAGGTACACCCATGGAAACATAAGGCTTGTCCAAATATTCAGAAGGTTCGAAATTTTCACGATAAAGTTCGATCGCTTGACCAAGCATGCGTGGTGCAAAATGCGATGCAAATGAATAAGGTAATCCTAGTTTCGCAGCCAATTGCGCACTAAATAAGCTTGAACCTAATAACCAGACAGGCACTTGAGTATTTTGTCCAGGAGTTGCAACAATTCTTTGGCCGGGTTGAGGCGCTTTAAAATATTGCAAAATCTCAACAACATCTCTAGGAAACTGATCTTCCGTTTCCTGATGCCCGCGACGTAAGGCACGCATAGTGACTTGATCTGTACCTGGGGCACGACCTAAACCTAACTCAATACGATTTGGATATAAGGTTGCTAGTGTACCGAATTGTTCTGCAACCACTAATGGTGCATGGTTTGGTAGCATGATACCACCTGAACCTAAACGAATGCGCTGGGTATGAGCCGCGATAAAACCAAGTAAAACAGCTGTTGCTGAACTCGCAATTCCATCCATATTATGATGTTCTGCAAGCCAAAAACGGTCATAACCTAATTTTTCTGCATGTTGGGCGAGCTCTAATGCATGACGTAATGAAAACTCGATTGTTTTATCATCACGTATGGGAGCAAGTTCCAAAATTGAAAATTTGGTGTCTTGAAGTGATCGCATGCGATATTCTCAAAAAACGTTATATCGAAATAATACGATATAAATGGGGTGATGTATATCGGTTTTTTTCGATATAAATTTCACTCCCAAATAAAAAAGCACCGCCAGGGTGCTTTTAATATCTGTGTACCAATTAGTGGTGTTTATACCAACCACGGTGTAAGCCATTATCATGACGATAGTAAGCGCGATCATTGTAATAGCGGCGGTCATCACGATCATAACGACGATCGTATCGACGGTCATAACGTTCATCATAGTTACGATCTTGGCCAACTTTACGACCTAAAGCAGAACCACCAGCTGCACCCACTGCTGCACCGATGTATCCACCATTTGTACCACCCATGTTTTTACCAACGGTATAACCAGCGCCGCCACCTAAAGCACCACCAATTGCCGCTTCTGTACGGTTACGACGGTCACTTGCAGCCGCCGCACCACCAGCACCACCTAAAGCAGCACCAATTGTTGCGCCAGATGTACCACCGATACTTTTACCGATTGCAGTACCTACTACACTACCTAGAGCAGAAGTTGCCGCTACACGGGTACCATTATCTGCATGTGCAACTGACACCATAGAGGTTGTTGCGATTAATGCACTTGCTAACCAAATATTCATTTTCATTTTGGAACTCCATGCTCATTTTGCTAAAGAGCAATCTTTATATCTTGAGCTAAATGTAATTAAAAATTTCGTGAAAATTATGGAGAAGGCTCATGCTGATACGATAGTTTTGTGTCTGCTTTGTATTGTTTCTATTAAGATGTGAATAAATCATGAGCACGACATATGTGTTTGACAAAAGGGTAATCAAAAAAAAACCCCCGAAGGTGTTTTTAAATTAATTACATCACTAAAATTAGTGGTGATGACGGTGTTTTTTCTTCCAGTGTTTAGAAGATCGATCATAATCACGGTCTTTAGCAATTTTATTACCTAAAGCACCACCACCTGCAGCACCTAACGCAGCACCGATATAACCGCCATTTGTACCACCCATGCTTTTACCAACAGTATAGCCAGCACCACCGCCTAAACCACCGCCAATTGCAGATTCTGTACGGTGACGACGATCACTTGCAACTGCTGCACCACCAGCACCACCTAAAGCAGCACCAATTGTTGCACCAGATGTACCACCCATGCTTTTACCAATAGCAGTACCAGCAACACTACCTAAAGCAGAAGCAGCTGCTACATGAGTTGTATTGTCTGCATGTGCTACAGTCATCATAGAAGTAGCCAAAACAGCACTACATAATAAAGCATTTAATTTCATCATTTACTCCATGTCCCAAGTTACAGGACCTTATATCTTTCGTTACAGCAAATGTAACAAAACACTTCTCTTCAAATGTGGAGAACCATCATCCTATTATTAGAGTTTAGTGTCTTCTTTGTATGTTTTCTATTAAAATAGAATATCTAATATCCACATAGAAAAAAGTGATTCTCATTTCATATTCTTACGTATATTTACAATGAGTTGAACATAAAAAATCAATAAAAGCTCTTGTGGCAGAAGACATATGTTTATGTTGTGCATACAGTAAAGAAAAGGGACGGGTATGACCTGCGTATGTTTCAAGTAGAGGTTGTAATTTTCCTTGTTGAATTTTTTCATTAACGATAAATTCGTAACTCTGGCATATTCCTAAACCATTTTCAGCAAGAGATACTACTCCTAGAATATCTTCTTTTACTAAAATTCGATTTGTCGGTATCCACTGAATTTCTTGATCTATATCTTTAAAGAACCACGGAGTGACCTTACCATTACTCGGTAACTCAAAGGCAATGCATTGATGATGATTTAATTCATCCAAGTTTTTTGGAATACCCATGCGTTTCAAATAAGAAGGTGAGGCAACAAGTTTTAAAGGTGCGTGCTCTAAAGGCCTAGCAATAAGGGTGCTGTTAGGTAGTTGTCCTTGACGAATAGCTAAATCAAAACCTTCAGCAATTAAATCAACGTTACGATTAGAAATACTGACTTCAATTTGAATATCAGAATATTGCAGAAGAAATTTTTCTAATAAAGGGGGTAAACGATAATGCCCATAAGTGGTAGGAACACTTATTTTAATTTTTCCAGAAATTTGTAGTTGTTCACCTTGAACCACGCGTTCTGCATGGTTAATTAACTGAAAAGCATGTTGCATTTTTTCATAGTAAAGCTGACCAGCTTCAGTCAGGCTTAAATGGCGTGTGGTTCTTCTAAAAAGCTGTATACCGAGTTTTTTCTCGAGTCTTGTAATTGTTCTACTAACGACCGAAGGGGTGGTAGATAGATCAATTGCAGCAGCACTAATTGAAAGCTTCTCAGCCACAATTAAAAAGATTTCGACATCGGCAAGATGATCAAATTGACGAGACATTTTGTCCTCAAACGCAAAAAAGATTTGCAAACTTAGTTGTTTTTCTACCTTTGGAGTAAAAATAGAATATATACATCCTAGTTATAAATCCAGCAAATGCTTGGAATGAAGGTTAAATAATGAAGATGTTGAATCAAATAATGTTTGCAGTGATTACAGCTTCGGCAGCATTAAGTGTAAATGCAGCTCATGTACTTGTTGTATTGTCAGATGAAGATCAGCTAGAGCTAAAAAATAATCATGTTTTTAAAACGGGATTTTATCTTAACGAATTGATGCAGCCTACAAAAATGCTTTTAGATGCGGGGCACACCGTAACGTTTGCCACCCCAAAAGGGAAAGCTCCAACGTTAGATGAATCTTCAAATAGTGCAATGTACTTTAACCAAGATGAAAAAGTATTAAAACAATATGCTGGTTTATTACATGATTTAAAGTTAACTTCACCTAAAGACTCTCCAGTTGTAAGTCTGGCGCGTATTGAGCAAATTGGTATAGATCAATTTGATGCCATATATATTCCGGGTGGGCATGCACCTATGCAAGACCTGTTAAAAGATAAACAGCTTGGTAAAGTTCTTAACGCTTTTCATAATGCAGGAAAGCCTACAGCCTTGGTTTGTCATGGGCCTATAGCTCTGATGTCAACTTTACCTCATGCTGCGGAAGCTGTTAAGCAACTTGAACAAATTAGAACAGTCAAAACTGGCGAATGGATTTATAAAAACTACCGGATGACGGTAATTAGCAATCAAGAAGAAGAGCAAGCGAAGGGCTTATTAAAAGGCGGTGAAATGAAGTTCTATCCACAAACTGCATTAGAGACACTGGGTGCGAAATATCAAAGCAATACAAAAGCTTGGTCGCCAAATGTAGTGGTGGATCGTGAGCTTATTACTGGACAAAATCCAGCTTCGGCTGTTCTTGTCGGTAAAACTTTATTAGAAAAATTAAAATAACTATAAACGATAAAGAGGCTTTATAAATAAAGTCTCTTTTATTATATGGATTTAAAAAAGTGAGTTATTTGTTTTCAATAAGAGAAAATCTTAGATTGATGAATAAATCTCATCTGGAATCATTAGATTTATATATCCTTATGGCTTTGGAAAGTTAACGATTTAAAGGATTACATATGTCATTTAATCGGCATAAACTGTAAACTATGCGCTATTTTTATGATTTGGCTTATCTTCTTATATTTATCTAGATAAGTTTTTTGGACTTTTGAGATATTTCCTCTTATGAAAGCGTCACTCCGTTTACGTCTTGATCAACTCTGTGATCGTCATGAAGAACTTACCGCATTGCTTGCAGATGCAGAAGTGATTTCCGATAACAAACGTTTCCGTAAACTGTCTCGTGAACATAGTGATTTAACTGAAATTACCGAAGTTTGGGGCAAATACCGTCAAGCAGAAGAAAATATTGAAACTGCTGAAATGATGAAGTCGGACCCCGACTTTAAAGATATGGCAGAAGAAGAAATTCAAGCAAATAAAGCATTGCTTGAAGAATTAGAAAGCCAGCTCAATATTTTGATGATTCCAAAAGATCCAAATGACTCTAATGCTGCGTATTTAGAAATTCGTGCAGGAACGGGCGGTGATGAAGCTGCAATTTTCTCAGGCGATTTGTTCCGCATGTACAGCAAGTATGCAGAGACACAAGGTTGGCGTATTGAAGTCCTTTCTGAAAATGAAGGCGAGCATGGCGGCTTTAAGGAAGTCATTTGCCGTGTAGATGGTGATGGCGTGTATGGCCGCTTAAAGTTTGAAAGTGGCGCGCATCGTGTACAACGTGTGCCAGCAACTGAATCACAAGGTCGTGTGCATACATCGGCTTTTACAGTGGCAATTCTGCCCGAAATTGACGTTGATACTAACGTTGAAATTAATCCGGCAGATTTACGTATTGATACTTACCGTGCGTCAGGTGCGGGTGGTCAGCACATTAACAAAACCGATTCGGCAGTACGTATTACTCACATTCCAACGGGTACAGTCGTTGAGTGCCAAGAAGAACGTTCACAGCATAAGAACAAAGCTAAAGCGATGGCATTGTTAGTATCACGTTTAGAAAATGCTAAACGTGCAGCGGCTGATGCAGCGACTTCTGAAATGCGCCGTGATTTGGTCGGTTCTGGTGACCGTTCTGAACGTATCCGTACTTATAACTACCCACAAGGGCGTATGACAGATCACCGTATTAACCTAACTTTATATAAGTTAGATGCCATTATGGAAGGTGATTTAACTGAATTGCTCGATAGCTTACATCGTGAATATCAGGCAGATCAGCTTGCGATGCTTGCACAGGAAAATGGCGGCTAATGAATATTGCTCAAGCGCTTGCAATTCGTGGTGAGCCTGACAGTTATGAACGACAAGAAAATGCTTGGTTGCTTGAGCATTTTCTAAAAATCAATTCACTCGAATTAAAGTTTCGACTTGAGCAAGAGCTAACGGCTCAGCAAGAGCAAGACTACTTGGTTGGCCTTGAGCGTATTCAAAATGGTGAACCTTTAGCCTATGTGACAGGTTCGCAACCATTTTGGACGCTCGATTTAAAAGTAACGTCAGATACTTTAGTACCACGACCTGATACTGAGGTTTTAGTTGAAACTGTTTTAAATCTAAATTTGCCAAAGAATGCAAATATTGTGGATTTGGGAACGGGGACAGGTGCAATTGCGCTTGCATTGGCAAGTGAACGTCCGAACTGGCAGGTAACAGCAACAGATATTTATGCGCCTACGTTAGAAGTTGCAAAAGAAAATGCACAAACACATGGCTTGCAACATGTGAAGTTTGCTTGCGGTGCTTGGTTTGAAGCATTAGAGCTACAACAATTTGATTTAATTGTTTCTAATCCGCCCTACATTGACCCTGAAGATGAACACATGCAAGCTTTGGCAACAGAGCCGCGCCGTGCGTTGGTTGCAGACCATCAGGGATTGGCTGATATTGAAATTATTATTGCTCAAGGGAAAAACTGGTTAAAACCTCAAGGGTGGATTGTACTTGAACATGGTTATGATCAGGGGCAAGCTGTTCGAGGCATTTTCACAGAGCATGGTTTTAGTGAGATAAAAACCATTCAAGATTATGGCCAAAATGATCGAGTCACTTTGGCACGCTGGATTTAAAGTTATTTTTGTAGCGTATCACGCCAACGTAATAACCAGTTTTCTATAAGTTTCATTAAGCTATCGGTTATTTTACCCAATAGTGCCAATAAAATAATTGCAATGATAACGATATCAGGCCGAGACGTTTCTCGGCCATCACTGAGTAAATAACCAATCCCTTGAGTGGCTGCAATCAGTTCAGCTGCAATCATAAACATCCATGATAAGCTTAAGCTGTTACGTAAACCCGTTAAAATGCCGGGAGATGCTGCTGGTAGAATAATAGATAAAACACGTTGAAAAGCATTGAGCCGATAAACTTTTCCAACTTCAATGAGCTTTTTATCTACATTATGAATTGCTGCAACTGTATTGGTATAGGTTGGAAAAAATGCTCCGATTGCAATAAGCGTAATTTTAGAACCTTCGTCAATTCCTAACCAAAGCAATAACAGTGGAATCCAAGCAAGACTTGGGATCGACTTAATTGCTGAAAAGGTCGGTTCTAAATATGCTTCTGCCTCTTTACTTAATCCAACCCAAATCGCAAAAATTAAACCTAAACCACTTCCTATGATAAAGCCGAATAGAACACGCCATGTACTAATATAAATATGAGCAAATAGGTCGCTATGAGCTAAATCTAAAAAAGATTGCCATAAACTCGAAGGTGCAGGGAGCAGATAAGCATTGATATAGCCATTTCTGACTAAAAACTCACAACCCACTAAAAAAATGAGTGGAATGAGTAGCGCTTTAAACCACCGTGTAAATTTGTTGTTTAGATGCTTTTTCTGAGATTTTAAAGCCTGCTGAGCTAGGAAATGATTTAGCTCAGCTTTGTTAAGTGAATCACTCATATACTATTTCACGACTTTTTGAGCAAAACGTGGATCTAATAACTGATCAACCACTTGATTGACATTGGTGCCTTTTCTGACTAAGTCTTCTTCAGTCAAAATTTTCCCAGAACGTTTAAGTGCTTGTGCATGAGTTGCTGATGGGATGCTTTGATCAAAGTTGGTTCGGCTCAGTTGTAGTTTAGCCACAGGTAGAGGGAGTTTGGACTCTTGTGCTAAAAGTGCTGCTACTTTATCTGGATTGGCTTTTGCCCATTTTCTAGCTTGTTCGTAGGCTTTAATCACAGCTTCTACCGCTTCAGGGCTTTGCTTTGCAAAGTCTTCTTTAACGCTCAATACACTATAGCTATTAAATCCAACATTACGATAAAGTAATTTCGCGTCCGATTGAATTTGAGCTGAAGCCATTAATGGATCAAGTCCAGCCCAAGCATCTACTTGACCACGCTCTAATGCAGTTTTACCGTCTGGATGTTGTAAATGAACCAATTGTACATCGCGTTTACTTAAGCCTATGGTTTCTAATGCTTGTAGTGTAAATAAGAAAGGATCTGTTCCTTTAGTAGCTGCAATTTTCTTACCTTTTAAATCTTTTAGGCTTTTAATTGGTGAGTTTTTTGCGACAACAAGGGCGGTCCATTCCGGTTGGCTTTGTACATAAACAGTTTTAATTGGACTACCATTCGCTCGGCTTAATACCGCAGCTAATCCAGCAGTAGAAGCAAAATCGATACTATTACTGTTGAGATATTCTAATGAACGATTACTACCTTGACTAAAAACCCATTTAATTTGGGTATTGGGTAGTGCTTTTTCGAGAAGTTTTTGATCTTTGACCACTAAACTAGTTGGTGCGTAGTAAGCGTAATCAAGTTTAAGTGTAGTCGGAATTGCTGCAAAAGTAGATGAAGCAAATACGAACCCCAATGTTGATGCCAACAAAGTCTTCGGTAGAGAAAATTTTGATTTTAAAGACATGATAAAAATAGAACCGAAATAAAATAATGGATCATCCTTTCACGTGTTGAGTGGTCTATAAACTTAGTTATTTTGATTTGTAAATCAGTTTGAAAGATAAAAGTTTGAATAAAATTATAAATCTCTGTTTTTATGAATATTATTAAGCTTTGAATGATGCATTTATCTGAAATATTGAATTTAAAATACATAAATATCATAAGCTTAAGTCTAGAATTCAAGCTTCGTTAAGTCCATTTTTATTACTTGTGTGTAGTTAAATTATCCCGATAAGCACCGGGGCTAACACCTGTCCATTTTTTAAATGCACGGTGAAAAGCACTCGGGTCATGGAAATTTAAGTCTTCACTAATGTCTTGTATTGAATCATTGCTTTTGCTTAAACGTTCAATCGCAATATCACAACGAATTTCATTTTTAATTTGTTGATAACTCACACCTTCATGTTTGAGGCGACGTTGAACAGTAGCTTCAGAAATATTGAGTTGCTGTGCCACATCTTTGAGTTCGGGCCATTGAGCAGGGTGAAGCTTTAATAAATGACGACGAATAAGAACGCTCAAGGCATTTTCATTTTTAAAGCGAACTAAAAGATTTTGCGGAGTTTGTTCTAAAAAATCATAAAGCGCTTTTTTATCTTTTTTAATTTTAATATCTAAATAGTGGGCATCAAATTCAATCTGATTTGTCTCGGCATTAAATTGTATATCTTCACAAAAGCGTACCAAATAATCTTGAATATCGTTCGGTTTTGGACAACGTACCGTAATACGGTTTAAGCCAATTCGTTGATCTACCAGCCAACACATAAGCCCATGTACTAACATTAAAAAGGTTGCGTAAGTAAACATACGTTTAGGTTGTTCACGATCACGAATGACCAAATAAGCTTTTTCTTGTTCTCGAATTAACTCTCCACGAATATCATCAAGCACAAAATTAAAAAAATTCAAAATATCGTAGAGAGCCTTTTCTAAAGTTTCAGCCGTACTGACGAGTTTTGTAAGTAATTTATAGCTGCCACGGCGCATAGGGTGGCTATCCATACCAAAAAACTCGTCGTTCATGGCATTGGCAAGTTCTATCCATAATTGTGCATACGTTGCTACTGGAACACGCGCTTTGGATGTCATGAGTAATTCAGTAGGAATACCAGCTTTATTCAAAATAATTTGAGTATTTAGCCCTTTGGCATAAGCCGCACTTAATGCTTCATGTACCAGTGCAATCGAAATTGTTCCTTTACTTAAAGAAGATTGGACAACCATGTCAAAGACTCATTTTTTTACGTATTTCAAATGAAATATTTCATATTCAAAATTTGGATTGATCAAAAGCTGCAAGCATTTTGAGGTTTTTTGAAATTGTATCGGAAAAAAACAACTTTTACTCTCACTACTAAGGTTAAAGAACATTTCTATAGGACGTTACATAATGAAAATTCAAGGAAAACATTTCGTGATTACAGGTGGCGGCTCTGGTTTAGGAGCTGCAACGGCTGAGTATTTGGTAAAGCAGGGTGCCTCAGTCACATTAGTAGACATGAATGTAGAAGCAGGTGAGCAGCAGGCGAAACAGTTAGGGTCAAAAGCTGACTTTGTAAAACTTGATGTAACCGATGAAGCAGCTGCTGAACAGTTCTTTAAAGATGTGTTGGTTAAACATGGTCATTTGCATGGTTTGATTAACTGTGCAGGTATTGGCCCTTCTGCAAAAGTAGTTGGCCGTGAGGGTGTTCATGACTTGGGATTATTTGCAAAGACTTTAGGTATTAATGTCACAGGTACATTTAACATGCTGCGTTTTGCAGCAGATGCCATGAGCAAAAACACGGTTGAAGAAGGTGAAGAGGACCGTGGCATCATTGTTAACACTGCTTCTGTTGCAGCATTTGACGGTCAAATTGGACAAGCAGCTTATTCTGCATCAAAAGGCGCTATTGTGGCGATGACTTTGCCGATCGCTCGTGAGCTAGCGCGACATGCCATTCGTATTATGACCATTGCACCGGGAATTATGGAAACTCCAATGCTTAAGGGTATGCCGCAAAATGTACAAGATGCTCTGGGGCAAATGGTTCCGTATCCATCTCGTTTAGGAAAACCAGAAGAGTTTGCTCGTTTGGTTGCGCATATTGCTGAAAATTCCTATTTAAATGGTGAAGTTATCCGTCTAGATGGTGCAATTCGCATGGCAGCAAAATAATAAAATAAGGATGTTGAAATGATTCTAAATGCTGAACAAAGCATGGTTCAGGAGATGATGCGTAACTATGCGCAAAATCAGTTAAAACCAACAGCTGCACATCGCGATAAGACCCATGAATTTCCGGCTCAGGAATTAAAAGACTTAGGTGCGCTAGGCGCAATGGGGATGACTGTGCCCGATGAATGGGGCGGTGCTGGAATGGATTATGTATCTTTGGTGCTTGCAATTGAAGAAATTGCTGCAGGCGATGGTGCCATTTCGACAATCGTCAGCGTACAAAATTCATTGGTTTGCGGTATTACACTGGCATACGGTTCAGATCAGCAAAAACAAAGCTATTTGCCAAAATTTGCCTCTGGTGAATGGCTAGGATGCTTTTGTTTAACTGAACCACATGTCGGTTCCGATGCGAGCGCGATTTTATGTAAAGCTGAGCGAGATGGCGACTATTGGGTGCTCAATGGTGTAAAGCAATTTATTACCAGTGGTAAAAATGCTCAAGTGGCTTTGGTATTTGCGGTTACAGATAAACAAGCTGGCAAAAAAGGCATTTCGTGCTTTCTTGTACCGACCAATACACAAGGCTACTTGGTGACTCGTATTGAAGACAAAATGGGCCAGCATGCTTCAGATACAGCGACTATTACGTTAGAGGACTGCCGGATTCCTTTAGAAAATTTGGTGGGTCAAGAAGGTGAAGGTTATAAAATTGCGCTATCTAATTTAGCGGCTGGTCGTATTGGTATAGCGGCTCAATCTGTTGGTATGGCAAGAGCTGCTTTTGATGCTGCTGTCCAATACGCAAATGAACGTAAGGCCTTCGGTGTAGAGCTGGTTCAGCATCAGGCGGTTGGTTTTCGTTTAGCCGATATGGCAACCCAAATTGAAGCGGCACATCAGCTAGTTTTACACGCGGCAACTTTAAAAGATGCGGGGCTACCTTGTTTAAAAGAAGCCTCAATGGCGAAACTCTTTGCATCAACTATGGCTGAGCGAGTATGTTCGGATGCAATCCAGATTCATGGCGGTTATGGCTACGTCAGTGATTTCCCTGTGGAGAGAATTTATCGTGATGTTCGTGTAAGCCAGATTTATGAAGGTGCTTCAGATATTCAACGTTTGGTGATTGCTCGTGAAGTGGCTCAAGTTTAGATCATAACGCATTGAGTTTTTAAACTTAAAACTGCAAGAAGCCGCACATGATGTGCGGCTTCTTGCAATTGAAATGATGCATTTTTGCTATTAGTTTTATTTGAAATAGATGGAAAAGTTGAAGAAATATTCTTCGAGCTTTAGCTAAAACAATAACAGTCAGGACAGATTTTGTGGTCTTACACAAAATCAATCATCCAACGGAATGAAGGTGAGCATCATGAAAACTTTGGCAGAAGCTTATCAGCAATTTGATCTTGCAAAACTCATTGAAGAGCAACTTGTTGGGCATCCCCAAGCAATAAATGCTTATGTTGAGTGCTGTGAGCGTTATATAGGAAAAAATAAAACAGCGCTTATTTGGGAAGGAAAAAACGGACAGACAGAGCACTATACGTTCGAACAACTTGCTGAGCTTTCTGGAAAACTTGCTAACTTCTTTAAAGCACAAGGAATTCAAGCTGGAGATTGTGTTGCAGGACTTTTACCGAGAACGCCTGAGTTATTAATTACAATTTTGGCAACGTGGCGTATAGGTGCTATTTATCAGCCTTTATTTACTGCCTTTGAAGCAAAATCGATTGATCACCGTATTACGACTGCTCAAACTAAATTGATTGTGACCAATGATGAACAGCGCCCTAAACTGAATACCCTGAATGTTCCGGTTATTGTCACTGTTCATCAGACTGGTCCTTTGTCTGAGTATGACTTCGATTTTTGGCAATCTTTACAGCGCTATTCTGAGCAATGTGAGCCAGTAAATCGTAGCTTTGAAGATGACTTTTTAATGATGTTTACCTCTGGTACAACTGGACTTGCGAAGTCTGTACCCGTTCCACTAAAAGCAATTTTGGCATTTAAAGGTTATATGACCCATGCTGTCGATTTGCGTGAAGATGACATGTTTTGGAATTTGGCAGATCCGGGCTGGGCATATGGTTTGTATTATGGCATTACCGGGCCTTTAAGCTTGGGGCATAGCATTATTATGGATGAGCGTTCATTTAATGTAGATCAGGCAATAGAGTTAATAAAAAAATATAAAGTAAGTAATTTAACTGGTTCGCCAACAGCATTTCGCATGTTCTTTGGGTTTAAGGAAAAATTTGATCCTTCAATTAAACAACATTTACGCGTAGTGAGTAGTGCGGGTGAGCCATTAACTCCTGAGGTTGTGAACTGGTTTAAGCAGGATTTAGAGGTTAATATTTTTGATCAATATGGCCAAACTGAGCTAGGGATGGTGATTGCAAATCATCATGCGCTTGAGCACCCATTAAAAGTAGGTTCAGCTGGTTTTGTAATTCCTGGGCATCGTTTTGCGGTGTTAGACCAAAATTATCAAGAATTACCAACAGGTGGTGTTGGTATTTTGGCAATGGACTCGGAGCAATCGCCATTAATGTGGTTTAAAGGTTATGGTGGCAATAATCGCAAAGCCTTTGTCGGCAAATATTATTTAACTGGTGATACGGTCACTTTAAATGAACATGGCGGCATTGATTTTGTGGGGCGTGCTGACGATGTCATTACAACATCGGGCTACCGAGTTGGACCATTCGATGTTGAAAGTACTTTATTAGAGTGTGAGGCGGTATTAGAGTCAGCCGTAATTGGTAAGCCAGATCTGGAACGAACCGAAATAGTCAAAGCTTTTGTGGTACTTAAGCCTGCTTATCAAGCGTGTGAAACATTAAAAGATAAGTTACAGCAATATGTTCGTAACCGTTTATCTCGTCATGCTTATCCAAAAGAAATTGAGTTTGTGGACAGCCTACCTAAAACCACGAGCGGAAAAATTCAAAGAGGATTGTTGAAGCAGCAAGAAATTGCAAAAATGCAGCAAGCTTACGCGAGCTAAATTGAACAAAGGGAAATATTTAAATATTTCCCTTTATTTTTTATATTAGAGGTCGGCTTTCACTTCTTCACCAATTAAATAAAACGTTCCACCAGCAATATAGTGCAGGCTACGAAGTTCTTTTGGTGCATCCTGAAAATGCCAGTGTCCATCTCTAAAAACGCGACTATCTGCCCATGCACCTACAACAGAACCAATAAATAAATCATGAGCTGACTGATTATGCGGTTCAGGAATAAGTTTACAAACCAGCCATGCGATACAACCTGATACAAGCGGACTGGTCAGATCTTTTTGATAAAATAGTTCAACTCCGCAGTGCTCAAGTTTTTGTGGGTCATCCAACTTACTAATGGTACCAAGTTGTTTGGTCATATTGAGCTGTGCATAGCAAGGAACTTGTAGGGTGAAATAACCACTTTGCTCGACAAGCTGTCGGGTTTTAGTGCTTTTATCTAAAACTACAGACACTTTGGCAGGTTTAAACTCTAATGCACATGCCCATGCGGCAGCCATTACATTGCGGTCGTCACCATGTTGTGCAGAAACCAGCACAGTTGGACCATGATTTAATAAACGATAAGCTTTTTCTAACTCTACTGGTGCAATATATGATTGGGACATATTTAGCCTAAGTAATACAGAAAATGGATTGTTCTATTGTTCCAGAAAGCGTGTGAGAAGTAATGTAATGGGGAGTTAACTGAATAAAAAAGTTGTTTCCATTTTATAGCTTTCCTAATGACGAACTTAGTCATAAAATCACTTGGCTTCTAAGTGAAAGGATTAACGTGTGACTGAGCTTCAAGATATCGATTTTGTAGAGTTAAGTGATGAAGAAATGCATCTCTATAGCCGTCAGATTTTACTTGATGGATGGGATATTGAAGCTCAGGAAAAACTCAAACTTGCCAATGTGCTGATTGTGGGTGCTGGTGGCATAGGCTGTAGCAGTGCAGAACTACTTGCACGAGCAGGGGTTGGGAAGATTACACTCATTGATGTAGATACCATTGAGATAAGTAATTTACAACGACAAATTGCGTTTGGTCATGAAGATATTGGTCGTTATAAAGCTGAAGTTCTAGCAAAACGGTTACAGAAAATTAACCCTTATATCTGTGTTGAATACTTTAATGAACGTTTAGACGAACATAACATTGATAGACTTGTTGAACACCAAGACGTCATTTTAGATGGTTGCGATAACTTTACAACTCGCTATTTAGTGAATAGTGCTTGTAAAAAGAATCAGGTCGCATTAATTAGTGCTTCTGCAATTGGCTTTCAGGCGCAAATGTTTATGGTTGAAGGTGATTCAGCTTGTTATGAATGTTTATTTCCAAAAGAACAGCATGACAATGAAGGCCTTCGCTGTGCAGAGTCAGGAGTGCTTGCAACTACTCCTGTAATGATAGCGTCATTACAAGCACATCACACTTTACTTTATTTAGGGCTTAATCGCACTCCTCTGAAACAAAAACTGTTACTTTGGGATGGATTAAATATGTCACAACGTATTGTTAATTTTGATAAAGATATAAATTGTCCACTTTGTCAGGCAAGCTAATCAGCAAATAAAGCAAAATTTGCTACACTTGAGACGAATATTCTGGTTCTAAAGAAATATGAAAAAAAATATTTTATTTGATGGATTGCGCTCAGTTGCCCGTATCGGTGAAACCGCAGTAGTTGCGGCTAAAGCTGGTATTAAGTATGCAACTGATAAGCCAAGTAATGCCAAACTCATGCGTGAGACTTTTGAGTCGCTTGGCTCAACATATATTAAGCTTGGTCAGTTTATCGCGAGTACACCATCGCTATTTCCGCGTGAATATGTAGAAGAATTTCAAGGTTGTTTGGATCAGACTCCAACTCTGCCATTTAGCTATATTCAAGGCGTACTTACCTCTGAATTTGAAGGGCGTGATTTAAGCGAGATTTTTAGTTATATCGATGAAAAACCTTTAGCTTCTGCTTCAATTGCTCAGGTTCACGCAGCTAAACTAACTACATGTGAAGATGTCGTTATCAAAGTACAAAAACCTGGCGTAGAAACTATTTTATACACTGACTTAAATGTAGTGCATTGGGCTGCAAAGCTGCTTGAACGTGCAGTCCCTAAAATCAAGTTTGCTGCTCTTTCTGACATTGTTGATGAAATCAAAACTCGTATGGTGCGTGAAGTCGATTTCATTGAGGAAGCCCAGAACATAGATGACTTTGTTGAGTATTTAAATATTTCTCAAAACCAAGCTGCGACAGCCCCTAAAGTTTATCATCAGTTTTCTACACGCCGTGTTTTGACCATGCAGCGTTTATATGGTGTGTCTTTGACAGATTTTAGTGTCGTGAAACAATATGCTAAAGATCCATCACAAGTACTCATTACTGCCATGAATACATGGTTTGGTAGTCTTATGCTCTGTAAGAGTTTCCACGCTGACTTACATGCTGGAAATCTAATGCTGCTCGAAGATGGACGAATTGGTTTTATCGATTTCGGTATTGTAGGGCAGTTAAAGCCAGAAGTTTGGACAGCCTGTATTGCATTTATGGATGCTTTGCAAAAGACTGATTATCAGGCTATGGCTGAAAATATGCTCAAAATGGGTATGACTCACAACAAAGTTGATGTTCAGGTTTTAGCTCAAGATTTAGAACGTTTGTTTAATGGCGTATTAATGGCCGATCCACAGCAAATTTTGTCTACCAATCCAGCCGATTTAAATGACATCATGATGGATATGGTGGGTGTAGGTGAGCGCCACGGTATTAAATTCCCTCGAGATTTTGCCTTATTATTTAAGCAAATGCTTTATTTCGATCGTTTTATGCGCGTACTCGCACCATATACTGATATTTATGCAGACCAACGTTTGAAAATGGTTCAAAATATGGAACCTGCTTCGTTGTTAAAGCACTAAGGTCAGTTTAAATTTATGGATGCCATTATTATTGAAGGCTTGAAGGTTGATACAGTGATTGGCTGTTTCAACTGGGAAAGACAAATCATTCAACCTTTAATGTTGGATTTAACCATCCATAATGATTTGAGCCGAGCTGCAGCGTCTGACAAGCTTGAGGATACACTCAACTATGCGCAGATTTGTGAGTTATCGGCTCAAACCATTCAACAAGCTAAACCTGAATTAATCGAGCACGCAGCTCATCTGGTTTTGCAATGTTTATTTGAAACCTTTCCAACAATTGAAAAAATTACCATAACCATCCGTAAGCCAGCCATCATTGCAGAAGCTAATGCTGTAGGAATTCGTCTTGAACGCACCAGAAACAATTTTTGCACTCGCCCTAGCGAGTAATTTAGACGCAGCACAGCACTTTACTTTTGCTTATACGCAATTAGCAACTTTGGGGAAAGTGCAGTTTTCATCTGTTTATCAAATTCCATGCCGAGATGGTATTGGAGATGATTACTGGAATTCAGCATGTCTATTAAGAAGCACTTTAGCCTGTGAACAAATAGAATCTTTTTTAAAGAAACTTGAATCAGATTCTGGACGTGTTCGACCATCGCATCATATTTCTTTAGATGTAGATTTGATTGCATGGGGAAGTGATCTGGACCATATGCAATTTAATTCTAAAAAATTACCTTTAGCGCTCGATGTAAAAATTCCTTTATATGAACTTTGGCATTGTGAAAGACTAAAGGCTGATAGTACGCTTTACCCAGTTGTTAATTTTAAATTTTAAGGTCTTTCAAACTAAATTTTACGCAAAATTTACGCGGCCTTTGAGTTCCTCAATAGAGAATTTACGAGCATTTTACCGATACTGAAATCCACTAAATTAGTGTTACTTCAGGACAATAAAGATGCTTATAAATTCTCAAATGCGCATCTTGCATCAGTCTGGCATAGTCTTATGCGGACTAAAAACAAATGATATCTGCTCATCTCTCCTTATTTCCATTTTGGCAAATCAAGCCAAGGGGTATAGAGGAGAATAGCCATGTTAGAACTTATTCTTGTTTTATTTATTGCTATTTTTCTAGCATGGTGCCTCAGTAAATATCTATCCAAAGTGATGGCAAATCAGCCGATGGTTGGCGATGGATTATTTCGTTGGATTGAAAATCCTGTCTATCGCTTGTTAGGTATATCTCCGCAACAACAAATGAACTGGAAACAATATTCTTTAGCATTTGTTGTTAGCTGTATTTTTTTAGCTGTAGCAGTTTTTGCTATTTTTATGACGCAAGCATGGCTGCCATTAAACCCAAATCATGCACCAAATATGAGCTGGGATTTAGCATTACACACGGTTATTTCATTTTTAACCAACACCAACCAACAGCACTATTCTGGTCAAGCTCAATTGTCTTATTTATCGCAAATGACAGGGATTGTAGGTTTGCAAGTCATCACACCAATGATGGGGCTGGCTTTAGTTGTTGCGACCTTAAGAGCTTTCTTTTATCAACGTCCTAGCCATATTGCGGCTGATATTGCCGAACAGCCAGATCAAATTTTAATTGGTAACTATTGGGCAGATGTAATACGCCCTACAGTCCGTTTCTTGCTTCCTCTCTGTTTTGTTTGGTCATTGTTGCTTAACAGCCAAGGCGTACCTGCAACTTTTCAGGGTGGGCCGGAAGTACAGCTTATTGATAAAGCAAATACAGTACAAACCCAAAAAATTCCATTAGGACCAGTTGCACCCATGGTTGCTGTTAAGCAATTGGGTAGTAACGGTGGCGGCTGGTATGGTCCAAATAGTTCTGTACCTTTAGAAAATCCAACGCCACTATCTAATTTATTAGAAATGATAGCGATTTTACTCATTCCAATTACAGTCGTTTTTATGGTGGGACATTTTACTCGACGCAAAAAATTTGCCTATTTTGTGTTTGGTAGCATGCTTTTCATGTCGGTTATTTCAGGTGCAGCAGCTGTCTGGTCTGAAAGTATGTCATCGACAGCATCTCAAATTGCAGTAATGGAAGGTAAAGAGCAACGATTTGGACCAGCAGCATCAGCAGTTTGGGCTGCGCTGACCACACAAGTGAATAATGGTTCGGTCAATATGATGCACGATTCTTCTGCGCCACTTACTGGGCTGGTTGAACTCATTAATATGTTGATTAATGCCATTTGGGGTGGTGTGGGCTGTGGTCTGCAACAGTTTATGATTTATCTGTTACTCGCTGTATTTATTGCAGGCTTAATGACAGGCCGTACACCTGAATTGTTTGGGCGCAAAATTGAAGCAGCAGAGATCAAGTTACTTGCGATTATTATCTTAATTCAGCCTCTTATTATTCTGGCTTTTACAGCCTTGAGTCTTAGTATTCCGGGATTATCAGGTATCACAAACCCTGGACCACACGGTATTAGCCAAGTGTTCTATGAATATGTTTCTGCGTTTGCTAATAACGGTTCAGGTTTTGAAGGCCTTGGAGACAACACCGTATGGTGGAATGTCACTTGTAGTCTTGCTCTTCTTTTAGGACGCTTCCCGACATTAATTTTGCCATTAATGATTGCGACACGTTTAGCAGCAAAAAGAAAAGCACCCGAAACAACAGGTAGCCTTCAGGTTGAAACGCCAACCTTTGCCTTAACGCTGATTACGATTGTTGTATTGCTTACCTTATTACAATTTATGCCAGTTCTTGTCCTTGGGCCAATTGCCGATCAACTTTTGTTGGTTAAAGGCTAAGGAGGCGAGTGAAAATGAATACACAAACTCATATAAATAGCCATAAAACAACTGTGGCAGTACCAAGTTTTGAAGTTTGGAAAAATGCTTTTGTAAAATTGTTACCCCAGCATGCAATTAAAAATCCAGTCATGGCAATTGTATGGCTTGGAACAGTAATCACTGCTCTAAGTACCTTAATGGGATATGCCACACTGGTATTCGGTTTGGTTGTCACAGCAATTTTGTTCATTACGATTTTATTTGCTAACTATGCTGAAGCGGTTGCAGAAGCTAGAGGTCGTGGACAGGCATCTTCATTACGTGCAGCAAGAGAAAACTTGACTGCTCGAAGACTTAATTCTTTGACAGACCGCCAAGCAACTCAAGTTGCAGCTACTGAACTTCATTTAAATGATTATATTGAAGTTCATGCAGGTGAGCTTGTTCCAGCCGATGGTGAGATTGTAGAAGGCTTTGCGACCATTAATGAATCGGCTGTTACAGGTGAGTCTGCACCTGTGCTACGTGAAGCTGGAACTGACCGTTCAGGTGTTATTGGTGGGACTAAAGTTCTTACAGATCGTATTGTTGTGCAAGTGACTGCTGAATCTGGTCAAAGCTTCTTAGACCGTATGATTGCTTTGGTTGAAGGTTCAAATCGTCAAAAAACACCAAATGAGATTGCACTTGGCTTCTTATTAATGGTGATGACAATTACCTTCTTAATTGTTGTGATTAGCTTGCCGTTTATTGCTCATTATTTGGATATTGAACTTGATCCAGTCGTGCTCGTTGCGCTGTTGGTCTGCTTAATTCCAACAACCATTGGTGGCTTGTTACCTGCGATTGGTATTGCGGGTATGAACCGCGCGCTCAAAGCCAATGTTTTGGCGAAATCAGGTAAAGCAGTAGAGGTTGCGGGTGATATTGATGTGCTTTTACTCGATAAAACAGGAACCATTACTTATGGTGACCGTCAAGCGACTTCTTTTTATCCTTTAACTTCTGTAAGTGAGTCGGAGTTGAGAGCTGCTGCTTGGGTAAGTTCACTTGCCGACCCAACACCAGAAGGGAAATCGATTGTTAAGTTAGCAAAAGAACAAGGTTTAAAACAGCAAGAACCTGAGCAAGCCGAATTTATCTCTTTTAGTGCTTCGACTCGAATTTCTGGTGTGAATTTACCGAATGGTGAGCAAATTCGTAAAGGTGCTTTAGATGCAATCTTGAAATTTGTAGATGAAGATTATTCTCAAGATCTAGAGTTAAAAGCACGTGTTGAACAAGTTGCTAAAAAAGGGGCAACACCGTTGGTTGTTGCAAATCAACATCATGTATTGGGTGTGATTGAACTCTCTGATGTAATTAAACACGGTATTAAAGAACGTTTTGCTCGTTTAAGAGAAATGGGTATTAAAACTGTCATGGTCACAGGTGATAACCCATTAACCGCTGCTGCGATTGCTGCTGAAGCGGGTGTAGATGACTATATTGCCGAAGCAAAACCAGAAGATAAACTCGCTTGTATTCGCACCGAACAACAACAAGGTCGTTTAGTTGCGATGGTCGGTGATGGTACTAACGATGCGCCAGCACTAGCACAAGCCGATATTGGCTTAGCCATGAACTCGGGTACACAAGCTGCAAAAGAAGCCGGCAACATGGTTGATTTAGACTCAGATCCAACCAAACTTCTTGCTGTGGTTGAGATTGGGAAACAGCAACTAATTACCCGCGGTGCTTTGACAACATTTTCGTTAGCAAATGACGTCTCTAAATACTTTGCCATTTTGCCTGCGTTGTTCGCTGCTGCGATTCCACAAATGCAAGTATTGAATGTAATGCATTTGGCGAGTCCAAATAGCGCGATTTTATCTGCATTAATTTTTAACGCGATTATTATCCCGCTATTAATTCCAATCGCACTCCGAGGCGTGAAATTTAAACCTTCAACTGCAACTCAGTTACTACGTCGAAATATGTTGATTTATGGGGTGGGCGGTGTGGTTCTACCATTCATTGCCATTAAAGCGATTGATGTTGTTATTGTTCAATTATTTGGTTTGTAATCTGGAGTTTGAAATGAAAACTTATGCACAAAATTCAGAAGCAAATTTGGGTCAGACCTTAAGAGCATCTTTCGGACTTCTAATTTTTACTCTTGTGGGTTGTGGTGCTGTTTATAGTGCGATCGCTACAGGTGCGGGACAGGTGTTATTTAACAATCAAGCAAATGGTAGTTTGATTGAAATAAACCATAAGGTTCTAGGGTCAAAATTAGTCGCTCAGCCATTTGTTGGGGAAACTTATTTTCACCCACGTCCTTCAGCGGTTGCTTATGACCCAATGTCTATGGGGGCCACAAACTTAGCCCTTACTAATCCAGAGCTGCAAAAACAAATTGATGCACAGATTCTTGCGGTAAAAAAACAAGACCATACGGGCAATACAGCTATTCCAAGTGATTTGGTGACTAAATCAGGTAGTGGTATCGATCCGCATATTAGTCCTGAATCTGCTCAGTTACAGGTTGCCAGAGTAGCTCAAGCGCGTCATTTAGACCCTAAAGTTGTAGAAGAGTTACTCCAAAAGCATATTGAACCAGTTCAGTTTGGTGTACTAGGGCAAGCTCGTGTTAATGTATTAGAGCTAAATATCGCTTTAGATCAATTACAATCTACACATTAACTTAAAAATAAAATTGTTAGTTTACCGGATGATATCAAGTGCAAAGCAATCGCGAAAATCAGGCTGAGGCCTTATTAAATCATGTAAATAGATATCAAGCCGGTCGACTAACAGTCTTTCTCGGTGCAGCGCCTGGTGTAGGAAAAACCTATGCCATGCTCGCTCGCGCTAAAGAGTTATTTCAACAAGGTACAGATGTTGTTGTTGGTATTGTTGAAACCCACGGAAGAATAGAAACTCTAAAAATTTTGGAAGGCTTGCCTCAAATTGCTAGAAAGGAAATGCAATATCAGGGGCATACTTTAGAAGAAATGGATTTGGATGCTATTTTACTCAGGCATCCGGAAATTGTTTTAGTTGATGAGTTGGCTCATCGCAATATACCCAATAGTCGCCATGAACGACGGTGGCAAGATGTCAATGAATTACTAGATGCGGGTATTGATGTATTTACCACCATGAATATTCAGCATTTAGAAAGCTTAAATGATGTGGTACATCAGATTACGGGCATTCGAGTAAATGAAACTGTGCCAGATCGGGTGTTTGACCGTATTCGAGATATTCGTTTAATTGATTTACCTGTCAGTGAACTCATTGAAAGGCTCCATCAAGGAAAAGTCTATGTGCCAGAGCAAGCGAATCTGGCATTACAAGGCTTTTTTAGCATTTCAAATTTAACTGCATTGCGTGAACTGGCAATGCAATGCGTTGCTGAGCATGTCGATTCGGACTTAAAAGAAAGTTATGCCTCTAAAGGCTTGAAGTCTATCTCACTACAAAATGAATTAATGATTGCGATAGATGGACAAGGTTCTTCTGAATATTTAGTGCGGGCAGGTTGTCGTTTAGCTGAACGCTATGGAGCAACATGGACTGTAGTGAATGTTGCTAAAAGTTTGGACTTGGGACAGAGTTCGGGAAATTCATATAAAAAAGAATATATTGAAATCGACCGCGCATTTGAGCTGGCTCGACAACTCGGTGGTCGAACAGAAGTCTTATATGGGCATCGAGTTGCGTCAGTGTTAATGGATGCCGCGGTTGACCGAGGAATTTCCAATCTGGTTATTGGTAAAAGTATTTCACCGTGGTGGTCAAAGTTATTTAAGAAAAATTTAGCTCAGCAATTATTAAATCAAGAAAACTCGATTGCTTTAACGATTTTGCACCCAGAACAGGGCACTAAAAAGACAGCTCAACTTGAGAAGCCATTATTTTTATCATTAAAAGAAAGTGTTTTTGTTTTAGCGGTAACATGTGCAAGTATTTTTATAGCTCACTTTGCCGAAGTTCTATTGGGTATTGAAGACTTCTCTGTCATTTTTATTATTTCAGTTTTAATTGTAGCCACTAAAACCCGAATGCTTGCTGCAGTAGTCGCCGCTCTTATTTGTTTCTTAGCCTATAACTTTTTCTTTATAGCACCACGTTTTACATTTCAAATTTCAGCACACCAAGGTGTGGTTACCGTTGTTGCTTTTTTTGCAGCAGCTTTAATTGCTGGGCGGTTGGCTTCTCAGTTACGCCAGCAAGTTTTATCTTTAAAAGCTGCCAATGCCTACACCACAGTAATGCAAGACTTGGCACGTAAGCTTTCTAGTGCAGTAAATCTTGAAGAAGTCATGCAAACCGGTCGTATGACTTTAGAAACCCAGCTTCAAACTAAAGTGTGGATTTCTATCCAAGATAGAGTTATTTCATCTGACATAGAACTAAATGATAAGGAAAAAGTAGCTGCAGAATGGTGTTTGAAACATCAACAGCCGTGTGGACGTTTTACCGATACCCTTAGTCAATCGAACTGGTGGTTTTTACCACTTTTAGAGCAAAAAAATAGCCTAGGTATAGTGGGAATTTACTTTAAAGATGACGTGGTTTATCTAAATTTTGAGCAGAAAAAACTAACTGAAAGTGTAATTGAGTATATTGCACAGGCAGCACTTCGAACCCAATTGGTCAATGAACTTGAACAAGCAAAAGTGACCAGTGAAACAGAGCGTTTACGTTCTGCTTTATTATCTTCGGTATCGCATGATTTACGTTCACCACTTGCTTCTATTATTGGAGCCGCAGATACGCTTGCCAATTTTAAAGCTGATATGTCAGAACAAGACCAGCAAGATTTACTTGAAACAATTCATTTAGAAGGTGAGCGTCTAGACCGTTATATTCAAAACTTGCTTGATATGACGCGCTTAGGCCACGAAGGTCTAACCTTGAAAAGAGACTGGATTGGGGTAGATGAGTTAATTGGTTCGGCAACCCGCCGTTTAAAGCGTTATAAGCCAGATACTCAAGTGATGGTTCAGTTACCTGAGCAACAAATTAGTTTATATGTTCACCCTGCACTGGTAGAGCAAGCTATTTTTAATGTTTTAGAAAATGCCGCAAACTTTTCACCTCCAGATGAACCAGTCATGATTCGTGCTCATCTTTCATTAGAAGATGAAGTAAAAATTGAAATTGAAGATAGAGGTGCGGGAATTCCTGAAGATGAAAGACATCGCATTTTTGATATGTTTTACACGATGGAACGAGGAGACCGTGGAAAGTTTGGTACTGGTTTAGGGCTTACAATCGTAAAAGCGATTATTGGTGCTCATATGGGTACAATAGAAGCATTTTCAGGGCGCCAAAATAAAGGTACTTTAATTCAAATCAGATTACCCATTCACCCAGTAAAAGAATAAGTTGTAAATTCATGATAAGTTCCGAAACATCACCTGTAGAAACACGTATTGTGATTATTGATGATGAGCCTCAAATCCGTAAATTTTTAGACATCGCTTTAAGAACACAAAAATATAAGACCATGCTCTGTGAGACAGGTTACAAAGGCTTAGAAACTTTGGCGACCCAAGGTGCTGACTTAGTTATTCTAGATCTGGGCTTACCCGATTTAGACGGAAAAGAAGTGCTTCAAGAATTACGTAGCTGGTCGAATGTACCGGTTATTGTGCTATCTGTAAGGGCTGACGAATACGAAAAAGTTGCTTTGCTAGATGCTGGCGCAAACGATTACATGACCAAGCCTTTTAGTGTGCAAGAGCTTTTGGCGCGCATACGTGTCATTTTAAGAAACCAACCGATTCAGCAAGAAGCGCATGTCTATGACGATGGTTATCTTAAAGTTGATGTTACGCAACGTTTGGTTTGGGTCGAGCAACAACCAATTACGTTAACTCGAAAAGAATTTCAACTTTTGACATTGTTAATGCGCTATCAAGGACAGCTTTTAACCCAGCCACAGCTCTTAAAAGAACTATGGGGCCCAACCCATCAGGAAGATACGCACTATTTACGTATTTTAGTGGGCAAGTTACGCAGTAAACTGGGGGATAACGCAATTCAGCCACGCTATATTGCAACTGAACCTGGTGTTGGATTGCGTTTTTTAGCTAAACAGAAAAATCATTAATTAGATATAAAAAAAACCTTAGGGTATTTCTCCCTAAGGGTTTGCAAAGTGGTTTATAGTTTTTTTGCTTTTTTTATTTATATATCCCAATGTTGTTCTGCTTCAGTCATTTGACTATAAATGTTTTGATATTCAGCCTGCTTAACCGTGTACCAATGTTCGACAAAGTCAGCGCCTAAATATCCTTTTAAAATAAGACTTCCTTTAAATATTTTTAAGGCTTCTGGTTGATTGGTAGCTAATAAAATATGCTCGTCTGGAAATTTTAAAAGATGAGCAGGTTTTGGTAGTGGTAATTTATGAGATAAGCCGTAAGATACACCTGCTAAAATATTTGCTGTAACCAGATAGGGATTACAGTCAGCGCCAGCAACACGATATTCTAAGCGTTGATTTTGTACATCTGAGCACGGAATGCGGATTGCGACATTACGATTATTGGTATCCCAATTGGCTTCTAATGGCACATGATGCCCAATTTTAAAACGTCTATAAGAATTAATATTAGGCGCTAAAATCGCCATAGATGCAGGCATTAGCTCAATAAGTCCGCTAATTGCACTGAGTAAGTTGGTAGAAAGTTCATCTTTCTCTTCAACTGAACTAAATATATTTTCATGGTATTGATTCAGCATGCTCATATGAAAATGCATGCCGCTTCCAGCCTTTGCCAAGTTGGGTTTCGCCATGAAACAAGCAGTTAAGTCATGCTTTCTTGCGACTTGCTTTACAATTCTTTTTAAAGCATTAATTTGATCGCATAGCTTCAAAATGTCATGGCTGTGTTGAAGATTTAGTTCATATTGTCCAGGAGATGATTCCGCAACAATCGCGGTAATTTCAATAGATTGTAGTAGAGCAGCTTTTTCAACCTCATCTAGGACTTGTTGGTAGTTATTGGGTGCATCTATATCAAAACATTGGTTTTCTATACAGGTTTCAGCCTGATGCTGAGGTGAGAAAAGATAAAATTCTAATTCGGCAGCCATGACAGGAAAGTAATTATGGGTATGTAACTGATTTAATATTTTTTTTAATATATTGCGTGGTTCATAGCGACAGTCTGTACCATCTTCTTCTTGCATTGATAGGTAAAGCTGAGCATTTAATTCTGGGGATAAGGCACTTGGTTGCAAGCTGCCTAAAATGGGCAGGCAAAGTCTATCTGGTTCACCAATATATTTTCCTAATCCTGTCTCTTCAATTACTTTTCCATCAAGGCTCATGGCGTAAACAGAAAGTGGAAAATAACATCCATGAGAGAGATTTTTCAGACTCTTAACGTCAATACGTTTACCACGAATATGCCCGTTTAAGTCATGTAGACAAATATCAATGTGCTGAGTCTGAGGATATAAATTTAAATATTCATCAACTTCTTTTAAAAAAAGTTCTGCGTTGAAAGTGTGATCTTGTGTTGGTGGAATAAAATCATCTGATATTTTAAATGCCTTAAAGTGAGAATCTTTTAAGTTTAAATTTGGGTAAATAAGCGTACTCATTATAAAAAACCTTGGTGGTTATTTAGCTAAAATCCTACCTTAGCCCTTGAAGTAAATCGCGTAAAAAAAGAGTAAAATGATTAAAGAGAGTTTTATAAATAATTTTTATTTTTTATATTCATAATCAGTGGCTTGAGTTTTGTTTTGATAATAAATTTTTAAAGTAAAATTAACGTATAAGAGCCACTTGATAGTTCATGATTTCGCTTTTAAAAATTAAATATAATTAGAATTTGTGATCCTTAAATTTGGTGAGATGGTCAAACTGCTTTAAACTTAAACGCTTATCCAGTTAAACATTTATGTATAAGTCTTGAATAAAGCAGGACTTACATAGTGTATGGACTGGAATTTTATTTTTTGCGTTTTTTTAATTTTATTTTTGAGTTCTCTTAATATGAAAAATATCGGTTTAGCCATTTTAGCAATCAGCCTTTCAGGTTGTGCTGCAATGAGCGTAGAAGAATGTAAGACTGCGAATTGGTCATTAGTGGGTGAGAAAGACGGTTCAAAAGGTTCTTCGCCGCGTTTAGATCAATATTATAAAGCGTGTGTGAAAGCTAATATTGTTCCAGATCAAAAGTCATATGAACGTGGATATAAAGAGGGCTTAGGATATTATTGCCAGCCATCAAATATTTTTTATAACGCCTTAGAGGGTAACGGGAATATTAATGTATGCCCAGTTGAGCAGCGTAATCGTTTAAGACCTTATTATCGTGCAGCTTCCGATTACTACAATGCAAAAAATGAATACGATCGTTATGACGAGAAGTTTAAGCAATATTCTGATAGCGCTTATAACGAAAAATTAAAGCCAGAAGAGCGTGAACGTTATCGTAAGCTTTTAAGAGAATTACAAATTGATCGTGACCGTATTAACAGAAACTATTGGAACTCAATTCGAGATATTGAACGTTTCAAATATGATCATGGTTTAAAATAATATTTTAAAAAAGGATTGATCTGATTGAGATCAATCCTTTGTTTTTTTTAAAGGTAATAACTGGTTTTAGTCATTAGCTTTGAAATAGCAGTCATTGTGATTTTTACTGCATAAGGTAATTCAACACCACCTGCTTCAAGCGCTGTATGGCGATGATGTAATTCATCTTCATTCATTTGCTCTAAAATTTTACGAGAGCGTTCATCTTGAGCAGGTAACTGGTTTAAGTGATCTTGCAAATGTAGACTAACTTGACGTTCAGTTTCAGCAACAAAACCTAAACTATATTTATCACCTGCAATACCGGCAAGAGCACCCATACCATATGAAAGGCCATACCAAATCGGGTTCAATAAACTTGTATGGCTGTTTAGCTCTTTTAAACGGTCTTCACACCAAGCTAAATGGTCTTGTTCTTCAATTGCTGCCTGTTGCATTTCACGGCGTACATTTGGTAATTTCGCCGTTAATGCTTGCCCATGATAAAGCGCTTGAGCACATACTTCACCACTATGGTTAACACGCATTAAGCCTGCAACATGGCGAGCATCTTCAACTCCAAGTTTTGTTTCAGCCGTTTCAGCCGGATTTTGTCGCTGTGCTGCTGTTGCACCTGGAACAAGACTACGTAATGCCTGATCAAAGGAGTTAATAAGTTGATCAATTCCCGTATAGTGGCGCATAAATTAGTCCTCCAAAGAAAGATGTGCTGTGGCAAGCATTGGTTTTAGTCGGGCAAGAAGCCAGATACTAAAGATTGCACTAAGTACAGCTGTAATAATAAATAGTATTTTAATATCAATTTTTAAAACACTTAAGATTAAGATTGAGAAAATTGCTGAAGAAACCATGAATACAGCATTTAAAATGTTATTTGCTGCGACCACTCGGGCACGATGTGAGCGCGGTGAGTAAGCCTGCATCATGGCATACAAAGGAACAATATAAAAACCGCCACTAATACCCAATAAAGTCACGGCAATCATGACATGGTAGTAAACCCAACCTTGAGTGAAAATATCTTTTAAGGTTAGTAATGCTCCAGTTTTCTCCGGTACAAAGGCTAGACTCGCTGCAAGGTAAAGCGCAAAAACAGTAAGGCCAATTGCACCAATCGGCACCATTTTAATATTAATTTCCGAACCACCAATTTTACGGCAAAGAAGAGAACCCACCCCAATACCGACCGAGAAGAAGGTGAGTAACAGGCTAACTACATTTTCTGATGCATGGAGATTTTGCTGAGTCAACTGCGGAATTTGCGTTAAATAAGTCGCCCCATAAAACCAGTACCACGAATTACCTAATAAAATGGTGAACACTAACGGTAAACTTTTGGCATATGTAATAGTTTGGAAGCTTGTACGAATAAAGTTCCAGTCTATATCTAAATCTGGCGCAGCAACTTTTTGGGGTAAAATGAAACGGCTAAATAAATAGCCTATGCAAGCAATAGCGACTACAGTCAGACTAATCCACAGTAAATTACCTTCTGATGATGCAATTACGGCACCACCTAAGATCATTCCGAATAAAATTGCCATCGATGTACCGGATTGAAATAAGGCATTGCCCGACATAAGTTCGTTTGGTTTTAAAATTTCAGGCAAAATTGCATATTTAATAGGTCCGAAAAAAGTGGAATGTGTTCCCATTAAGAATAAAGCCAGAAGTAGTAGCCATAAATGCCCCAATAAGAAACCGGCAGACCCAATAAGCATAATTATGATTTCTAATATTTTTATGCCACGCACAAGTTGTGAGCGCTCATATTTGTCAGCAATTTGTCCTGCTGTTGCTGAAAAAAAGAAATATGGCAAAATAAACAATAATGCTGCTAAATTATTGAGTGTACTTACAGGGGCAGATTGTTGTTGAATCCAACCATATGTAATGACTAACAATAAAGCTTGCTTAAAAACATTGTCATTTAATGCGCCAAAAAACTGTGTAAAAAACATCGGTACAAACCGACGTGATGTCATCAGGGATTCATCTTGTTTCATCATATACAAGCTTCATTGAGTTTTATTAAAAAATGTGACGGAGTGTTAATTTGCATCGAAAACCATGTATGATATTTTTAACGCTTGATTAAATGAAAAATCAATGGTTTCGAGTGAGTTTTATCCTCATATTGGTGCGTTTATTAAAAAATAAGTTTAGAGTTTTCCATGCCTTCTAAAATTAAGTTTAAACAGTCAACTCTTTCTCACTCTATGCATTTAATCCTAAAAATGCAGAGTATACCTAAACTTATTTGTAGCAGCCTATTGTTAAGTTTATGTGTTAATCCTTGTTATGCTCAAAGTTCAGCTGAGACCGTAACGCCGGTAGCAAACCAGTCAGTAACTGATCCATCATTGCAACAAACAAATACAAATAACCAAAATGATGTTCCGATTACTGATGTCGCTACTCTGGTAACTCAAGCACAGCAGCAACAAGATAGCTTGGCTATATTGCAACAACAAGAACAATTTCCAAATCAGATTGAAGAATTTAAGCCAATTACGCTCGATAACCTCGAAGATTTACCCGTGATGCCTGTTGACCAGAATATGGCAAATGAGATTTATCGGGTAGCAGAAGAGGCAAAAACTGAAGCTCAGAACTTTCAAAATGGCACGCAAAAACATCCAGAAATGTTAGTGAATGATGCATCACAAGCAGAATTACATGAAATTAATCAGGCGCCTGTAAATATTGACCAACTCATGCATGAGATTCAATCTGACAGTAAGATTGTAGTCGAAGCTAATGAAACTGGAAAAACTTTACCTGAGCTTACAGCTGCTACTGAAGAGCCGCCGGAAGAGAAAGGTTTCTTTAAACGGATATTTAATAAAATTCGTCCACCGCGTGTGATTCCGATGGAGCAAATACCTCGTATTACTGCTGAGGTTACGGGTGCTCCAGACGATTTGGCTAAAAATATCAAAGGTAAATTATCTACATTTACTCAAGAATCATTTGAAGATTTTAATTCAGCATTGCCTCAACTTAGGAGCCTAAGCAATCAGGCCGCTCAAGCGGTGGGGTATTACAATGCTGAGTTTCGTTTTGAAAAATTAAGTGCAAGCCGTGTTCGAGTTAAAGTTACTCCAAATGAGCCAGTACGAATTAATGAACAAAATATTGAATTCAGTGGAGCTGGTGCAAAACAACCACAGTTTCAAGTTATTCGTTTAGTTCCAGACCAAGATGTGGGTGATATCTTTAATCATGGTCTGTATGAAACAACTAAAAGTCGAATTGTCGATGCCGCAACAAATAATGGATATTTTGATGCCTACTGGCGTTTACACGATGTGAAAGTAAGCCAACCTGAAAACAAAGCAGATATTAACCTCAAATATGAAACGGGTGAGCGATATAAGCTAGGTAAGGTTGAGTTTCGTATGAGTGATCCTTCAAAACCCTTGCCAATCAAATTAAATATTCTTGAGAGTATGGCACCTTGGAAAGAGGGCGATGACTACACATTCTGGCGTGTAAATGCTTTAGCCAACAACCTGACGAACTCTCGCTATTTTAACTACACGCTGGTCGATTCAATTAAACCTGATCCAATTGAGAAGCCGCTTGAGTTACCCCCAGATTTACAAGCATTAGTCGATCAGCAAAATGTCACCATTGATGAATCAAAATTGCTTTCTCCAGAGCAACAACAGCTTGCTAAAGCACGACAATTAGCCTCATCTAGTAAAGAGGTTAGTCAAAATGTGGTAGACGAAAAACAATTTGCCGGAACTGAAAATGTACAATTAGCTGCAGCTCCAGCTTCTTTGAAAACCGCAGCAGCAGATCATGCAGAGCAAGAGTCGGAACAAGACCGTTTACAAGCCCAAGCTCGTGAAGAAAAACGGATTCCGGTTATTGTGACTTTAAATGCGGACAAATTGAATAGTCTGGAAACTGGTGTGGGTTATGGTACTGATACGGGAGCTCGTTTACGTAGTCAATATCGTCGTTCGATTGTGAACGAATATGGGCACTCCTTTGATGCCAACTTTGAACTTTCACAAATTCGTCAGTCTATAGATGGCCGTTATAGTATTCCTTATAAGCATCCATTAAATGATTATTTTAACATTGTAGGTGGTTATGAGCGCGAGACTAGAGATAATATCGGTCCTGATGTGAGTTTATTAACTGAATCTGCCGTATTGGGTGGTGAGCGAGTTATTAAAAAACCTTTAGGCAATTGGCAACATACTATTGGGGTTCGTTACCGTCTGGACCGACTGACTCAAAAAGGAAATGTTGATATTTCTGAGTTGCCAGATGCATTTAAAACAGCCGCATCAGAGCAAGAAGCGTTATTATTTGGTTATGAAACTTCTAAAACCTCAAGTAATACAAGGTTAAATCCAACGAAAGCATTTAAACAAAGCTATAAGTTAGAACTGGGAAGTAGTAGTTTGCTTTCAGATGCTAATATGGCGATTGCAACAGCAGGTTGGAGATTTATTTATTCTCTAGGTGAAAATGATAACCATCAGTTTGTGGGACGATCTGATCTTAGTTATATTTTTACCGATGAATTTGATAAAGTTCCTTATAATTTAAGGTTCTTTACTGGTGGTGACCAGACAATTCGCGGTTTTGATTATAAAAGTCTTTCACCCGAAGAAAATGGATATAAGATTGGTGGACAGGCTCTAGCAGTAGGCTCTTTAGAATATAACTATCAATTCAAAGAGGGTTGGCGAGCAGCTGTTTTTTCTGATTTTGGTAATGCTTACGATAAGAATTTTAGTAACCCGACTGCCTACAGTGTTGGTGTCGGTATTCGTTGGAAGTCCCCAATTGGACCAATTCGTTTAGATGTGGCTTCAGGTATTTCTGATGATAATCATCCGATTCGTTTGCATTTCTTTATTGGTCCACAACTTTAAAAATAAAATTTTATTAGGTTTATTTTATGGCGGAAGTAGAACAGCAGCCCACTTCGGCACCTAGCTCTCCTAAGAAGCGACGCATTTTGCGTAGCTTTTTGCTGACAATATTAATCATACTTTTATTACTTGTTGCTTCCATCATTATTATGATGTCGACTGACCGTGGAAGCCGTTTTTTATTAGACCGTGTTTTACAAGCTCAGCAAGTCATTAAATATGAATATGAAGGGGGTAATTTACTTCGGGGAATTATTCTTAAAAATATTATTGTTCAGTTAAAAGAAGTTGACGTTACTTTAGATAGAGCGGATGTACGGTTAGGGTGGCGTTCTTTAATATTAGAAAAAGAAGTGCATTTGAGCAATGCAGATGTCCGTAACCTAGTTATTATTAACAAAGCTCCGCCATCGGATAAACCATTTGAGTTTAAACCCATTAAATTACCATTTGTACTTCGTGTAGATGTGGGAGATGTCGATCATTTAGAAATTAAAAATTCAGGTTCTGTCGTAAATTTCCATGATGTTCATCTAAATGATGCTTTGTGGTCAGAGACAAAACTGAAATTTGAAAATTCAAGTATGGATATGGGGTATCTTTCTGTTCATAACGCAACAGGAAATATGGACTTTAGTGGTAAATATCCACTGAATGCGACAGCAGATTTAAGAATTCCTTCTTTAAAAAGTTTAAACATCCAAAATATTAAAGTGGCAGCTCGAGGAAGTTTAGATACATTGCAAGCCGGTGTAGCAACGACAACACCAGATTTATTAACAGGTTGGGTCGTTTTACATCCTGTTCGCCATGAAGTACCAATGAAAGGTGCATTGTTACTTAAAAATTATCACTTGCCTTTACTGGTTGAACAAAAATTATTTGCTAAAAATGGTGTGATCAAGTTTCAGGGGGATGTTAAGCAACTTAACTTGGCACTTGATACAGATCTAAAAGGTGAAAATTTACCAGAAGGCCAATACAACGCCTTAATGAATACTGATTTGGTTCATCAGCTGAATATTACAGACTTTAATGGTCAGGTCATGAAAGGTGCAGTTAACCTTAAAGGTTTGGTGAACTGGAAAGATCATGTCACTTGGGATGTAAAAGGTCGTTTAGATCATGTTAATCCTAAAGATAAAGCTATCCCTCAAGTCGTTCAGGACTTCTTACCGCCAAGTTTAGATGCTGCAGTTGCTTCAACTGGCTCTTTAGAAAAAGGCATGGAAGTATTTGCTAATGTCGACTTTGACCGCTATGAGTCTTGGAAACTTAAATTAAATCAAGCACCTGAAAAGAATAAAAAACCACAGCCAATGTTTATGAATGTGGCTTGGTCCAAAATAGATCGTGCTATGCCATATATAGGTTGGTTAAGCAGTGATAGTGGTCAAGTAGATTTGACTTTGCGGGATGGTCAGCAAGATATTAAAGTGGCAACTAAAGTATATCAGCATGAACAAACCTTATTGCCAGCTGGACAATATTTAGCAACATTGAATGTTAAAGATAATATTCTTAATGTTCCTAGTTTTAATTTTGCGGCTCAAAAAGGGAGCCTCACAGGTCAGGCTAAAGTTTTATTACCTACCGAAAAACGTCAGTTGGCATGGAATGCGTTATTAAATGCTAAAGACTTTAATCCACAAAGTATTCATGCAGCTGCACCGGTAAACTTACTTAATGGATCAATCAAAGCAAGTGGTTTTGCCAAGCCAAATCAACAAATCATTCAACTTGAAAAAATTGATTTAAAAGGCCAGTTGGCTCAAGCAAACCAAGAAACGGTTGCGTTAGCTGGGAAAAGTACGGCAGCTTTATTATTTAATGATGTTAAAGCCGGTGGTGGTTTTAAAGGTTTTGCAGTGAATTATGATGGATCTTTAAAAGCACTTAATCAGGCTAATGGGTTATTAAAGTTCTCTCTTGCTGGTACTCCAGAGTTTATTCGAATTAGTCAGTTACAACATGATGGTGTGGCTGGAAAAATCTACGCGACTGGATCATTAAACTTAAAAGATCGTATTGCTTGGGATATCAATAGTTCGCTTGTGCGTTTTAAACCTCAATATTTTGTTTCTAGTGTAAAAGGCGAAATTTCAGGAAATGTAAAAACGCAAGGTGTTTGGTCTGATAAGTTAAAGCGTATTGATATTCAGCAATTGAACCTTGCAGGATTTTTGAATAATAAGCCAGTGAGAGGTAAAGGTAACTTATCTGTACTTATGGATTCGAACCAAAAGGGCTTTTTACCTCAGCAATTTGAAGCGAATAATCTATTTTTAGTGTATGCACAAAACCAGTTACAGGCGACTGGTAATGCACAGAATTTAAAAATCAAGCTCAATGCGCCTGCGCTTTATGAGTTGTATCCGGGTCTAAGTGGTCGTGCTTATGGAGATTTGAGTGTTCAATCTCAGCCGCGTTTGAAGGCTACAGCTAATATTGCAGTTGATAACTTTGCTTTCAATAATTTAGTGAGCATTAAAAAACTGCGTGTACAGGGTGAACTACCAACTTCCGAAACAACTCCAACTCAGCTCACAGCAAAGCTTGATAATTTACGTAGTGGTAGCCGTCTAATCCAGTCTGCTGAAGTCAATTTAACTGGAACACGAAAAGCACACTTATTAAAAGTTCAGGCAAATAATAATATTTCTAAATTTTATGTGCAGTTAGCAGGCGGTTTTAACCAAAATAATGATTGGTTGGGCCAAATTCAAAAAGGTAGTTTTGATTCGCGTCGAATTCGTTTAGCGCAAAATCAAAATGCGCCTGTTGTGTTTTCATCAGCACGTTCTGAGCTATATGTTGGGCAGCATTGCTGGCAAAGTAGAAATAGTCAGTTATGCCTTGACCAACCTGTACGTGTGAGTAAAGCACAAGGCAATATTTCATTTATTACCCAAAATCTGGATTTAGGAGATTTTGCCGCATTTATGCCGGAAGGTTTGGCTATGACGGGTCAACTCAATGGTTATGCTAAAGCGTCTTGGGTAAATGGTGGACATCCTAAACTTGATGCACGCTTAGTAACCAGAAAAGGTGAACTAGGTTTAGCAGCAGAAGACCCTCAAGATCCGCCAACCACGTTGACTTATGATGAGCTGAGTGTAATTGCGAAAAGCATTTCAGATGGTCTATTGTTCCGTGTTGATGTAAAAACACCAGATATTGGTACCGGATACGCGAATGTCATTATTAATCCATACCAACCATCTATGCCAATGCATGGTGAGGTCGCCTTTAATGATGTACAGTTAAAAGTTTTAAAACCATTTATTCAAGATGTGCGTTCAATGAGTGGTACTTTAGCCTTGGCAGGTAAAGTAAATGGTACATTAACCCAACCGCAATTTACGGGTGAGATGCGTTTGAAAAATGGGGCAATCAGTATGATTTCCCTGCCAGTGAACTTAACCAATGTACAAGTGTATTCATCTATTCGTCAGGATATGGCAACAATTGATGGCGCATTTAACAGTGGACAAGGGGTAGGTTTACTTAAAGGTAGTTTCGATTGGAAAGATTCTCCACGTCTACAGTTGAACTTAAAAGGTGATAACTTACTCGTACGTCAAGCCCCATTAATTACAGCTATTGCAAATCCGAATTTGACACTCGATATGTATCCTTTCGACAAACGTTTAAGTTTGAAAGGGTCGGTAGATGTTCCTCGTGCACGTATTTCAATGCCTGAAACAACAGCACCTGTCATTAATACATCTTCAGATGTTCGTATTGTCCGTCAAGGCCAAGATCCACTTGCAATTTTACGTGCAGCAAAACCTTGGGATATCCGTGCCGATATTTCGGTAAATATTGGTAATCAAGTTATCTTCCAAGGCTTTAACAGTAATATTCCTTTAGTAGGTCGTTTGAACTTAACTCAGCGTGGTTATGAAACGGCAATGCGCGCGATGGGTGCTATTGGTGTAAGTCAAAAGGTGAAAATTGAAGCTTATGGTCAAAGCTTAGATTTAAACCGTGCTATTGCCCGTTTCAATGGCCCATTGGCAAACCCAACTTTAGATATAGATGCAAATAAAAATGTTCAGGGTAGTATGGTTGGCGTTCGTGTTACAGGTACTGCATCATCACCAAACATCCAAGTTTATAACGATGCGGGCTTATCTGAACAAGAAGCATTAAATGCATTAGTGACAGGTCGTATTAATGAAGGCTCAAGCGGTTTAAGTAATGCGGAAGGTTTTAAATCTGATGTAAACAATACAATCGCTGCTGCTGGTATTAGTATGGGCTTGGGCGGTACACGCGCTTTCACGAATCAAATTGGACGTACTTTCGGCTTAAGTGGTCTTGCATTAGATGCACAAGGTACGGGTGATGATACTCAGGTAAGCTTAACTGGATATATTACGCCTGATTTGTTTATTCGTTATGGTGTCGGGGTATTTACGCCAGTCAATAAACTTACGCTGCGTTATCAAATGAATCGCCGTTTATATTTAGAAGCAAGTCAGTCTTTAGAACGAGCGATCGATTTATTCTACAATTGGCGTTTCTAGATGTATAAATTAAGAGCTCACTTTAAGTGGGCTCTTATTTTATTAACGCTATACTATTTTAAAAAATTAAATATTAATCATGTAGATCATCAATTCTTTTGGCAGGAATCCCACTTTAAAAAGGATTTTGATTAAAGAAAATTCACTTGAAAATTGCGGTTTTATAAATTAATTTTCAGAATCATTAAATGAAATTAGATTGATAATGCCTTGTTGTTAATTGCAAATAAGGTAAATTTTTCAAGGAAAAATGCCAGTGGAAAAAGATACTTGTGTTGAAATTAGAGATAGCAAGGTTAACGATACAAATATTAAATATCGTGGACTCATTCAGAAATTAACAGCAACATTATCATTGTCCTTTTTGTCACTTGGGTGGGGCTCCACAGTGAATGCAGCAGAACAACAAATCGCTTTAGTAGGAACTTGGACATCGATTCCTGATGCACCACTTGTTCAAAAACCGGAAAAGGCCAGTGAAGGTTTATATCAATTGCAAGTTAATGCTGACGGGACTCTAACTCCGGTTAAAGTGTTAAAAATGAAAAGTCCATCTTGGATTGTGAAATCTAAAGATGGTCGTTTTGCATATACAACAAATGAAGAAAATTTAGGAGAAGTCACTGCACTATCGGTTCAAAACGGAAAGGTAGAGGTTTTGAACACAGTGAATAGTCATGGTGGACATCCAACTCATGCCTCAATTAGTTTAGATGGTAAATTCCTGTTTGTGTCGAATTATTCGGCATTTGATAAAGGTCGTGGTGGTGTGGCTGTTTTTCCAATTTTGCCGAATGGGCATTTGGGTGAAATGGTACAAAATATTGTTTTTTCGGAAGGTTCTGGTCATGTTAAGGGGCGTCAAGAGAGTGGACATGCTCATTCGACAACTTTTAGTCCGGATGGTAAGTATTTATATGCAAGTGATCTTGGGAATGACAAAGTCTATGTCTTTCGTTATAACCCAAACAAAACGCAACCACTCGAAGCGGATAACGGTCGAGATGTGACGTTTAACCATGGCTCTGGTCCGCGTCATATGGTCTTTTCATCAGATGGTAAGCATGCATATGTTACCGCCGAAATGCGAAGTGAAATTGTGACCTTTAATGTGCAAGATGGCTATTTGAAGAAAACTGCTGAGCTAAAGCTAGTTCATGAAGACAAAACGCCTGAATTTAAGAGTGCAAGCGGAATTATTATTAGTCCAGATGGCAAATATGTGATCGCTGCTAATCGTGGCTCAGACAACAAACTCCTCGTATTTAAAATTCAAGAGGATGGATTGCTGGCTCAACCGACTGTTTATAAAGCTAATGGCATTGAACCACGTGCTTTCTCATTCGATACAACTGGTAAATATCTGTATGTAACAAATGTTTTTACTAATAATATTAGTTTGTTCCGCTTTGATGCCAAAAACGGTACCTTAAAATCAGTTGGAGATGCTGCAAAAATATCAACACCTACTGATATTAAGTTTTTTAATTAATTTAAATTAAGAAATGTGTATTTCTCACACTACATATAAAGGACCGAGAGTTTATATCTCGGTTTTTTTATAGCAGTTTTTGCAAACTCTGTCAGATTCAGTATGATGTTGGCAGCATAGTCTGTGTAGAGTAATGATGAAAAAAGTTTTATTTGTTTTGATGGGAATGTTGTTAGTCGGCTGTACAGAGAAAAAACCTTTAACACCTGAAGAACAATGGCATGGCTTCTGTACCAGTGTTGGGAATGCGGCTAGAAGTATTGTATTTGACCGTCAGCAAGCAATTGAAAAGTCTCAAGCGATTGAACATGCAAATAAAATCGAAGATGAGAACACCAAAAAATTCATCTTGAATATTATTGAAAAAGTTTATGCTATTCCACAAGATGAATTAAAAATTAATCCAGAAGCCCTGCAAGAAAAAATTAGAAAACAAATGGCAGATGAGTGCTTGGTTACACCACACGACAAAATGCCAAACTATAAAAAGTTCTAAGTGTTTAATACATCGTCAACACTCCACTAAGGTGGAGTGTTCTTTAAATTCAAAATACCGCATCATAAACCAGTCATTAAGATCATTATTTATACAGGGGTATTTAGTTACAAAATAATGGGCATCACGGAGAAACACCCCGCGCTCATTAACTTTTGGCTTGAACTCTAGTAAAATTTTGTAGTCCATATTACTTGTGAAGCTTTGTGAAAGCTGGAATTTACAAGTAATTTTTTAAAAAAAGAGGAATGAACACCGTGCTAGAAGCTTACCGCCAACACGTTGCTGAACGTGCCGCACTCGGAGTCCCACCGAAGCCACTTGATGATGCTCAAACTGCTCAACTTGTTGAGTTATTAAAAAACCCACCGGCAGGTGAAGAAGCATTCTTGGTTGATTTGCTTGAAAACCGTGTTCCTGCAGGTGTTGACCAAGCAGCTTACGTAAAAGCAGCTTTCTTGGCAGCGATTGCAAAAGGCGAAGCGACATCTCCGCTAGTTTCTAAAGAACGTGCAGTTTATTTACTAGGTACGATGCTTGGTGGCTATAACGTAGCGCCTTTAGTTGAGCTTCTAGATGATGCTGAATTAGCAGGCTTAGCTGCTGAAGCATTGAAAAAAACATTACTTGTATTTGATGCGTTCCATGACGTAGCTGATAAAGCTAAAGCTGGCAATGCTAATGCAAAAGCTGTTTTACAGTCTTGGGCTGATGCTGAATGGTTCACTAGTCGTAAAGATGTACCAGAAGAAATCAAAATCACTGTGTTCAAAGTAACAGGTGAAACAAACACTGATGACTTGTCTCCAGCTCAAGACGCATGGAGCCGTCCAGACATTCCATTACACGCAAACGCAATGTTGAAAAACGAGCGTGATGGTATTAACCCTGAAAAACCAGGTGAAGTTGGTCCATTAAGCCAAATTAAAGAACTCATTGCTAAAGGCAACCAAGTTGCTTACGTAGGTGACGTTGTTGGTACAGGTTCATCTCGTAAATCTGCAACAAACTCTGTTCTTTGGTTCTTTGGTGATGAAATCGCTCACATTCCAAACAAAAAAGACGGTGGTGTGTGTTTAGGCGGTAAAATTGCACCGATCTTCTTTAACACAATGGAAGATGCTGGTGCATTACCAGTAGAGATCGATGTTTCTAACATGAACATGGGTGACGAAGTTACTCTTAAAATCGATCATGCTGCTGCAAAAGTTACTGCGTTCAAAAATGGCGAACAAATCGCTGAGTCTGAACTTAAAACTCCAGTACTTTTAGACGAAGTACGTGCTGGTGGTCGTATTAACTTGATCATTGGTCGTGGCTTAACTGCTAAAGCACGTGAAGCTTTAGGTTTAGCTCCATCTACATTATTCCGTACTCCAGTACAACCAGCTGACACTGGCAAAGGTTTCACTTTAGCTCAGAAGATGGTTGGTCGCGCATGTGGTCTCCCAGAAGGTCAAGGTATCCGTCCAGGTACTTACTGTGAACCTAAGATGACTACAGTTGGTTCTCAAGATACAACTGGTCCTATGACTCGTGACGAGTTAAAAGACTTAGCTTGCTTGGGCTTCTCTGCTGACTTGGTAATGCAATCTTTCTGTCACACTGCTGCTTATCCAAAGCCAGTTGACGTACAAATGCAACATACACTTCCAGACTTCATCATGAACCGCGGTGGTGTATCTTTACGTCCAGGTGACGGTATTATCCACTCTTGGTTAAACCGTATGCTTCTTCCAGATACAGTAGGTACTGGTGGTGACTCGCATACTCGTTTCCCAATTGGTATTTCGTTCCCAGCAGGTTCTGGTCTTGTAGCTTTCGCTGCTGCAACTGGTGTAATGCCACTTGATATGCCTGAATCAGTTCTTGTTAAGTTCAAAGGTAAAATGCAGCCTGGTATCACTTTACGTGACCTTGTACATGCGATTCCTTACTATGCAATCAAAGAAGGCGATCTTACTGTTGAGAAAAAAGGTAAGAAGAACATCTTCTCTGGTCGTATCTTAGAAATCGACTTAACAGAAATGGAAACTGACTTAACAGTTGAGCAAGCATTCGAACTTTCTGATGCTTCTGCTGAACGTTCAGCTGCTGGTTGTGCAATCACACTTTCTGAAGAGAAAGTTGCTGAGTACTTACGTTCTAACATCACAATGCTTAAGTGGATGATTTCACAAGGTTATGGTGATGCACGTACTATGGCTCGCCGTGTTGAAAACATGGAAAAATGGTTAGCAAACCCAAGCTTACTTAAAGCTGATGCAGATGCTGAATACACTAAAGTGTATGAAATTGACTTGTCAGAAATCAAAGAACCTATCCTTTGCTGCCCGAATGATCCAGATGATGCAAAACTTCTTTCTGACGTTCAAGGCGACAAAATTGATGAAGTATTCATTGGTTCTTGTATGACTAACATTGGTCACTTCCGTGCTGCTGGTCAGTTACTTGAGAAAGTACCAAGCGGTTCATTAACAACTCGTTTATGGTTGGCTCCACCAACACGTATGGACGAACATCAGTTAATGGAAGAAGGCTTCTATAACACTTATGGCCGTGCTGGTGCGCGTACAGAAATGCCTGGTTGTTCATTATGTATGGGTAACCAAGCACGTGTTGCGCCGAACACAACTGTTGTTTCGACTTCTACACGTAACTTCCCTAACCGTTTAGGCCAAGGTTCTAACGTTTACTTAGCATCTGCTGAGCTTGCATCTGTTGCTGCTGTACTTGGTAAATTACCAACTCCAGAAGAATACCAACAATATGCAGCTCAAATTGACAGTATGTCTGCTGACATCTACAAATATTTGAATTTCGACCAAATGGGCGAATATACAAATGCTGCTGATAAAGTAGATACTAAGAAAATTGCTGCTGCTCAATTGACTTAATAGGTCGATTTAGTACAAAAAAGGAGCTGATTATTCAGCTCCTTTTTTATTTTAATGAGAATTAGTGCATATTTTAATTATTAAAGTAATGAATTAATCAAGTTTTATTCCTATAAAATGTAAAAATAAATATAACGCTAGATATTAAAGAAGATTTTGCTTTAAAATAATTGAATGAACTTAAAAATAATTAAAAAGAACATGGGTATTTTATATATGGAACTTAAAAATGCTAAAGACAATTGTTGAATTTAAATTTGATGATTATCAGCTATATGATCAAAATTTATCAGCAGAAGACGGAAATACGTTAGTACAGAAAACGGAAGATATTGCACAGTATATTTATAGTATATTGAAAAATAGATATCACTTAAGTATTGAATTAAATGCTGAACGCTGGGGGTGGGAAATAGAAGTACCATTACCTGAGATCACGATGTATATCGGTATTAGTGTTTATGAAGAATATAGTAATGGCTTTGCGATATTCATTTCACCAAATACGCCAATTTTGAGAAGATTTCTTTTTAGAAAATTAGATATTACTCACCATATTATGCTGCTTCAAAATTATATTAACGTCATTTTGAAGTCACATGCAGGTATTTATGATGTGCAATGGTGGGAAGAAAATGAGTTTAGATATGTTGCTGCTCATTAAAATATAATTAGAAAATATGAAATATTATTTATGATTGTTTAGTTAATACAATTAATAAAATATTTTATTAGTCCTTATAGTGGTGAATTTAAGTATGTGAGCTTAATATATGTTCAATATCATGTGGCTCAGATCTGTATGCGAATTTTAGCTTGGAAGAGATTACGTAAATTCTTCTATAACAACCTTCATGATCATGATTACGAAACAATAGTGAGTAGGTGTATTAACTACTTCTTGGTTTTCTTAATTATTGGGAATGTCATTGCGGTATTGCTAGAAACAGTAAATGATCTGTATTACAGCTATCGTATATGGTTTGACTACTTTGAAAATATTTCAATTGCAATTTTTAGTGTTGAATACCTCTTACGCCTCTGGAGTGTAGTAGAGCGTGATCCGACACAAGCTGCATGGAAGCAGCGTTTAGCATGGATGAAAAGCGGAGAGGCACTGATTGACCTCATGGCAATTTTGCCTGCGTATCTAAATTTCTTTGTACGAATAGACCTTCGTATGCTTAGAATTTTACGATTACTTCGACTATTAAAATTAACTCGCTATTTTATTTCTTTGCAAATATTGCTATGTGTTATTAAGCGAGAAAAAGGTTCTTTTCAGGCAGTGATTTTTATTTTAATCATTATGATTATTATGACTGCCTCTGGTATTTATGTGGTTGAGAATAAAGCGCAACCAGAAGCGTTTAGCTCTATTCCTAAAGCAATGTGGTGGGCGGTCGTTACCTTAACCACAGTTGGATACGGCGATGTCACACCTGTGACCAGCTTAGGAAAACTACTAGGAGCTTTAATTACAATTTTAGGGGTAGGGATTGCTGCTTTACCGGCTGGTATTTTAGCTTCCGGTTTAGCCAATGAACTGAACCAACGGAATCAGCGCCTTGAACAAGAGTTTCGTGAGTTACTTCAAGTGCGTGGTATTAACATCATGCATGATGAAGTTGAAATAGAACGTATTCGACAAAAAGTAGGGCTACCAAAAGAACAAGCGCATAATCTAATTATCCAAATTATGCGCGAAAAAGTATTAGAAGAGAAAGAATCTGTGAGAGAGAAGAAATGCTATTGTCCACACTGTGGTGAAAAGTTAACAGATTAGTATTTTTATTAAAAAAGCCTAATGAGAATCAGGCTTTTTGAGTTGCTTTTTCTACAGCAAATGCGATGAGCAAGATAATAAGACCACCAAGGCTTAGTACGAAACCTACCCAGATCGGTGCAATCCAGCCCATCTGATGGCTCAGTACCCAACCACCTAAAAAAGCACCTAAAGCATTAGCAAGATTAAAGGCGGAGTGGTTAAGTGAAGCTGCTAGGGTTTGGGCATCACCTGCAACATCCATGAGGCGTGTCTGTAAAGCCCCACCTAAACCCATCACGGTTAGGCCAATTAAGAATAAAGAGCCAATTGCGCTATAGATATTACTCATTAGAAAACTTGCGACAACAAAAGCAATTGCTGAGCTAATAAGTACGCCCACAATAGTTTTATTGAGATTTTTATCTGCAAGCCAGCCCGCGGCTAACCCACCAATCACCATCCCGATGCCCCACAGCGCTAATGCAATAGGAACAATCTGGATATTAACTTTAGTGTATTCAGTGAGAATAGGTGAGACATAGCTATATACCGAGAACATGCCCCCAAAGCCAATTGCGCCGACTGCAAGGGTTAACCACATATTTATATTTTTAAGCCCAGCTAATTCTGTTTTTATGCTGGCAGTAGCTTGAACTGGAATATTTGGTACAAAGCAAGCTACAGCAATTAAAGTAAAAAATGCAATTGTTGCTGAAAATTCAAAACCTGCTCTCCAACCAAAATGTTGGCCTAACCATGTTGCTAAAGGTACGCCAATAACAGTAGCAACTGTTAAACCCATCATCATTTGTGCAACAGCTGAAGCTCTTCTTGAAGGACCTGCGAGTTCAGCAGCTACAAGGGCACCGACTCCAAAATATGCACCATGAGGTAATCCCGCAATAAAACGAGAAATTAGAACTGTTTCTGGTGTATGTGCTAAAGCTGTACATGCATTAGCAATACCATAAAACAGCATGAGACAAAGCAATAGAGTCTTTCTAGGAACTTTAGCGCCCAAAATAGCAATAATCGGGGCGCCAATTACAACACCTAATGCATAAGCGCTAATAAAATGCCCGGCTTCAGGTACTGTGATCTTTAAATTGTGTGCAATTTCTTGAATAAGACCCATTGCGACAAATTCTGTAGTGCCGATACAGAAACCGCCTACTGCGAGTGAAAAAATTGCCAAGAAGAGCGAGTAGTTTTGAGGAGAAGATGAAGGGGATTGGGGTGACGCCATAATAAATTAATAAAAGGAAACTCAAAAAAGAAAGTATAAGGGAAAAAAGAGATCAAAATAATAAAAAACTAGAATCTCGAGAGGAAGTTTGCATATTTAAACTAATAACATTTTATCTTTATATTGAATAATTTATCGAAAGTTTTTATTAAATTATATATGATAAGCACGTAATACTTTAGGCATTACAATAAGTTGTATAAATATTTAAGAAATAGAGAATCTAAATCGTGAGAAAATTAAGTATTGCCTGCCTTATGGGCTTGGTTATGTTATCTATGTCTGGTTGCTCAGTCTTTATGGCGGGGAATCAACCCAGTAAAAAAAATTTAAATGTTTTAAATCCGGGTAGTTCTCGCAATTATGTTATTGCCGAGTTTGGAGCACCTGTACTTTCCGAATATCGTGATGGTACAAGAGTCGAAATTTATACTTTCCAGCAAGGTTATCCAAAATGGGCTAAAGTAAGCCGTGCATTTGGCCATGGCATAGCAGATGTTGCCTCATTTGGGTTATGGGAGGTATTTGGAACACCAACTGAAGCATATTTTAGTGGGAAAGAAACCTCTTATGAAGTAACGTATGGGCAAGATGACTTGGTAAAAAGCTTTAAGCTCATCGATTTTGAGCAGGCATTTCCTAAGGCAAAAGCACAATGATGAAATGAAAAGGGCCATGAGGCCTTTTTCTTTGTCTATATAAAAGGTTCACTAATTTCTATTTAATAAAAATATTTATCTTTATATTTATGAAAATTCATTTCTTATAAAAAGAATTAAGTAAAGTTCATGTTGAGACAAATTAATTAATATTGTGATAAGATGAATACTGTTCATTAATAGTGATTTATCTAAACTGAATCTAATTGCTGTCAAACAACAGATAAGTTGAAAAATGTATAGATAAATCTATTTGTTCAGGCTTTTGCCCATGTTAGAAATTCGTCATCTTAAAACTTTGGTTGCTTTACGTGAACATGGTTCACTTGTTGCGGCTGCTAATGATCTGTGTTTAACACCGTCTGCTATTTCTCACCAATTAAAAGAATTAGATCATTGGTATGGTGTAGAAGTGGTGAATCGTCGAAGTAGACCTGTTAGTTTTTCAAATGTTGGACAGCGTTTACTCAAATTGGCTGATGATGTATTACCACAAATTCAGATCACACAAAGCGACATTACGCGAATTGTTCATGGGCAAACAGGCAGAATTATTTTTTCCTCAGAATGTCATAGCTGTTTTGACTGGTTAATGCCTTTATTAAATCAATATCGACAGCAGTATCCAGACGTAGACTTAGACTTTGCTTCGGGCTTTGAAGCAAATCCACATGAGCTTTTACAAAATGGTGAGTTTGATTTACTTATTACAGCCGATCCGATCGCATTAAAAGGAATCGAGTATTTTCCAATTTTTGAATATGAGTCGCGTTTGGTTTTATCAAATACTCATCGATTGGTTCGTGCTGAACATATTACAGTTCAAGACTTAGCTGAAGAGGTTCTCATTACTTATCCGGTAGATAAGCACCGTTTAGATATTATGTCGAAACTATTTATACCGGCAAATATTCAACCAAAACAGATTCGAACTACAGATTTAACGCAAATGTTGATTCAACTTGTAGCGAGTGGTCGAGGCATTGCTGCTTTACCAGATTGGGTAGTCAATGAATACGAACAGAAGGGTTGGGTGACTAGCCGCCGTCTAGATTGTGTTTCTCCAGCGGGTTTAAGACGTACATTGTATGCAGGTTATCGAACTGAAGAAAAAGAGAAGAGCTACTTTGAAGGTTTCTTAAAGCAGTTAGAAAAGTTCTCTTTAAAACGTAATGCTTATTATTCTGGATAAAAAATTAATTGAGCTTAAGTGTTAAAAAGGTGCGATTAAGCACCTTTTTAATATCTATAATTTTATTTACCAATGAATAAGGACAGCAAGCCTGCAGCAATCAGGGGACCAACAGGGACGCCTCGGAGTAAAGCAACGCCCGCAACTGTACCAATAAGTAAGCCTGCCACAACATCAGGTTGGCTTGACATAAGTTTCACACCACGTCCACCTAGCCAAGCCACAAGTAGACCAATAGCAATAGCCAGCAAAGATTTAAAACTTATAAAGGATTTTAAAATACTCTCTCCGCTAAGCTTACCACTGGCAATTGGAGTCAGTACGCCAATGGTTAAAATGAGAATTCCTAGGTTAAGACCATGAGCTTGAATATAAGGAAAAAATTGATTTAACGGTGTGATTTTAATGACGATTAAGATGCCTGCGGCAATCGTTACAGCTGCATTTTGACTTAGTAAACCGCAGATAAGTAGAACTAATAAGACAACTAAATTAACATCAAATTGGGCGAGCATGAGAAGCGGCAAGAAAAGCAAATAATTTGAATTGTATAATAATTAAGAGCCAAAATGTGAGGGCTTTTTAAACGTGGAATAGTGTAAAGGAAGCGTTTTCAAGAAAAAAATTAATGTATATGTCTCAATGATAAGGAGTTTTATTTTTAGTTACGCTTGGTCACAATGTTATATAAATTAACAACTTAAAAGACCATTCGTTTGAGAGATTATGATATAAAAAATAATCAATACTTATAACTACAGGGTCAGCCATATGGATATTATAGATATCAAGATTAAAGATCAGTTCGACAAAATTTATGATGCGAAAGCACAATTGAAGAAAAATTTAGTTGAACATGAAAATGAGCCTTTAAAGTTAAGTCAGCGTATCGAACATATTATTGTGGATAATGAGATCATTTTGCCTACAACAGAATTATTATTTGAAAGTGAGCAAAACGAAAAAATTTATCGAGTCATTGAAGAATAATTTGAAGAATAATTTGAAGAATAATTTGAAGATGATGGAAGTTAAGAACAAAGTTGATAAAGCAAAAACGTAATAAAGCTCTGAAACTGAGTTAAAATAATGGTTTAGTTCTAAAGAGAAAGCTTTATGCTGCTGGAAAAAATTTTGCAATCACAAGGGTTTGGTTCACGTAAATATTGCCAGCAGTTAATAAAAAATGGTTCTGTAAGTATTGAGGGAGAGATTGTCACTGATCTCAAAAAACAGTTTTCTCCTGAAAATTTAGAATTTTCTTTGTTTGGGGAAACTTATCAATATCGGGAAAAAGTTTACCTCGCTTTAAAAAAGCCGCAAGGTTTTGAGTGCTCACACAATCCTCAGCATCATCAAAGTGTTTTTAGTTTATTGCCTGAAATCATGATTCAACGGGGTGTACAAGCAATTGGCCGCTTAGATCAAGATACAACGGGCTTACTCTTACTCACTGATGATGGTAAATATTTACAAGCTTTAACTCATCCTCGTAAACACGTCCCAAAGGTTTATCATGTGACGACTATTGATTCAGTCACACCTGAGCAAATTGAAATGCTTACTCAGGGGGTTAATTTACACCAAGAAAAAGCTGTGTTTGCTGCGACAGATGTAGCACTGCTAGGGTCTCATCAATTAACAATGACCATTCATCAAGGCGTTTATCATCAAGTAAAAAGAATGATTGCAGCTGTTGGCAATAAAGTCGAAAAATTACATCGACATCAAATCGGTCAATTGGTTTTACCAGAGATTGAGGAAGGGGATTGGGTATATTTGTCGGAGCAGGAAAAGCAACTCGCTCAAAATATTATTTAAGAAAGCAATGGAATGTCTGAAATTCACTGTCTCGAATAAATCCCATTTTTTCATAGAGGCGGTGAGATTCATGATTATTCGTTTGAGTCTCTAAACTAATACGTAAAGCATTTTCTTGTTTTGCAAATAAAATAGCTGTATCAATGAGCTGTTTTGCTGAACCCTGACGTCGGAACATAGGGGTAACATAGACATCATCTAAGATATAGTAAGTAGAGCAAGCAACTGAAGAAAAACCTAAATAAAGCAAAACGAAACCTGTGATTTTTTCATCCTTAATATGGATGAAAAACACACTTTCTTTATTCTCAAAACGTTGTTTTAAAAAATGATGTGATTCATCAAGATTAGAAGATGCACCATAAAATTGACGGTATTCATCAAATAGAACAGCAAGTTGACTTAGATCTTCGTAGGTCGCTCGTCTTACAATCATTAGGCGCTCCTTGTATTTATGTTTATATTTTTACAAAGAGAGCATAACTAAAAAAGACGCCAATAGACGTTAAAAGTTGTTTAAAAATGCAACACCGTTAAGTTTTGTCACTTTCACCTAATAGTGCATTTAGCTCTTCAAATAAATCTTCATGGTCATCATCTTCATTTAAATTTGAAGGGTTCTGATTTAATGAAGTTGCTTTTGCTTTTCTCAGTTTTAATAATTGTTCCATATTAATGTTCTGATTTTCGATAGCAAAAGGAATAGATTTAGTCAAGACGACTTGTTTAAAGAACAGTCGTACCGCTTGGGCAGGGGTAATTCCCAATTGTTTAAAAACAGCAAAAGCTTGTTTTTTCTCTTGGGAGTCAAGTCGAACCTGATAAACTTCTGTTTTTCGCATGAATAACAAAACCAAATGATTTTTAATTTTTAGGGATTTATTTTAAACCATCGGAATGTAATTTCAATGTCTTTCAGCATAAAAAATAATCTTTTTGTCATTACGATGAGATTACAGTGTCAATTCAAAGTATGAATTGAAAACCATTTCCTGTTTTGTTAGGGGGTCTATAAAAGAAATTTGCTTAGCTAGAAGCTGTAAAGGCTGATAAAAATCATCATCGGCTTTATGTTGAACTATAGGATAAAACGGATCATTTTTAATCGGAATTCCCAAATGATTTAAATGAACACGGAGTTGATGTTGTTTGCCGGTGGTTGGTGTTAAACAATATTTAGCCCAAGATTGATTATGCTCAAGCAGCTCAATTTTAGTTTCGGTATTGGTTTTTGTATGTGCAATCACCTGCATTGTATAAAAGGGTGTACCTTTATCTAAATACAATTTTAAATTCTGAGGAAATTTTAATTCAGCTTTATAGGCAGCGATAGCATGGTAAATCTTATTGACTTGACGATCTGCAAATAACTGTTGGTAAATTCCACGTGACTGTGGTCGTTTGCAAAATAAAACGACACCGGCAGTTTCACGGTCTAATCGATGGATTGGGGTTAGAAACTCATTGCCAGTTTGCTTTTTTAATCGGACTAATAATGTTTCTTGTACATATTGCCCTGTTGGACTAATCGTTAAAAAATGGGGTTTATCTACAACAAGCAAGTCATCATTTTCAAATAAAATCTGATGCTCAAAGGGAACATGTACTTCGTTAGCAAGGAATCGGTAATAAAAAATATGCGTGTTTGCTATATAAGGGCTATCTAATGTTAATTTTTCGCCATTTTCTGCATAAATAAGTCCATCTTGGAAACGTTGCTGCCACTCTATTGCTGTTATATGAGGAAAGTTTTCACAAAGAAATTGATAGATGGTTTGTGCTGTCGTTTGTGGAGGAAGATAGACTTGGCTTGCGCTTACGCCATCAATCATAGGTGGGAAAAATTCAATCGGGCTAGACATAAAAGTGTGTCAATATTTAATAAATGTGATGTAAAAAAAGCCAACTTTAAGCACTTAAGTAGGCTTTAAAGCAGGGCAATGGTATCATATCGATTATTTTGAATCATGTTATGTGTGTTATGTCGTATTCATTGAAAATGGTCTTAAATCATGAAGAAGATACCCAGCGTTTAGCTCAGGCATTGGCGCAGCATGTTCAAGCTGGCGTGATTTATCTGATTGGAGATTTGGGCGCCGGTAAAACGACATTAACCCGTTATTTTTTGCAAGCTCTGGGGCATAAAGGCTCGGTTAAAAGTCCGACATATACGTTGGTTGAACCATATAAAATCAATAATAAAGAAATTTTTCATTTTGACTTATATCGTCTCAATGATCCGTACGAACTTGAATTAATGGGAATCCGTGATTATTTAGATATTCAGGATGCACTATTTTTATTTGAGTGGCCATCAAAAGGTGGAGACGAAATCCCTGAGGCTGATATCGTTATTGATATTCAAAAATCAGATGATGAACTCAATCGTTTCGTCACTTTAACTTTACCAACAGAGCATTTGTACCAGACTTTGCAGGAACAGCTTCATGACTGATGAAAAGCTAACACAACGTCGTATTCATACATTAGACGCCGCGTTAGCCAACCAGATTGCTGCTGGTGAGGTGATTGAACGTCCCTCATCGGTCGTAAAAGAATTATTAGAAAACTCAATTGATGCAGGTGCAACCGAGTTAATTGTGCGGATTGCACAAGGCGGCTCAACATTAATCGAAATTATTGACAATGGACATGGAATTCATCCTGATGACTTATCCTTGGCAGTGATGCGTCATGCAACCAGTAAAATTAAAACAGCAGAAGATTTACACGCGATTGTTAGCTTAGGTTTCCGTGGTGAAGCACTTGCTTCTATTGCTGCAGTTTCACGATTGACTTTAACCAGTAGCCAAGATGAAAGCGGAATTGGCCATCAGGTCGAGGTGAATGGTACAGCCTTTGATCATCAACAAGTCCAAGCTGTTGCTGCACAAAAGGGCACTCATATTCGAGTTCAGGACCTGTTTTTTAATGTCCCTGCTCGCCGTAAATTTTTAAAAAAACCAACCACTGAATTTGGGCATATTGAAGAAATTGTACGTCGTTTGGCTCTAACACATTTTGATATACGTTTTGTACTTGAGCACAATGACAATATTCGAATTAATTTACCAATAGCAGATAGCGGTGAATTGAGATTTCAGCGTGTACAGCAATTATTGGGTCAACAGTTTGTTCAAAATGCTTACTGGATCGATGCCGAAAGTATTAACATGCGTTTGTCAGGTTGGCTAGGGCATCCTTCTGATGCACGTGCTCAAGCAGACTTACAATATGTGTATGTAAATGGCCGAATTGTGAAAGATAAAACTATTTCACATGCTTTAAGAATGGCATACGACGGTATTTTACATGGTCATCAGCATTCATCTTATTTGCTTTTCTTAGAAGTCGACCCTGAAAATATTGATGTTAACGTTCATCCGACGAAACATGAGATTCGTTTTCTAAATCAACGAGAAGTACATGAGTTTGTCAGACATTATGCTAAAGAAACGCTAGCACAATTTCAGACCGCTAGTGCTGATTTGGCAAAAGCCATGAAAGTAGATGATACTCAAAATCTTTCGGTACAACCTCAGCCTAAATATCAAGAACAATTCACATTGCATCGTACAGAGCAAGCTGTTGATACAACTCTAGATAAGCCGAATAGTTCTCAACCTTCGACTGAGCTTTTAACTGATTTTAATAATAGTCGTCCCCAAGCTGTTCACTATGCAGAACAAACTCCAAAATATAATGGTTCTGCGCAGTTAAATAATGCATTAAAGACTTATTTGGCGCCATTACGTGATCAACCTGCTACCAATTTTTCAGTTGACGAAAATGTTGAACCAGTTGCTAAAGTAGATGAATTTCCATTAGGTATCGCAATTGCTCAGCTGCATGGAATTTATATTCTGGCGCAAAATACTGAAGGTTTGATTATTGTTGATATGCATGCAGCGCATGAACGTATTTTGCTGCAACAAATGAAAAATGCTTGGGATAAACCTGAGTTTTGGACATCTCAACAGTTACTTATACCTAAAGTCATTTCAATTAGTCGTATGCAAGCGGTACGGGTCGAAGACTTAAAGCCTCAGCTTGAGCGTTTGGGGCTAGAAATTGATTTATATGGCGATGAGCAAGTCATTGTGCGTGGTGTGCCGGCTATTTTGCAAAAAGCAGATTTTGAAAACCTTATTCCTGAACTTCTTAATGATTTAGATCCAAATGATGAAGCTCAAGGATTATTGCAAAAGCGTGATGAACTGTTAGCTGGTATGGCATGCCATGGGGCAGTGCGAGCACATCGACAACTTAGCCTCTCAGAAATGAACGCTTTACTTCGCCAAATGGAACAAACCGAATTTGCCAGTCAATGTAACCATGGTCGTCCAACTTGGCGTGCATTTCCATTATCTCAACTAGATAAATTATTTGCTCGAGGAGAGTAGTTTTACATGTCAAATCAATTGCCCGTCATCAATTTAATGGGACCAACTGCAAGCGGAAAAACCGCTTTGGCATGTGAACTTTATGAGCGTGGAGATTTTGAGTTAATTTCGGTTGATTCGGCTCTTGTATATAAAGACATGGATATTGGCACGGCTAAACCAACACGTGAAGAGCAGGAGCTATATCCACATCATTTAATAGATATTATTACTCCACTTGAGGTCTATTCGGCTGCCCAGTTTGTTGAAGATGCTTGTGTTTTAATTGACGAGATGCATTCACGCGGCAAAACTCCTATCTTGGTAGGAGGAACCATGCTGTATTTCAAGGCGCTCCTAGAAGGATTATCAAGTAACTTGCCAAGCGCAGATACAAATGTTCGTGCAGCAATTGAAGAAAAAGCAGCGAATGAAGGGTGGCAAGCTGTTTATGATGAACTGGTGGCAGTAGATCCGGCAGCTGGTGTGAAATTCAAGGTTTCTGATAAACAAAGAATTATTCGCGCGTTAGAAGTTTATCGTATTACAGGTCAACCAATTACCAAATTGCAGGCAGAACAACCAAAAAATGTACCATATCGATACATATTTCATAACTATGCTTTGCTTCCAGATCGGTTAGAATTACATCAACGCATTGAGCAAAGATTAAGCAAAATGTGGGATATCGGTTTTTTGAGTGAAGTTGAATCTCTAATTGAAAAATACGATTTAGATGAAAATTTACCCTCTATGCGTTCTGTTGGTTATCGACAAGCTCTAGAATTTCTATTAAAAAGTGATATGAGTCTCAAAAAAAAGCAAGAAATGGAGGATAAAGCCTTATTTGCAACACGACAACTTGCCAAACGTCAATATACGTGGTTACGTTCTTTGCAAGAAATACACGATTTTAAAACTTACTTGACGATAAAGCAGGCGAAAGAAGACTTGCGAAACTCTTATGGATAAAGCAAAATTTGCACACTGTCTTTTTATAATTTTTAGTTGAAAAATAAAGATAGTTTTTTTGCGCTGATTTAAAAATTTTTTTTTGGAGTTAAAAATGTCTAAAGGTCAAACTTTACAAGATCCGTTCTTAAATTCTCTCCGTAAAGAACGTATCCCAGTTTCTATTTTCCTTGTTAACGGTATTAAATTACAAGGTCATATTGAATCTTTTGACCAATATGTTGTTTTATTAAAAAATACTGTAAGTCAAATGGTTTACAAACACGCAATTTCTACAGTTGTTCCAGCTCGTAACCCACGTCCAGCAGGTGCACAAGGTGCAGGTTTCCCAGCTCAGGGTGGTAGTCAAGGTGGCTTCGGTGGTCAAGGCGCTGGCTTTGGTGGTGCTCAAGGCGCTGGCTTCGGTGGTCAAGGTGGCTTCGGTGGTCAAGGTGGCTTCGGTGGTCAAGGTGGCTTCGGTGGTCAAGGCGGCTTCGGTGGTCAAGGCGGCTTCGGTGGTCATCAAGGCGGTTTCGACAACGATTCTAAATTTGAAGATGGTCAAGACGACGAAAATAATCGTTAATTGATTAGCTTAGAAAAACCAGTCAGTGATGGCTGGTTTTTTTATGGCTTTAAAAATATAAAAAGTATAATCAGTTATTTGTAGTGCATCTCGCTTTCTTGAAAATTCAGTTTAATAGGTTATTCGCAAATGATATTAATATTTGCTGCGGCGCTGTGCAGTGTTCTGGTGTCTGTATTACTAAAAAATTTAAAGAAAGAGGGCTATCAACCCATGCAAATGATTGCATGGAATTATGCAAGTGCCAGCTTGTTATGTTATTGGTGGTTTAAGCCAGATATTCAGCATATTTCTATACAACACATGCCTTGGTGGCTAATCGTTGCTTTAGGCATCATTTTACCGAGTATTTTTTTATGTCTTTCGAAATCCTTAGAGCATGCCGGTATCGTCAAAACAGAAATTGCTCAGCGATTGTCAGTGGTACTTTCTTTATTAGCAGCTTATTTCTTTTTTCAAGAACGGTTTAATTCTCTTAAATTATTAGGTATTGGTTTAGGAATTTTTGCTGTTATTTTAATCGTATTTGGACAGATAAATGGCACTTCAGGCCATCAATCGAAAAAGGCAATTCTTGCGTTAATGAGTGTCTGGTTTGGTTATGCTGCTGTAGATGTCTTGTTAAAATACACGAGTAGTTTGGGGCTACAATTTACGTTAACTTTGAATCTGATTTTTATTACAGCCTTTCTATTATCAATAGTTTATTTATTATTCCAAAAAAAGTCAGCATGGAATTTTAAAAATACTGTGGCTGGATTAATACTAGGTGTACTTAATTTTTCAAACATTGCCTTGTATGTTAAAGCACATATTTTACTTAAAGATTCACCAGCGATTGTGTTTGCAAGTATGAATATTTTAGTGGTATTACTTGGAATAGTTTGTGGTGTAGTTTTATATAAAGAAAAATTAAAACTCCCAACGATTTTAGGAACGATTTTGGGAATAAGTGGATTGGTTTGTTTAGCCTTAGCTATGAAATAGGAGTTCAAAAGACTGTTCTTTTGAACTCTGCTAATCTTATAAATGTGTAAAAATAACTTCATCTGGCAGACGAGATTTTGGCAACTTCGCATTGAAATCATTTTCACTTCTATAGCCAAGTGAGACAATGACAGAGCTACGTAAGCCTTTTTCTTTTAAGCCAAATTCTTCATTTAAAACATCTTCGTCGAAGCCACCCATTGGGGTTGCATCTATGCCTTCAAGACCAGCTGCAAAAAGTAGTTGTCCTAAAGCGATAAAAGTTTGGTTTTCCATCCAGCCAAATAAATTTTTTTGTTCATTGCGATAAAACTCAACGTAGCCATGACGTGTATCTTTTTGACCAAGTTTTGCTTTTTCATCTTTAAATCGACCGCTTAAATCATCTTGCTCAAGTAATTGATTTAAATATTCGGGTGAAATATCTGTTCTTGTACAAAATACAAGCGTATGTGATGACTCAAGAACTTTAGGAGCATTATAGGCATATCGCCCTGTTAAGGCTTTAGCAATGCGTTCTTTAGCAGCAAGATTGTCAGCCACCAAGAAATGCCAAGGTTGAATATTCACTGAAGAAGGTGTGAAGCGTAAAATTTCTAATAATTTATTGAATTTTTCTTGAGGAATTTTTTTCTCAGGATCATACGCTTTTGTGGTGTAGCGACTTTTAACCGTATTTAGTAAATCCATACTTACTCCATGTCAATCTTATTACAATCGAAGTGTTCTCATCTTTGGCATGATACGCGATTTTATAAGAAAACATCTGCATTTTAATGTGATAAAGAAATATAATACTTATATAAATTTTTTAATAATTTATTGAAAATGTTTGATTTAATGCCCAAAGATGCAAAGAGTAAGCTGCGAGAAATTAGAGTTGTTAAAGCCTTTATTATTCTTATATTTGTATTGAGTCTTCTTATTTTATATATTGATTATCACAATCATGCATATATAAGTTGGAAATTTATATTTATTGCTAGTATGTGTGTGATTTACGATTCTGATTTAAATAAAAAAATTAAAGAATTAAAAGTTCAAATAAAAAGTGACTAATTTCTAACTAATAATTCCAGACAATCAATTCGAGCTGTTGCGTATTTGAAGAGGGATCAATTTCTAAAATTTGTGCGTGATCTTCTTTCCAGTCACCGAGTACAATTCGTTGTTTGTTCTGTACTTTATGAATAGCTGGACGATGAGTGTGTCCATGAATAAGTATGTCTATATCTTTTAGGGCGGAGAGCACGGCTTGTTCATTCACATCCATAATCTCATAACTTTTGTGTTGTTTGTCGGAATGACTTCTTTTGCGGAAACCATTGACAAGTTTCGTGCGGAAACTTAGAGGTGTTCGACGTAAAAAAGCGACTAAAAGGGGATTTCGAATAATTTTTTTAAATCTTTGATAAGAAATATCATCTGTACATAGCGCATCGCCATGTTCTAGACGGTATTGGTGGCCTGCAATATTAAGATAATAAATATCTGGGAGTAATACACCATTAAACTTATTGAGGAAAACCTGATTTAGAGCAAAGTCGCGGTTACCGACTTGAAAGTAAACACGATTACCTTTTTCATTAAAAGCTTTTAAAGCTTCGACAATTTCGTCGAGCCAAGGAGCTGAATAATCGTCACCAATCCAAGCATTAAACCAGTCACCTAAAATATAAAGCTGTGTTTGTTTATTTTGATAATGTACCAACAAATCTAAAAACCCTCGAACGAGTCGAGGGTGTTCAGGTGACAAATGTAAATCTGAAATAAACAGATAGGTCACAGCTTTATCCTAAAATTATTCAGAAATAATTTTAGCAGATTCGATAACAACGTTTTCTAAAGGAACGTCAGCGTGATAACCACGGTTACCTGTACGTACACTTTTGATCGCGTCTACAACGTCCATACCTTCAACAACTTTACCGAATACAGCATAACCCCAACCTTGTGCAGTTTTTGAAGTATGGTTCAAGAAAGAGTTGTTTTTTACATTGATGAAGAATTGTGCAGAAGCAGAGTGTGGCGCTTGAGTACGTGCCATAGCAATTGTACCAACATCGTTACTTAAACCATTGTCAGCTTCGTTTTCAATTGCATCACGAGTTGCTTTTTCTTTGAAGTTTTCATCCATCCCGCCGCCTTGGATCATGAAACCATCAATGACACGGTGGAAAATAACGCCGTCATAAAAACCGTCACGTACGTATTCTAAAAAGTTTGCTACTGTTTTTGGTGCTTTTTCAGTATTTAGTTCAAGAACAATACGACCTTTATTGGTGTTTAATTCGACTTGAGGAAAACTCATTACATTAATCTCCTAAACATGGGCTTATGACCATGGGTTTTTGGTTGAGAGAAGCATAAGCAAACTGTAAACTACAAGGCAAGTAAAAAACGTTAAAATCTTTGTGAAAAATGAAGATAGCGTTTATTTTTTCGAAATTTTATCTACAAAGAAGTGATTGATACACTATGAAGCCTAATGATGTTGTCTCGAACCTGCCAAACAACCCGACACCGAATACTCATGCCTCTGTCGATTCTGCGCAGCAAGAACAACAGGCTGGATTAGATTTTGTTCGCCAAGTCATTACTGATGATTTAGCTGCCGGACGTACCAAACAAATCGTAACTCGTTTTCCGCCAGAACCAAATGGTTATTTACATATTGGTCACGTAAAAGCAATCTGTCTAAACTTTGGTGTTGCAGAAGAGTTTGATGGACTCTGTAATTTACGTTTTGACGATACGAATCCAGATGCAGAAGAACAAGAATACGTTGATGGTATCGCCAATGATGTGAAATGGCTTGGTTTTAACTGGAATGGTGAACCTCGCTATGCTTCTGGTTATTTTGATCAGCTTTATGCATGGGCAATTCAATTGATTGAGCAAGGTGATGCATATGTTGATTTGCAGTCTCCAGAAGAAATTAAATTAAACCGTGGTAGTTTTGTTGAACCAGGGAAAAACTCGCCGTATCGTGATGCATCTGTTGAAGAGAACCTTGCTCGCTTTGAACAAATGCGCAGCGGTGAACTAAAAGAAGGTGAAGCTGTTTTACGCGCTAAAATTGATATGGCAAGCCCGAACGTGCATATGCGTGATCCAATTTTGTATCGTGTCTTGCATTCAGAGCATCATCAAACTGGCGACAAATGGAAAATCTACCCAATGTATGATTATGCTCATCCATTGTCTGATGCAATTGAAGGAATCACGCATTCACTTTGTACATTGGAATTCCAAGATCACCGTCCATTCTATGACTGGATTGTTGAAAAGGTTAAGTCTAAAGCTGTTCCGCACCAATACGAATCATCTCGTTTGAATGTAGATTACACCATTACTTCTAAACGTAAATTACGTAAGTTGGTTGAAGGTGGTTATGTAAATGGTTGGGATGACCCTCGTATGCCAACAGTTGTTGGTATGCGCCGTCGTGGTTTTACACCAGAAGGCTTACGTGATTTCTGTAAACGTGTAGGTGTGTCTAAAACTGACGGTATTGTTGATGTTGCAATGCTTGAGTTCTGTATTCGTCAATCTTTGGAGAATACAGCAGCGCGTGGTATGGCTGTGTTAGATCCTTTAAAAGTGACACTTACAAACTTACCGGAAGATTTAGACCTTACACATGCGCGTCATCCAAATGTCGATATGGGTGAGCGTGTCATTCCATTAACTAAAGAAATCTATATTGACCGTAAAGATTTTGAAGAAGTACCGCCAAAAGGCTTTAAGCGTTTAATTCCGGATGGTGAAGTTCGTTTACGCCATGCATATGTAATTAAGTGTGATGAAGTCATTAAAGATGCAAATGGTGAAGTTGTTGAGCTGAAGTGTTCAATCGATCCAGACACTTTGGGCAAGAATCCTGAAGGTCGTAAAGTAAAAGGCGTGATTCACTGGGTATCTGCAAGCAAGGGTATTCCTGCTGAAGTACGTATTTATGATCGTTTATTTACAGAGGCTGACCCTGAAACTGGTGATGATTTCTTAGCGAATTTAAATCCAGATTCTTTGAAAGTCGTTCAGGCTGTGATTGAACCTGCTTTAGCTCAAGCGAAACCAGAAGACCGTTTCCAATTTGAACGTGAAGGTTATTTCGTTGCGGATCAACATGATCATACTCCTGAAAAACCTGTCTTCAACCGCGTTCTTGATTTGAAAGACAGCTTCAAACCTGAGAAAAAGTAAGAGATTGCTTATCTCTTACTTTTTCGCAAGACGAACAACATATTGTGAGTCAACAACAGATATTAAAAAAGCCCAACTGTAAGGTTGGGCTTTTTTCGGAGGTCTTCTCATCATAATATTCTTTTTCTTTATGATTTCGCTTCCTTGGCAAAAGAGCTTAGGTAGGATTAATCACATAAAAGTAAAGAACTAATAGTATGAGAAGCATTGTTGAAAGCATTAAGTAAGTATTGACCGTATTAAAGCTTTTAAGAAACTTCCAGATATCCATAGTAAATCAGCGTATATTTTATGTTACAAATTAATAATACACTGAAACTTTTCTGAAATGTTTCTAAAAATAAAATATAAAGTTTCTTTGTTTAAAAAATAGTCATAAAATACCAAGTGGTAAAAAATAATATTCATTAAACATTAGAAATTACTTCACTTATGCACTATAACCAATTCTTTTCAAGAATTTTTGAATTAATTCAAATGCAGCGTGTTCAAGTGCAGGGGCATATTCGATATTTTGCTCACGCAATTTAGGAATGGAAATTCCAGCATTACGAAGTTCACATGTGTGACCAATAAGCCATTTTTCAAAGTTTTCTTGAGTCGTCTCAATGTGGAACTGTAAAGCAAGAATATTATTACCCACTTCAAAGGCTTGGTTAGTATAAATATCTGAACTCGCCAAAAGGGCTGCATTTTCAGGAAGGTCGAAAGTATCACCATGCCAATGTAAAACATGGATATTATTAAGCAAAGGCGATAATACCTGATTAGGGCGTAAACTTAAGCTTAAAGCTCCCCAGCCAATTTCTTTTTGATGGCCTGCATATACTTTGGCACCAAGTGCATGAGCTATAAGCTGTGCACCTAAGCAAATGCCAAGTGTTGGTTTATCTGCTGCCAAACGTTGTTTGAGTAAAGCGATTTCATCTTTTAAAAATGGATAATCTTCAGTTTCATAAACTCCAATTGGACCACCTAAAATAATAGTTAAACCGTCATGGGCGAAAGCAGGAGTTAAATCATCTACACCAGCTTCAAAATAACGGACGCGAAAACCAAGTTGATAAAAGACATCTTCTAATGAACCTAAGTCTTCGAAAGCAAGATGCTGAATGGCATAAATAGTTTTAGGAAAGGCGTTTGTAGTACTCATACAAATGATTCATAGAAGATCAATAGGTGGAGTATAGCGATAAATATAAAGAAGAAAATATCCATATAAATCGTCAATACCTGAAAATTGCTATTTTTCGTTAAGATAATCTTGTTACGCAGAAATATTTTGTAGGTAAGAAATATCTATGCGTAACCTACTATTTAAAATAAAAGCTTTGAGTTTTCATTATGGTCGATATTTGAAAGTTGATGTTCATCTTTTAAATTTACTCCTGAAAAGCCAAGCTGCTTCGATTTTTTCATGAGTGCCATTAAACGTTGTACCGCAACTGGAATACTTAAGCCTGCTGAACGGACGTTGGAAATACAGTTGCGTTTGGAGTCAAGGCAACCTGAATATGCATTCCATGTGTAGTAAACTCCCATACTGTCAGGAGAACTTAAACCTGGGCGCTCTCCAATAAGCATAACCAGCATGGAGGCTTTAAAAATTTCTGCAACTTCATCGCCTAAAGCAACTCGGCTTCCTGTTGCAAATATAATTGGCGCAAGGCTCCAGTTTTCTTGTTGAATATGTTCGCTTAGCATTGCAATAAATGCGATAGCATTTGCTTCAATCGCTCTTGCAGAGAGACCGTCACCTACCACAATACAAACATCATACTGCTGTGGGTTTTTTGCATACTCTTTAATTAAGGTTTCTTTTGATGGGTTTGAAAGCTGACGACCCCAATCTGGGCGTTTAAGATAAATTTCCTTATTAGCAGCATTACTTTGAATATGAAGAGTTTGAAGTTGCTTGTGCTGTAATTGTTCAGACAAGTAGGGAACATCCATATGTTGATAAACAGCATCTTTTGCTTGCGCATGAGACAACTGGAACTCAAGTAAGGCCCGTGTTGGGATACTGCAACCTGCACGACCTAAAGCAATACGGGCATCAGTAAACTCTTTAAGTTTTTCCCACTGATCCTGATGGGTAGAGGACGGATATTGAATATCACGGTTCAGTTTCATGGTGTTCCCCCTAGTTCATGAGCAGACGAGAGAATTGGTCAGGCATGTGGTCTGCCCAACAAATTTGAGAGTTTTGCTGTTTAAAAATCCCTTGTTGTTCAAGCCAAGCGGAGAACTCAGGAGCGGGTTTTAAACCGAGGAGTTGTCTTAAATAGAGAGCATCATGGAATGAAGTGGTTTGATAGTTGAGCATGACATCGTCTGAACCCGGAATTCCCATAATGAAGTTAATGCCTGCGGCGCCAAATAGAGTAAGAAGCACATCCATATCATTTTGGTCGGCATCGGCATGGTTGGTATAACAAATGTCGCAGCCCATTGGTACGCCAAGCAACTTACCGCAGAAGTGATCTTCTAAACCTGCACGTATAATTTGTTTACCGTTAAATAGGTACTCGGGGCCAATAAAGCCGACGACTGTATTTACCAAAAGTGGGTTATATTTACGAGCCACTGCGTAGGCCCGAGTTTCTAAGGTTTGCTGGTCAACGCCGTGATGTGCATTGCTAGATAGGGCACTCCCTTGACCCGTTTCAAAGTACATAACGTTGTGTCCAATGGTTCCGCGCTTGAGTGCGAGGGTGGCTTCATATCCTTCTTGTAATAAATCGAGCGAGATACCAAAACCTTCGTTTGCCAGTTGGGTACCAGCGATTGATTGAAACATTAAATCAATTGGCACATTTTTTTCAGCAAGTTGAATGCCTGAGCTGATATGTGTGAGCACACAAGATTGCGTCGGAATTTGATATTCCTGAATGACATGGTCAAGTAGTTTTAGTAGCTCTGACAAATTATGCAGGTTATCCGTGGCAGGGTTAATACCAATCACGGCGTCACCATTGCCATACATCAAACCATCTAAAATACTGGCTGAAATACCGAGCACATCATCGGTAGGGTGATTAGGTTGTAAACGGGTAGAAAGATGACCTTTTAAACCAATGGTGTTACGAAACTGGGTAATGACTTCACATTTGCTGGCGACATAAATCAAATCTTGATTGCGCATAATTTTGCTGACAGCAGCCACCATTTCTGGAGTTAAACCTGATGCTAAAGCTTTTAAGCTTTGGGCAGTTGCATCTTCTCCAAGTAACCAATTTCGAAAATCACCTACTGTAAAGTGTGAAATAGGGGCAAAAGCAGCCAGATCATGTTCATCAATAATTAGTCGTGTAATTTCATCAGTTTCATAATCGACCACAACTTCGTTCAAAAAGGTTTTAAGTGGTACATCGGCCAAAGTCATTTGTGCCGCAACATGTTCGGTTGCGTCTCTGGCCGCTACACCTGCTAATTCATCGCCAGAACGTAGCGGTGTAGCTTTTGCCATCAAGGTCTTCAAGTCAGCAAAGTGATACTGTTGATTGGCGACAATATTGCGATAACTCATAGTTACATCCTTTTTTATAGTTCTTGTTCTGCGGCTTTAATATTTGCAAACTCTTCTTCTGGGGTGCCTTTCACTAAATGATAACGGCTATAGAGTAAAAAGTAAGCAATAAATACGACATAAATAGCGGCAGCAATAAACCAAACTTTCGGATTAACAACAAAGCCCGCAACTACAGCAGCGACTGCTAGAATTAAGGCAATACTTGAAGTAACGATTCCTCCAGGAGTTTTATAAGGACGAGGCATGTCGGGGTTAGATAGGCGTAGTTTGATGTGGGATAAAAGAATCAACACATAGGAAATGGTGGCACCAAAAACCGCGATTAAAATCAGTGAATCACCTTCTTTGGTAAGTGAAAGCAAGAACCCAATAATGCCCGGAATAATAATTGCGAGATAAGGGGCTTTATTTTTATTGGTTAAAGAGAGTGAAGTAGGTAAGTAACCAGCACGAGAGAGTGCAAAAATTTGACGTGAATAGGCATAGATAATTGAAAAGAAACTCGCGATTAAACCTGCTAAACCAACAAAGTTAACAAAAGTCGCAAGCCAAGTGTTGGTGCCATAAACTTTAACCAGGGCATCGACGAGGGGAGCGCCTGAGTTTTGCAAAGTACTTGCACCAGCTGCGCCCGCACCCAAGAATAAAATGAGCATTGCAAACGCCGTTAAGATGAGCATTGCACCGATTAAACCGCGTGGGAGAGATTTTGCTGGATCTTTTGCTTCTTCGGCTGCTAATGGCACACCTTCAACTGCAAGGAAAAACCAGATTGCAAAAGGAACAGCGGCCCAGATGCCTAAATAGCCATGAGGTAGAAAACGACTTGCGCCAGCTGCTGTGCCAACAGGAATATCTAACAGATTTTGTGTATTAAAATGTGAAACCATTGCCACAATAAACACAACCAGAGCAACAGCTGCGACAAGTGTAATTGCGAACATAATTTTTAAGGCTTCGCCGGCACCTTTCAGATGTATGCCCATAAAAATGGCATAGCAGGCGAGGTAAATCATCCAGCCATTTATACCAAATAAAGATTCGCAATAACCGCCAATAAATACGGCAATAGCAGCAGGGGCAATCGCATATTCAATTAGAATGGCTGTTCCTGTTAAATAGCCCCCAAAAGGGCCAAAGGCAGCACGTGCAAAACTATAACCGCCACCTGCTGTCGGCATCATGGTAGACATTTCCGACATAGAAAGACACAGACATAAGTACATAAGCGCAGCGAGTGCAGTGGCAATAAACATTCCGCCCCAACCACCTTGAGCAATACCAAAGTTCCAGCCAGCAAAATCACCCGATATCACATAAGCTACGCCTAAACCAATCAGGAGTAACCAACCAACCGTACCTTGTTTGAGTTGACGCTGAGCAAAATATTCTGCTGATGAGACTTCTGTGCTTGAAGAAATGACGGAAGCTGTTTCTGGTTGATTCATACAATACTCCTGCGAGTGGATTTGTATGAATCAATGCAAAAGCAATGCCTAAATGAAGCTCTTCAGAGAGTAGATGGAGCTTTTTTATTCTAAATGATAAAAATTCAAGCTTAACAACCGTAAATAAAGAAGCCAGCAATCTAAATTACTGGCTTCTTATATAATTAGTCATCTTACTTCTTTCTAGTGTTGATAGTTTGGTATCAACTTGGTGCGAAACTTAGAAGAAGCCCATTGGTTTAGTTGAATAACTCACCAACAAGTTTTTAGTTTGTTGATAATGATCTAGCATCATCTTATGGTTTTCGCGGCCAATACCAGACTTCTTGTAACCACCAAATGCAGCATGTGCAGGGTAGATGTTGTAGCAGTTTGTCCAAACACGGCCAGCTTCAATAGCACGACCAGCACGATAAGAAATATGGGCTGAACGTGACCATACACCTGCACCTAAACCATACATAGTGTCATTGGCAATTTTAATTGCATCGTCAAAGTCTTTGAACGTTGTCACAGCAAGTACAGGTCCAAAAATTTCTTCTTGGAAAACTTGCATGCTGTTGTGACCTTTAAAAATAGTCGGATCAACATAGTAACCATCGCCTACTTCTTTACGGCCGCTACCGCCAAGTAAGAGCTCTGCACCTTCTTCACGACCAGTGTTAATACAACGTAAGATTTTCTCTTGCTGTTGTAGAGATGCTTGAGCACCAATCATCGTTTCAGTATCAAGTGGATGACCAGTTTTAATACGTTTTACACGCTCGACGGCCATCTCTAAGAACTGATCAGCAATGCTTTCTTGTACTAAAGCACGAGAAGGGCAAGTACATACTTCACCTTGGTTTAAGGCAAACATGGCAAAACCTTCAAGCGTTTTTTCTAAGAAGTCATCTTCTTTGTCCATGATATCTTCAAAGAAAAGGTTTGGTGACTTACCGCCAAGTTCTAAGGTGACTGGAATAATATTTTCAGTCGCATATTGCATCACCATTTGTCCAGTTTGAGTTGAACCTGTGAACGCAATTTTGGCAATACGTGGGTTTGTCGCTAAAGGACGGCCGACTTCTGAACCGAAACCATTGACAATATTAAGTACACCCGGCGGTAAAATATCTTGGATCAGTTCAGCTACTAACAAAATACCCACCGGCGTTTGCTCAGCTGGCTTAATCACGACACAGTTACCAGCAGCTAAAGCAGGTGCCAGTTTCCATGCTGCCATCAAAATTGGGAAGTTCCATGGAATGATTTGACCAACTACACCGAGTGGTTCGTGGAAATGATACGCAATGGTATCTTCATCAATTTCAGAGATGCCACCTTCTTGAGCACGAATACATCCAGCGAAATAACGGAAATGGTCAATCGCAAGTGGAAGGTCAGCTGCTAAAGTTTCACGTACTGCTTTACCGTTATCCCAAGTTTCTGCAACAGCAAGCATTTCAAGATTTGCTTCTAAACGATCAGCAATTTTTAAAAGTATATTTGAGCGTACCGTTGGTGAGGCTTTATTCCATGTTGTTTTCGCTTTGTGCGCTGCATCTAGAGCGAGTTCAATATCTTCGGCACTAGAGCGTGGAATACGTGTAAAAGCTTTTCCGTCAACAGGAGATACATTGTCAAAATACGCACCCTTTACAGGTGCTACCCATTCACCGCCAATAAAATTTTCGTATTGTGATTTAAATTGAACTTTTGAGCCTGGTTGATTTGGATCGATATAGCGCATATAAATATTCCTTTGCTTTTTAGGACTAAAGACTAACAAGAACCCTGTCAGTAGGTACTTTCGTACTTTGTATAATTAGGATATAAAGAAGAAGGTTGGAGAAAGGTTGGAATAGAAATGTGGATATATAAGGAATTTACAAATGTTCACAAAAAAGGATTTATTGCAGCAACGGACGTTGATTGATCAACTGCGCACGCAAAATAGTCTCTCTCCTCAAAACGCTGCCAAACTCGGCCAAAGTATTGCAAGCTCGTGGGAACGATCAGCTTCTGCTGCGATTCCTAAAGAACGTTTTGCGGCTCCATTAGTCGAGAAAAAAACTGCTTCACAAAATGCCTTAGATATGGCTTTAAGCCAATGTGCCGATGACTTACGACATATTGCAGAACAGTCTTCAATGGTGATTGCTGTCGGTGATATCGGCAGTACGATTATCTGGACGGCACCAAGTGCTCAAATGCAAAGTGCTGCTGAACGTGTACATTTTGTACAAGGTGGGCAGTGGCGTGAAGAATTTGTAGGCACAAATGCCTTGGCTTTATCCTTAAAAACTCAACAATCAAGCTGTGTTTTTTCAAATGAACATTATATGGAATCGATTCATGATTGGGTGTGTTATGCCGCGCCGATTATCGATCCATACTCGAAACAAACTCTTGGTGTCGTTGATTTATCAACTACATGGAAGAACCATAATAGTTTAGGAATTCTGGCTGCTGAACGTTGTGCATCCATTATTCAGTCTGCTTTGCTAGAGCAGCAGCGCCAGCAATTACATATCCGTGCATTTTCAACGCCACAAGTTAAATTTAATGGCAAAAGTTTGTTATTAACACCGCGTCAAATTGAAATTTTAACCATATTGGCGTTATGTCCACATGGTTTAACTTTAGAGCATCTTTATCAGGCGCTTTATGGCGAACGTAAAGTCAGTATGGGTACGCTTAAAGCTGAAATGTCTCAACTACGAGATATTTTGGGTGGTTTACTTGGTTCTCGTCCATATCGTTTACTTGTACATGTAGAGGCCGATTTTTTACAAGCTGAACAAGCACTCGATGCGGGATATGCAGCCTCGGCTTTGCAGCTTTACACAGGTGTATTTCTGGCAAAAACTGAAAGTCCATTTTTATGTGCATGGCGTGACTGCCTTGAATCACGTTTAAGCGATGCGATTTTTAAAACCCAAGAAACGGATTTATTACTTAAGCATTTAGCTCATTTCCCTGAAGCAATCGATGCGGTAGAACGTCTTATGGAGTTAGTATCGAGCGAACATCCCGCGCATCAATTGCTGATGAAATACCTTGACTCACCTAAGCTCAGTTAAGTGATTTTTTGATCCAGCCACTGAAACAATTGTTGATAGACTTGTTCTCGTACTGGCTGGGCCGAAAGGACTAAATCATGCAACCCATTGTGAATAGAGACAACAGAGACATCGCCTTTGATTTTTTTACCAAATTTTTCAATGTCTTTAACGTCTAAAATTACATCGCTTTGAGTCGCATCTGCTCCCCATTTTTTAGGGTTTTTAGTCTGGTGAGAATGCATAATCAGGGCGGGAATATTCAGTTTAACCCCGCGATGTATTTCTTTTTGTGCCGTATGAATCGCATGTAAAAAGCTGAGTTGAACCGTAGGGGCAGAGGTAGGTTTCCAATCCAGATTAAAGTCCCATTCGCCCTTGAGCTGTTTGTGAAGGCTCGCGGTGTACCATTTGTTTAATTGGCTTGGGAATTTAACTTTTGGCAGATATTTTCCTACTCGACTGAGCATTGGAATACCAAATTTTTTTTCGACTAAACTTAAATTAAAGTCGTAAAACGGACTATTCGCCCATAGCGCTTTAATCAAAGGGTGATTCGGGTGATGGGCTGCATAAAGCGTCGCCGTTAAGCCACCAGTAGAGTGGCCTGCAAGCAAGACTTGTGTATGCTTTTCTTCACCAATAATCTCTAATGCTTGTGTAATTTCGGCGTCGTATTCATTTAAATCAAGCACATTATAGAAAATTTGATGAGGTAGCTTTGAGCGGCCATATTTTCTTAAATCAAGTGCATAGAAGTCGTAACCATGAGCATTGAATTGCTCAGCCATTTCGGTTTGAAAAAAATAATCTAGAAAACCATGAATATAAAGTACGGCTTTTTGAGTCGATTGAGCGGCTTTTTTACGGACTAATGTAGCTACAACTTTCCCTTCATAATCATCAGGAAAACTAAGTGTGAGCTGTTCGTAGCCAGCACCTAAAATATCTGGGACATAAGTTTGATTAGCTGAAGATGTATTCATTTTTATCGAGCTATTGTAATTAAGACATGCTGAGTATCCTTCAATGAAATGGGCAAATTGTCAATCAGGTTTATACAAGGTTGGAGTATAGGTTCTAAAAAAAGGGAATACCGCTGGAGCTAAGTATTCCCCAAAAAAGTAAGTCAACGGTCGGAGGGATTTGACTTACTAGAGGGACATGCTATTACATCAGGATTAAAGAGCTGCTTTGAAAATCTCCACAACTTGAGCATGATTAGCTTTACGAGGGTTGGTCAGCATACATGCATCTTTCTGAGCATTATCTGCCATGACCGCAAGGTCTTCATTTTTCACACCTAGCTCTGTTAAACCAGATGGAATACCAATTGATGAAGACAGTTTACGAATGGCGTCAATTGCAGCATAAGCAGCTTCCATCACTGTTAACCCGTGAGTTCTTACACCCATTAACTCGGCGATTTTTGCGTAACGATCTGGGCAAGCAATTAAGTTAAATTCACAAACGTGTGGTAACAAGATTGCATTACATACGCCGTGAGGTAGGTTGTAAAAACCGCCTAATTGGTGCGCCATTGCATGAACATAACCTAAAGATGCGTTGTTAAATGCCATGCCAGCCAAGTATTGTGCATAGCTCATTGCATCACGCGCTTCGATGTTTTCACCATTTGCGACAGCAGGTTGGAGCCATTGGCTAATCATGGTTATGGCTTTTTCTGCACACGCATCAGTAATCGGGTTTGCCGCCGTAGAAACATATGCTTCAACTGCATGAGTTAGTGCATCCATACCTGTTGCAGCCGTTAAACCCGCTGGTTTTGCAATCATGAGTTTCGGGTCATCGATCGCAATAAGTGGGGTACAACGCCAGTCAACAATTGCCATTTTTACGTGAGTGTCTGTATTGGTAATAATACAGAAGCGAGTCATTTCAGATGCAGTACCTGCTGTTGTATTCACTGCAATCAGTGGTGTCATTGGTACTTTACTTTTATCGATGCCTTCGTAGTCACGAATATGACCACCACCTGCAGTGACCAAACCAATTCCTTTCGCACAGTCATGAGATGAACCACCGCCTAGCGAGACAATAAAGTCACACCCATTGTCGTTATAGGCTTTCACGCCATTGTGAACATTAATATCGGTTGGGTTAGGTTCCGCGCCCGGGAAAATATGGCTCGCTACGCCTGCTTCGGTTAAATAGCTTGCAATAAGATCTGCAACGCCAAATTTAAATAGCCCTTCATCGGTCACAATTAATGCTTTTTTTGCGCCGAGATTTTGTGCTTTTGTACCAATTTCTTTGGCACATCCTGGACCAAAGAGTGATACGCAAGGAATATAAAAACCGTTTGTTTGATCTGCAATATTTTTAAAAGCCATGGAGTGATTCCTTTTTCCATAAATCCATTGTTTGTTATTACAGGTGAGCCTCACCATGGGCTTAGTATTGTGATGTGTAGATTATTTTCCTACCTACCAAAAACCTACCAAATATAAACTTGATGTTAGTAGTTGATTTATATTGTTTTTATAGAAAGTTTGGTTCATTCATTTAAATTTTTCGGGAAAATCGTTAAGCTATGGGCTGTTGAAGATGTACATATGAGATTATGAAACAGGAAACTGCACTTAAACTGCTCAAAGCAGGTGAAAATGTTTTTTTAACCGGTTCGGCTGGTGCAGGGAAAACCTATACACTCAATCAGTACATCCAATATCTAAAAGCACGTAAAGTGCCTGTAGCTATTACAGCATCGACAGGTATTGCTGCAACGCATATGAACGGTATGACCATTCATACGTGGGCGGGCATCGGCATTAAAGATCAGTTAACTGACGACGATCTAAAACGTATGAAAGAGCGTAAATACCTCAAGGAACACCTTGAAAATGCGCAAGTTCTCGTCATTGATGAAATCTCGATGTTACATGCAAAGCAGCTCAATCTGGTCAATCAGGTTTTAAAATATTTTAAAGAAAGTGATGAAGCTTTTGGTGGCATTCAAGTGATTGTGGCTGGAGACTTTTTTCAGTTGCCACCTGTAGGCCGTAATGGTGAAGCTAATCGCGATAAGTTCTGTTTTATGTCAGATGCATGGGTCGAAGCTAAATTCCGCGTATGCTATTTAACAGAACAGCACCGTCAAGACGATGAAATTTTAAATCAGATTTTAAATGCCATCCGTGCGCAAAGTATTCAAGCTGAACATTTGCAAGCTTTACATCAATCACGTGCACATGACATTGGTGAGACATTTACTCGTCTTTATACGCACAATATGGATGTCGACAATATCAATTATCAGCACTTAAATGAAATTGATAATGAAGGACATCAATTTAATGCAGTTTTAGATGGTAATGAAAAACTATTAGAAACTTTAAAATCATCAGTTCGTGCACCAGAAGAACTTACTTTGAAAAAGCATGCCAAAGTCATGTTTGTAAAAAACAACTTTGATATGGGTTATATCAACGGAAGTTTAGGTGAAGTGATCGGTTTTGAAGAAGATGACGAAAACGGGTTATTACCAAAAGTAAAATTAACTGACGGCACAACTTTGCTGGTCGCACCTGAAACATGGTCAATTGAAAATGAAGCCGGAAAAGTCATTGCAAGTTTCCAGCAAATTCCACTTCGTTTGGCATGGGCGATTACTATTCATAAAAGCCAAGGTATGACTTTGGAAGCTGCTGAAATTAACCTGATGCATACCTTTGAAAAAGGGCAAGGTTATGTTGCGCTCTCACGTTTGAAATCTTTAACAGGATTAAAATTATTAGGATTTAATGAACAAGCTTTAGAGTTAGATAGTCTTGCTGTAAAAGCCGATCGCCGTTTTCAGGAATTATCGGCTGAAGCCGAAGATAATTTTGCTGATGTCGATTTAACCGCCCAGCACAAAGCCTTTATCCGTCACTGTGGTGGCACCTTAAATGAAACCGAGATTTCTCGTAATGAGAAGAAACTCGCAAAAGGTGGTAAGCAAAATTATGCTACGGCAACGCTAGACGAGACACGTGTCTTGTTTGAAGAAGGTTACGAAATTGAAGATATTGCTCATGAACGTGGTCTAACACCTGCAACCATTATTAATCACTTGGCTCGACTGCATAAAGAGCAAAAACTAGATATTTCGGTTGCTCACCCAGGTGAAGAAGTGGTCGAAGAAGTCCGTAAAATTTATAAGAAGTTGAAAAAGCGTCAAAATCCAGATCATTTTTCTGATGATGGTTCGATCAAACTAAGACCAATTGTTGAAGCAACTAGCCCTCGAATGGGATATGATCAAGTTCGATTAGCTTTATTATTTATTGAATAAAGTTTAATGGGTTTAATGACTTATTATATAAATTGAGGTGGCTATGCCGCACGTTGTAGTTGATTATTCAGATAACTTAACTGGACTAAATGCAAAACAATTACTTGAAGAAATTAATACCACGTTGATTGAAACAGAGTTGTTTAGTCCAGAAGACATCAAAAGCCGTGCACGTAAAGATGAAGTTTTTCTGATTGGCTTAGGGGTTGATCAAGCTTATATTCATGTAAAGGCGTATATTTTGTCTGGAAGAACTGCCGAACAAAAACAGCTTATGGGGGAGCAATTGTTGGCGGCGCTCAGCAACAAAAAATATCTACCACAAGAGTTTAATAAAGAAATTCAATTGTGTGTTGAGCTTATCGACATGCCAAGAGACGATTATTTTAAGCAAGTTGTATAATTCTAAAAAACGCAATTTCGATCAAGAATAGCGATGAGCACTATGTAAAAGTAGTGCTATCGAATGAACAGACATGCAGACATGAATGTATGGCTGTATATACACAAAAGCTGCAACTGGTTTGCGATTATATTCAAAGACATCTAGATGAAGACCTAGATGTTGATCGATTGAGCCAGATCGCAGCTTTATCTAAGTTCCATTTTCATCGCATTTTTGCCATTCATATTGGTTTAAATGTGATGAAGTTTATTCAACTTTCTCGTTTAAAGCGGGCCTCATTTCAATTGGCTTTTGAACCTGATCTCAAGATTATTGAGATTGCATTACAAGCAGGGTTTGATAGTCCAGAGGCATTTACTCGTGCATTTAAGCGTTCATTTGATCAAACTCCTCGAGCTTTTAGAGATAAACCGGACTGGGAATCTTGGCATCAGAAGTTTGTTTTTACGATTCCGAAAAGTGAGTTAAAAATGAATGTAAATATTGTTGAGCGACCTGCTGAAAAGATTGCGTATTTATCGCATTTAGGAAGCCCTGATAAAGTCTTTGAAACGGCTGCACGTTTTATTGCTTGGCGCAAAGAAACAGGTTTGTCACCAGTGACCAAGTCTAGAACTTATGGTATTCCTTTTGCTGACCCTGAACAGACTCCATCTGATGAGTTTCGATTTGATATTGCCGGTTCAATTGAAAAGGCTGTACCTGAAAATAGTTACGGCGTACAGACAGGTGAAATTCCTGCGGGGCGTTATGCAACCGTAAGACATTTAGGTAGTCATGACCAGATTAAAGATAGCGTCTATTACATCTTTAGAAACTGGTTACCTGAGCAACCAGAAGAGGCAGGTGATTATCCGGTTTTCTTTCACTATCATAACTTTGTGCATGATGTGAATGAATGTGACCTTGTGACAGATATCTACTTACTTTTAAAGTGAGTCTAGTGTCATTCAGGCATAACTTAGGTTATGCCTGTTTATTTAAAAGTTTGATATCTGCATATTGCTCAATCAGATTGTCATCTAGCATATGGATATAATCCATAAATATGCTACTAAAACTACCCATCGTTTGTGCTTGATTTGCAGCAAGTTTACCTGCAATTGCAAAATGAATATGAGCTGAAAGAGCTGCAATAGTTGGTGTCGTCACAGCGCTATAGGCTGCAATTAATGCACCCAAAGCGCAGCCAGTTGCGGTAATTTTGGGTTGTAACGGGCTTCCACCATTTACTTGAATCACAGCATCTATTTCGTTAGATAAAATGTAATCTGATTCACCTGAAATAGCGATACAGCTTGCATGCGTTAACAGTGAAAAAGCTTGTTGATAAGCTTGGTCACTGCTTAAAGTGCTGTCTACACCTTTTGATTGAACCTGATTGCCTGCAAGCGTGCTAATTTCTGAGGCATTACCACGTATAACGTTTGGTTTGAACTGCAAAAGCTCGTCTGTCATTTGACTGCGCCAAGCTAAAATTGGTCCGTAGCCCACCGGATCGAGTACCCACGGTACTTCATTAAGCTGTGCGGTCTTAGCAGAGATTTGCATGGCTTGCATTTGCTCTGAAGTCGGTGTACCTAAATTAATGCTTAAAGCCGATGAAATTTTGGTAAAGCTTTCTGCTTCATAAGGATTATCAATCATGGCAGGGGAAGCACCAGAAGCGAGTAACACATTGGCTGTATAGTTGGCAGCAACACTGTTGGTAATACATTGCACAAGAGGCGTTTTTGCCTGCATGTTTTGCCAAGCTTCAATCACCTGTTCAATGAGGTTGGATGTCGAAGTCATCTGATAATCCTTATTAAGCCAGAGATAAGAAATTTAACGTGTAAAATAGTGATCTTGATGTTTACAGTTTTGGCAAATCAACGACACATAATCTGCTGCATCATAGTCAACACTTAGATCATTTGAACCACAGTACATACAGCGTTTAACCGAATAAAAGTTTAACCGAGGTTCAATTTTTCGCCATGCTTTCCATACAGGTTGTACAAAAATCTGTTCGTCATAACCTAAAAAGCGGTTAAACAATATGTGGCTCATTTTACTGTAAGGAATATTGTAAGGGCGTGGCAACATTGAAGTTTCCCACTTTTCAGCCAAAGCCCGTTCCCGATATTGCTCTAAAGTTTTCTTTAATAAATTGGTGTTAATAAACTTTTCATTTCGTGGCTGTAGCGCCTTTTGTTTATAAAGGTATTCAAGTGCAGTCTGAATAAGATAATAAATTTGTCCAATTGCCAATGAGTCCATTAAACGGTAGCAAAAAGTTTGAAAATTAGAGCTTCCTGCAATTTGGATACCCCAAGTTCGGCAATAGAACTGGGTGAACTGAATAATTTCTTGGTAGAGCACCTGAAACAGCACATCTTTCACTTCATCGGCACTACGAAATGGAATACCAAGACTTAGGTTTTCATAAAACCAGTGACGTAGTTGCTGAGCTACACTAAATAAACTCGGGTCACTATAACCATCTAGACGAATATTTAAATAAAAGCACTGTGGTTCATCGGTTTGATCTTGTGCATTTAAAATCCCATCTTTATGAAGCTGTTTAATCAGATGGCTTTGGAACATCCAGTTGGGGGTAATCGGCTGATATTTTATCTGGTCCCAGTGAATGTATTCGTCATGAGCAATATCGTCTCGTGCGTAGTCATCAAGTAGGCTTAGTAAAAAAAGTTTATGTAAAAAACTCAGTTGTTCCAGACTGCGTTGTGGCTGATCTTTTGACTTAAACTGGCGTTGTTCTTGTAGGCGGGTTTGCTGTAAAAGTTTCTTTCTTTGTTTTGTGCATTGGTCACAGTGGCACGTCATTTTTGTGTCTTTAAATACACGATGTTGGCAATGGCTACATTCATGAAATTGAACGTCTTGCTCAAATTGTTCGGCATCTACCCAATACATCGACGCTTGGCAGAGAGGGCAATGGCTACTTTCATCTAGCTGTTTTTGTAGAATTTGTAAGGCCATTTTGCTCCGAGCGTTTAAATCAATCACGACTGACCTATTATACACAGCCGCATTGCCGATAGCTGTGATTGTCTTTTTGTTTGGTGCAAAAATAGAAAACCTAAAGTCTTTGCTTTGACTTTAGGTTTTCATAAGCGGTTAAAAGTTAAGATTAAACAGGGCACGGCAAGGTCTCATCATTTTGTCCAAGTTTTTTGGCATTAATCAGTGCCTGCACTTTTTTACTTGGTAATTTCACTTTACCTAAGGCGTCATAAGTATTAACGATAGTAGTTACCTCCTGAGCAGTCATTGAAATACCTTCGGCAGACAAGAACACGGCAATCACATGATGGTCGAGTCCTGCTGCATCTAGATCATGAATCGCTTTAATATTTTCTAATCGATGTAAATAAGCTTTTAATTCCATAGTGAGTTCCTCTTGTTCTGATTGAAATACTTATACTGATATATTGGATAAGGCAAGAACCATGCCCAAAATGTAAGCAGCTCCTCAAAAATGTTAAAAGCGAAAGGAGTTTTATTTTTATTGTATAGATTGATTATATAAACAGCGATTATCGTAATTTTGGTCTAATCTGTGCTAATAAAAGACGATTCTAATTTGAAATGTATAAATGAAGTCCCATTAATTTTATAAAGGTAAACAAACATAGTATGTATGAATGTGTATGATCAAATTCATAAAATTCGTACTACGGTTTCCGAAAAGTATATAAGGAATAAAGATGAATATTGCGGCGCAGCCTCCAGTTCAGGCAGATCAAACAGTTTATTTAAAAGATTATCAAAAACCTGCGTTCTTGGTTGAATCAATTAATCTTGATATTCAAGTCTATGACGATAAAACAATTGTTGATTCAACATTGGTCATGAAGCGTCAAACTGCCGGAGACTTGGTGCTATTGGGCCGTGATCTTGAGTTGCAATCTATTCAGCTCAATGGCCAAGATCTTACTCCTGCACAATATTCACTCGATAGTGAACAACTGGTGATCACTGATGCACCAGATGAAGTCATTTTACAAACTCAAGTTATTATTCACCCTGAAACCAATACTCAGCTTGAAGGTTTATATAAAGCTGGTGACTTATTTGTAACGCAAAATGAGCCTGAAGGTTTCCGCAAAATTACCTTCTATCCAGACCGTCCAGACGTACTTTCAGTTTTTACGACACGTGTAGAAGCAGACAAAAAATATCCAGTATTACTTGCTAACGGTAACTTGCTTGAAACAGGTGAAGTTGGTGAAAACCGCCACTTTGCGATCTGGCAAGACCCGACTAAAAAGCCAAGCTATTTGTTTGCTTGTGTGATTGGTGATTTAGCTGTTCTTAAAGATCGTTATACCACTTCAGAAGGGCGTGATGTCGCTTTAGAAATCTATGCGATTGAGAAAGATATTCCAAAATGCCATATCGCGATGGAAGCATTAAAGCATTCTATGCGTTGGGATGAAGAACACTACGGTCGTGCTTATGATCTCGACAACTATATGATTGTGGCGGTGAGCCAGTTCAACATGGGTGCAATGGAAAATAAAGGTTTAAATATCTTTAATACCTCATGTGTACTTGCCGATGAAGAATATACAACTGACGCAGCGATTATGCGTGTACAGTCTGTGATTGCCCATGAATATTTCCATAACTGGACAGGGAACCGTATTACTTGCCGTGATTGGTTCCAGTTGTGCTTAAAAGAGGGACTAACCGTATTCCGTGATCAATCTTTCTCGGAAGATCTGCAATCTGCTGCGGTTCAACGTATTGACGATGTCGCTGTTCTTAAATCGCATCAATTCCCAGAAGATGCAGGTCCATTGTCGCACCCTCCACGCCCAGACCACTTTGTCGAAATTAATAACTTCTATACAGCGACTGTTTATGAAAAAGGTGCGGAAATTAACCGCATGATGTCGACATTACTGGGTAAAGAAAAATTCCGTCAGGGAACGGATGAATATTTCCGCCGTCATGATGGACAAGCCGTAACTGTAGAAGACTGGGTTGCAGCATTGTCAGCAGGTTCAGGTGTCGATTTATCTGCATTCTTAACTTGGTATAACCAACCAGGTACACCAAAGCTTGAAGCGAAAGGTGAATATGATGCAGCAGCACAAACTTACCGTTTAAGTTTTAAACAAAGCCTAAAAGCACATCCTAAATATCCAAACTTAAAAGCTGTTCCGATTCCTGTAGCGTTGGCGCTATTTAATGCTAAAACAGGTGAGCAATATACACTTCATAGCGACAGCCTATTTGTAAATGGTGTTAAAGATAGCGTGTATTTGTTTGACCAAGATGAAGCTACTATTGAGTTTACAGGAGTGACTGAGCAACCAGTTGCGTCGCTATTACGTAACTTCTCTGCACCTGTAAATCTGATATTCGATTACAGTGATGAAGAATTAGCATTCTTGATTCAGCATGAAACAAATGGTTTTAACCAATGGCAAGCAACACAAACCTTGCTTGAACGTATTTTGTTAGAAGATCACTCTGCGGATACTTATATTCAAGCTATTCAAAGTACATTGCCTGATTTAGTTGGTCGTGATCCACTTTTAGCATCTCGTTTATTTGATGTACCAACTGAAGGTTATTTGGGTAGTCGTATTGATCAAAACTATGCACCAGCCGATATTCATGTAAAACGTGAAGCCTTGCTGAATCGTTTAGCACAAGATTTGGGTTCATTCTGGAAAGAGACTTACCTTACCCTGGACCCAGACTTGCAAAAAGAATTTTCTTTAGCGATGGGTGTACGTGCATTAAAGAACATTATGCTTATGATGATGGCGCGTCAGGGCGACCAAAGTGCATTTGAATTGGCTTACGAGCAATATCAAAGCACAGGCAATATGTCTGAACGTTTAGGTGCGCTACGTGTATTAGTTTGGCAAAATGCGCCTCAAGCACAAGAAGCCCTTGCTGATTTCTATAACCGCTTTAAAGATGAAGCATTGTCTTTAGACCAATGGTTTATGATTCAGGCAGCAAACCCAAATGCCACAGTTGAGACAATTGAGTACTTAACTCAACATCCTGATTATGACTTAACTACGCCAAACCGTATTCGCGCCGTGAGTGGTGGTTTGTCAAATAACCCTGAAAATACGTGGGGCTTTGGTGTAGCTCACTTTATTCATCTTGCAGAATATCTGGACGAGAAAAACCCGATTTTAGGTTCACGCTTATTACAGGTGTTATCTCGTTGGTATACGCTTGCAGAACCTCAACGTACTCAAGTGCAACAGGCTTTACAAGCCTTGCAGCCTAAAGTGAAATCTAAAAATGTTTCTGAAACTTTAAATAGTATGTTGAGTATTTAATTATTTAAATATACTTAATAAAGGCCTCTTAAGAGGCCTTTATTTTTATATAAATTTCATAATAAAGAGTGTTCAATATTACCCATCATAAAAATTAGAATTATATACGCTCTATAATTTATTTTAGTTAAAGTGAGTTTTTAATGATTTATTTTAAATATATCTTTTAATGTGACAAAAAATAGAATAGTTAAATTTTAATCCTTATAGTTTTTATCTAAAAGACCTAAATTTTTGACATATTTATTTAAAATTTAGGAAATAAATTTTAATGGTAATTTATTAATTTTAAATAAATAAAATTCTTGTAATTTTGATTGTTAACTTTTGTTAATGTTTTGTTAGTTGGGGTAATGGTATTTTGTTAAATAGAAATAAAAATAAAAATATACTCATACATTTTAATTATTTTTATGTATGATGACTAAAATAGGATAAAAAATAAGCTTTAAAAGAGCAGTCAAATAAAAATGATTGTAAGGATAAGAGTTAATTTTTTTATATCTATTAATTCGACAATTTAGTTTAAAAGGTTTTAGACATGAAAAAGACTTTTTTTTATTTATCGGCAATTGCTGTAGGATTATTTTCTTTTAATGCAGCAAACGCCGCTACAGCAACGGGGACATTAACTGTTAAGGCGACAGTAACAAATAGTTGTGTTCTGAATACATCTGCAACAGGTACAACCACAAATGCTGTTTTGGACTTTGGTACTTTAAGCTCTCTCGCAACTAACGAAGATGCTGATACCACGACGACCGGAGGTACCTCAATTAAAGTCCTTTGTAACAATACTGTGCCATGGACTCTAGCTTTCGATGGCGGCAAAAATGCTCAAACGACCCAACGCCGTATGATTGGTGGTGCAACAAGTAACGAATATATCCCTTATAACTTATATTCAGATACAGGACGTGCCACTGCAATTGGAATTGCTACAACCGCTTATAGTGGTACAGGGAGTGGTGCGGTGCAAACAGTAAACGTATATGGTCGTATTCCTGCTGGCTCAGCATTGCCAAGTGCGGGTAGCTATGTTGATACGGTGACAATAACGGTAACTTATTAATTTGTATAAATTAGAAAAACTGTTAGCCCTTTTGAAAGGGCTAATATATTAAAAGATATATATTTGAGTAAAACATGAAAAAAAATATTTTTATTATTACGGGATTATTCTTATCTTTATCTACCATTATTAACGCAGCTACAATCCGTCTTTCACCAGTAACAGTGGAGATCTTAAGCCATCAGAAAGCATCTTCAATTAGTTTATATAATCAGTCAAATGAAAGTGCTGATTTACAGGTACGTATATTTGAATGGACTCAAAATAATGGGCAAGATCAATTAACGCCTACAGATGAAATCAATATTAGTCCACCTTTTTTAAAGCTAAAGCCTAATGAGTCTTATAATTTACGGGTAGTTAGAATTAATCCAGAGCCGATTTCTGGTGAAAAAACTTACCGTATTATTATTGATGAATTACCCAAACCTGTTGATAGCCGAAAAGCTTCTCAAGGTGTAAATGTATTGCTTCGTTCGTCATTACCTGTATTTGTTGTCAATAAAGATGCGATTACTCAACTAAATTGGAAAATTGATACTCATCAAAAAGAACCTTCCCTAAATATTAATAATGTTGGGAATCGACATGCACTGTTAAATGATTTAACGCTTGTAGATAACACAGAGAATAAGAGTTATCCGATTAAGGTAAATACAGTGAATGGCTATATTCTTGCAAAGCAAGCAAAAAGTTATTCAATTAGTAATTTTACATATCAGCCAAATCATAAATATAGTATTTCTCTGACAGTAAATGGTAAAAAAACCACACTTTAAGAGGCTTATATGAAATATATTATAGGTGTCTTATGTGTTGCGTACTTTCCAGCGCATTCATTTGCTGAACAATTAGTAGATCATACGAATACTTTGATTCCAAGTGTTCCTGAATCTATAGATGGCAATAATAAATATACGCAGGAAAAGACAAATGGACAGGAGCAAAATCTTAATTTTATTCAGTTATTTTTAAATATTTCTATTAACTCTAATCCTTCAGAAGATTTGTTTTCCGTAAAACAATCTAAGGACGGAAAATTATATATTCGTTCTGGCGACTTAAAAACGCTAAGAGTGAAAATGGATGAGCATATTCCAGATAGCCAATGGGTATGTATTAATCAACTTAAAGGAATCCAGTTTAAATATCTGGAAAATGAGCAATCTTTAAACTTACAAGTTCCCGCCAGCATGTTAACTGGTTACTCAGTTGAGTTAAGTGGTCAGCAAACTACTAGTTCTGGTTTGCTAAAAATGAAACCCTTAAATGCTGCAATCCTGAATTATAGCCTGTACCACACCATAACCAATGATGAGAGTATTTTCTCAGGTTCAGCTGAAGGTATTTTTAATAGCGCACTCGGTAACTTTTCATCAGGCGTTTTATATAACGGTAGTAATGAAACGAGCTATAGCCATGAGAAGTGGGTACGTCTGGAAAGTAAATGGCAATATGTAGACCCTGAAAAAGTCAGGATATATACCCTAGGTGACTTTATTTCTAATAGCTCGGACTGGGGCAGTAGTGTACGTCTTGCCGGTTTCCAGTGGTCGAGTGCCTATACCCAGCGTGGTGATATTGTTACCTCGGCGTTGCCGCAATTTTCCGGTTCGGCGGCACTGCCTTCAACACTGGACTTATACGTTAACCAGCAAAAGATTTATTCAGGACTTGTTCCGTCAGGCCCATTTGACATTAAGCAGCTGCCGTTTATTTCCGGAAATGAAGTTACACTGGTAACAACCGATGCAACAGGTCAGCAAAGCATTACTAAAAAGCCTTACTACTTTTCATCGAAGATTCTGGCAAAAGGCATAAATGAGTTTTCAGTAGATGTTGGGGTTCCACGCTACAACTATGGGCTGTACTCAAACGATTATGATGATGCCACCTTTGCCTCTGGTACAATTCGTTATGGTTATAGCAACTCACTGACCTTAAGTGGGGGTGTGGAAGCCTCCACAGACGGTCTTTCCAACGTGGGCACAGGTTTCGCCAAGAACTTGTTTGGTGTGGGGGTGATTAATGCTGACCTTGCAGCAAGCCAGTATAAGGATGAAAACGGCTATTCGGCTCTGGTCGGTTTAGAAGGGCGTATTAGCAAGAACATTTCATTTAACACCAGTTACCGCAAAGTATTTGATAACTACTTTGATCTGGCCCGTGTGTCTCAAATCCGGTATTTAAAAGATAACCAGATTACTTCTGAACCACAGAACTATCTCAGCTATAGCGCGCTGGCAGATGAGATTATTAGGGCAGGGATTAACTATAACTTTTATGCAGGCTATGGTGTTTATGTCGGTTATAACCAGATCAAGTACAGTGATAACTCGTATAAGTTACTGTCTGCGAACTTAAGCGGAAGTCTGAACAAGAACTGGGGTTTTTATAGTTCAGCTTATAAAGATTATGAAAACCATAAGGACTATGGCATTTACTTTGCGCTGCGCTATACGCCATCTATAAAAGTTAATGCAATAACAAGTTTTTCTAATGACAGTGGTAAAACAACGTATAGACAAGAAGTAAATGGATTTAGTGATCCACACATTGGCTCATTTGGATGGGGTGGATATGTAGAGCGAGATCAGGATGCGCATACTAACAATGCATCGATCTATGGTTCTTACCGAGCAAGGGCTGCGTATCTGACAGGTCGTTATAACCGAATTGGAGATAATGACCAGGTTGCACTTTCAGCGACAGGATCGTTGGTTGCGGCGGCAGGACGTATATTTGCGGCCAATGAAATAGGGGATGGTTATGCTGTTGTCACCAATGCCGGACCGAAAAGCCAGATTATAAATGGTGGAGTAAATTTAGGAGAAACTGATAAGTCGGGAAGATTCTTAATTGCGAATTTAAGACCGTATCAATCTCATCATATCTATCTAGACCCATCTTATTTACCACTGGAATGGGATGTGACGAGTACCAATCAGACCGCACTTGTGGGCTACCGTCAAGGAACCTTGGTTGACTTTGGTGCACATCGGGTTATTTCAGGCTTGGTGAGAATAGTTGATAAAAACAACACGCCATTATTACCGGGTTATAGCGTCCGAATTAATGGACAACAAGATGCCGTAGTGGGCTATGATGGTGAGGTCTTCGTTCCAAACCTATTAAAGCAAAATAAACTTGAAATAGACCTTCTTGATCATGGTTCATGTCAAGTTAATTTCACTTACGAAAGTCAGCAATACAGTGCTAAAAAATTGGGGCCTTATGTATGTCAATAAGTATTGTAAGTCATAGTTCCTACATGCTAGCCAAAAAGTTTTCATCTACTTTAAAGTATGTTTTAGCTAGTTTACTGTTATTTGTGCTTTATGCTTTTTTTAGTTCAGCACATGCTGGCTGTACGGTAACTGGAACCACAAATAGTACTTATAATTATACAGCAGCAACGATTAATAGTGACGCTACCATTACTTATACTGGAACTATTCGGTGTACGAATGTTGGGAGTACTGCTCAAATATGAGGTTGTGTGTAGATTGTTGAGTTGCGAGTAAGGCTAATGTAGATATACATACAATTATCTGAAATTCTAACTTATTGAAGATATAAGGTTTATCAGTTGCTCCCATCACTTACAATTCAAACCAGACTCGGTGGATTCTACTTTTTTTACTATTCCATCGTTGGCACATTCATGCCGTACTGGAATTTATATCTTCAAGATCAAGGGTTTAATTATCAGCAGATAGGTATCTTATCATCTATTGCTATTGTAACGCGATTCTTTGCGCCTTTAGTTTGGGGTTGGATCGCAGATAAATCTGGTAAAAGAATGCTTTTGGTGAGGCTCGCAACTTGGATGGAAGCTTGTATATGGTTGGCTATCTTTATAGTTCCCAATACATTTCAATCTGTCGCTTTACTTATGCTTATTTTTAGCTTTTTCCAAAATGCAATTTTGGCTCAGTTTGAAGGGGTAACCTTATTTTGGTTGGGCGACCAAAGGGCAAAACTTTATGGAAAAATTCGAAAATGGGGATCGGTCGGTTTTATTGTAGGTGTGTTTACCATAGGTGCAATTTTAGAAATTATTCCAATCTCTATGTTGCCTATTTTATTACTCATAATAGCATCCCTTGCATTTATTTGGGCTTTTACGATTCGTGAACCAGAAGGGGCTCCTACTTCACAAAAGCATTTAGAACCTTTATTGCCTGTGTTAAAGCGTCCAGAAGTTGCTGCTTTTTTTACTATTGAATTTATTCTTCTTTTTTCACATGCCCCTTTTTATAGTTTTTATAGCAATTTTCTAAAATCTTTAAATTACAGTACCACTGAAATTGGCTTTTTATGGGCAATGGGAGTGATTGCTGAAATTGTGATGTTTGCATATGCCGCTACGTTTTTTAAATATTTTTCGTGGCGTAGTCTTGTTGCCATGTGCTTAGTTTTAACAAGCATACGCTGGTTGTTGGTGGCTCTCTTCTCTCATTATTTTATAGGTCAGTTATTTGCACAGTGCTTACATGCTTTTAGTTTTGGCTTGTTTCATCTTATTGCAATGCGTCTCATTTTTCAGAACTTTTCAATAGGGCAGCAAGGTCGAGGTCAGGCTTTTTATAGCACCATGTGGGGACTTGGGGTTGCCTTTGGAAGTATTCTGGCTGGTCATTATTGGAAAATTCTTACTGGTGAGCATATTTTTATGATTGCTGCATTAGTAGTGCTTCTAGGTTTGTGCTTTGTATTTTGGCTACCAAAACAGATTGAAAAGCTAGCTTCTTAAGTCAAATGTTGCTAAAAATTGTTAGGGATGAGTAGTTAAAGATAAAAATTGTTTGATGAGAAGTATCGGTTCGTTACGGTTGAAAAATATTGTTTTTATATGGTTATGAAACAATGTTTTTCTAAAAAAATGTGCTAACTTAAACCCATGCGTTTAATGATTAATAAATCTATGAAAAATATTTATATTATGGGATTATTATTGGCTTGTTCTGGTTTTGCTATGGCTGAGACAGTGACTCAACAGCCAACTGAACAGCCCGTACGCACTGCTAGTAATCCTAACGCTATACGTATTGTTACGCGTCCTGAAATTATGGGATTGTGGGGAATGGAGATTCCAAATAATAAAAAATGTGTAGAGTACTATAATTTCCGTAGTAGTAATGATGTGGTGATTAAAAGCGGTGAAGAATGGTCATATGGTATTTATGAATATCAACCATCTGATGACCCTAAAGAGCAGTTATCAGCTCTAGTGATGCAGATTAAGTTTGATAATAATAAAGTTGATTGTTCTGGTCAGCAGCAAGATCAGACTGGTGATGTTTCTCAGTATTTTGTGCAATGGAAAAATGATCATACCATCAATTTCTGCTCAACTGCTAAAGGCGAGCAATGTTTTGCAACACTACGTCGCATGTTGCCATAAATTTGAATTAATAAAAAAAGCCTCTTATGTAAGAGGCTTTTTTTATTATGCATATTATGCAGTTTCAGCTTTCTTTTCTTCTTCCACTTTTTTCAACAAGTGTTTTTCAAGGTAATGGATGTCCATTGCTTGTTCGCAGAAGTTTTTATCTTGCAAGATAAGATCTTTATGTAAAGGAATATTGGTTTTAATTCCTGTAAGAATCATTTCGTCTAACGCTTGACGCATACGGGCAAGCGAAGTTTCACGATTTTTACCATGAGAGATCAATTTTGCAATCATTGAATCGTAATAAGGGGGAATGCTATATCCAGGATAGATATGAGAATCTAAACGAATACCTGCACCGCCTGGCGCATAAAAACTTTCAATTTTGCCTGGTGAAGGTAAGAAAGTGGTTGGATCTTCGGCATTGATACGACATTCAATGGCATGACCACGAACTTCAATATCTTCTTGTTGAAGCTCTAAACCTAAACCAGCTGCAATACGTAATTGCTGTTCAATAATGTCAACACCAGTCACCATTTCAGTTACAGGGTGCTCAACCTGAACACGAGTGTTCATTTCAATAAAGAAGAACTCACCGTCTTCGAACAAGAATTCAAATGTACCAGCACCACGATATTGCATTAACTGACATGCATTAACACAAGCTTGTAAAATATCAGCGCGTGCTTGTTCTGGGAGATTTGGAGCAGGAGCTTCTTCTAACACCTTTTGGTGACGACGTTGTAATGAGCAGTCGCGATCATATAAATGAATCGCATGGCCGTTACCATCACCTAAAACTTGAACTTCGACATGGCGAGGTTTTTGTAAGAAGCGTTCCATGTACACGGTATCATCGCCGAACCACATTTCTGCATCACGTTGAGCTGCTTGAACTGACTCAAGTAATGTATCTACGCGTTCAACAATACGCATACCACGACCACCACCACCAGCTGCCGCTTTAACAATAAGCGGGAAACCGATTTCTTTCGCTTCAGCTAAAGCATTGTGGATAGTTACTGCGTGGTCACAACCAGGTACTGTCGGTACACCAGCTTTTTTCATTGCAACAATTGCAGAAACCTTATTACCCATTAAACGAATATGTTCTGGGCGAGGGCCAATGAATGTGAAACCTGAGCTTTCTACAATTTCAGCAAACTCGGCATTTTCTGAAAGAAAGCCATAGCCTGGGTGAATTGCATCAGCACCAGTAATTTCTGCAGCAGTAATAATTGCCGGGATATTTAAATAGCTGTCACTACTTGCACCCGGACCAATACATACTGCTTCATCAACGAAACGTAAATGCATCAAATCTTTATCAGCATCTGAATAGATACCGACAGTTTTGATTCCTAATGTTTTGCAAGCCCGGGTAATTCGTAAAGCGATTTCACCACGGTTTGCAATTAAAACTTTTTGCAACATAGTTGTCCCCGAGGTATTACGCGCGATAACGGAATAAAGGTTGACCGAATTGGATCACTTCACCATTTTTCACTAAAATTTCTTCAATCACGCCGCTTTGAGTTGCTTCAATCGGGTTCATGATTTTCATTGCTTCGATAATACCCAAAGTCTCACCAGCAGATACTGTTTGACCTACTTTAACAAATGGTGCTTCGCCTGGGCTTGGAGCAGCATAGAACACACCAACCATAGGAGAAGTTTCAACTGCTCCACGTGGTGTTTTTGCAACAGGTGCTTCAGCAACAGGAGCTGCCGAAAGTGCTACACCAGCCGCAGCAACGACAGGATTGCGACGAGTTAAAGCGATCGATTGATCACCTTCTTTAACTTCAATCGCTTGCAAGTCAGACTCAATCATTAAATCGATGAGTTTCTTAATTTTGCGGATATCCATGGGCGACTATTCCTGAACTAGTTTGGGTTAGATGGTTGAATTTTTTCAATAGCGTAATCGAGAGCAAAGCTATAACCTTTTGCGCCTAGACCACAAATCACGCCAATTGCTTTGTCTGATAAATAAGAATGATGTCTGAAAGCTTCACGTGCGTGAACATTTGATAAATGTACTTCTATAAAGGGAATAGCAACGCCCAGTAAGGCATCGCGTAAAGCAACTGAAGTATGAGTGAGGGCAGCAGGGTTAATAATAATTAGTTTTACGCCTTCTGTTTGTGCCTGATGAATACGGTCAACAATGGCACCTTCCCAGTTGCTTTGAAAAGTATCTAGTGTAATTGAGGCTTGTTCAGCTTGAGCAATAAGTTGTTGGTTGATATTGTCTAGGGTAAGATGACCATATACTTCTGGTTCGCGTTTTCCCAGCAAATTCAAATTCGGTCCATGAATTACCAAAATGGTCGAACTCATTCAGATTGCTCCAGCTCTAAAGTTGCAAATAATCTTTGCAAGATGTCTGCAAAGTTTGCTTATTATGGCATATGTTTCTACAAGTTTTTTATAATTTCTTTTAATTGTCGCAGAAAGGGTACACCAAATTCGGCTTATATATTGTAAATTTTGCGACGAATTAGCAATGTTAAAAAATGACAAAATTTCAAGTAATTTAACGGAGCTTATTTTAAACCGAATTGACAAAAACAGTTCATGTATTTTGTGTAACGAGGTCGTGAGCATCTTCAATCGTTAACATTTCATTCCAGCGAGTTAGGTAATTTTTTGAGCGATGGCATTGTTTCATTTGCCAAGATGGGTTACGTGAGTGATAGCCCACTTGTAAGTAATGACTACCAAAACGCTTACGGACTGTACCTAAAGTTTCCATCAATTGTTGTCTTTGATGAATAAGTTCTAAAGGCTGCCATAAATCATCAATATGTTGCTGACGTGCATGTAGACCACAAAATAACACGCCAATTTTTATGTAGCTTTTATTTTCTTTATATAAAACATCTATTTGCTGCATTGCGGCTTTTGTTAGTATACATAAATCATCTGTTGCATAGTGAAGACCGATAGCCTGAGAAATGGCTTTTTTATAAGGTGGCTTATCGATTTTTTCATAAAGCATGACCTGAATGCAGGAACAAAGTTGTTCCTGTTTCATTAAACGGCGATGTGCCCGGTTAAGATGAAAAATAAGTGCTTGTTTAATAATCTCAATACTGGATAAAGCTTGAGCAAAACTTCGTGATGCTAAAATCCGTTTAGTCGGAATGGCGGGATCGTCAAGTTGAATACAGGATTGGCCTTTTAGCTCACGAATGGTACGTGCCATGACCACAGAAAATGCTTTTGCCATATGGTGTTCATTGGCAAAAGTTAAGTCTAGGCAGGAGTACACTTCATAACTTTGTAGTTGTTTGACCAATTGATAGCCAATTCCCCACACTTCTTTGACTGATGTGTGCTGCATGAGATCTTCCATAATTAATGGATCTAAGGTGATAAAATTACAAATTCCCCTAAAACTTTTAATTTTCTTAGCATAGTGATTGGCAAGTTTTGCTTGTGTCTTTGAATATCCAATACCAATACAACAAGGTAAGCCTAACCATTTTAGCAGGGTGTTTCTCACCTCACTGCAGTAATCTGATATATCAATAGACTGAAGGTAAGGGGTGAGATGAATAAAGCATTCATCTATAGAGTAAGCTTCTAAGTCATCTGGAGAGAAAAAGTCACCGAGGACAGCAAAAAAGCGACGAGACATCTCGGCATATAAAGTGTAGTTGCTTGAATAAACTTGAACACCAGCTTTTAAAGCATCTTTTTCAATTTGAAACCAAGGTACTCCCATCTTGATACCTAAAAGTTTTGCTTCTTCGCTACGTGAAACAACACAGCCATCGTTGTTAGATAAAACAACTACAGGTTTATCATTGAGTTTAGGGTTGAAAAGTCGCTCACAGCTGACATAACAATTGTTAATATCAACCAGTGCATAAACTTCGCGGTGTGAGATTTCTCTCATCATTTCTTTGCCCCCCAATTTATTAATCCCAAATACATATTTTGAATTTGTAACATAATCAAGTTAACAAAATTATAGACTAATATCTAGGGGAGTTCAGGTTGTTCGTCGAAATTATAAAAAGGATGCAAGACTGCTGAATTGTCAGTTATTGATATGGAAATGTCTGAAAATGATAAGTTTTAACTGGTTATGATCGGAAACATAAGAGCTATATTTAATGGATGAGTTGAGTCTTTTAAATGTAGTAATGCGTATAACGCATTTGTCTTATCGGTCTTTCAAGCTGTCTTTGTTAATAAAGACAGCTTTTTTTTATAATGTGCTTAAGTTTTTTTAGAGTTTGGCTTGATTGTAGCAATGGAGATTAATGCATTGTGTACTCAGTTCTATGATTTGAGCAGGAGCTAATTGAAGTTTTTCCCATTTTTGCATTTGCTGAAATAACCAATGAAAATCTTCAGGTTGTGGGGCCGCATTTTCTTTAACCAAGTGCTTTACAATATTTTGAATCATATAATATTTATCGACATGTACTTCTTCAGAACAGTGAAATCGGACAATCCCGAACTCGACTAATAACTTTAAGACAGGTGTAAAATCTTTTAAATTACTCAACTCTTTTTGAGCTTTCATAATTGCCCCTGTAAGTGCAACTAAGGTTTGAGGGTGTTGTTCAGCCCATTCTTGAGTTACTGCGAGAACTTTATCTGCCACATTGGGAATAATGTCCTGACTTGAGCAAACCATTTTACTTAAGCCTAAAAGTTCTCCTTGTGTATTCCACGGCTCGCCCACACAAAAACCATCAATCACATGGTTATCTAAAGCTTCGACCATATACGGTGGCGGAAGTGCTTTGAGTTTGAGCGTTTGAGCTATTTTAGGGTCTGCTAAAGCGAGCCATTCTCTTAAACAATAATGATGGATTGAATGTTTAAATACATGGGCTAAGGATAGAGCATTATCTTCTTTAATGTAGCTCGTCACTTTTTGGGCGGTAGTTTGTGCATTATCATTCTCTTGAATAGCCAATTGATGAATTAATTTTTGGCTTAAGCTAATAAAGGCACGGTTTTTACTTAAAATAAGAGGGGTTTGCAGTGCAATACCAATTTGGTCTGCACCCACAGTTGCAGCGGGTAGCATGGCAGATAAACAATGTGCAGCATCTAATAAACCAAAAGCTAAACGGTCGCGTAGACTTGCCCATGATGCTTCTTTGACTAGGGTAACATCTAAATCGACTTCTTCGAAGAAACCTTGTTGCTTTGCCCAAAGTAAAGCGATGCAATCAAGTAAAGGAATGTAGCCGAGTTGCAATTGAGTCTTTTCTAATTTGCTCATTTATTCATCCTTTAGTTGATCATTTAATAGTTTTTGAGCGTCAAGTAAACGCCGTGCCATTTCTCCAATCGTTATACGGTGGCTCATGGCATTTTTTCTGAGTAATTGAAAAGCCGTATCTTCAGGTAAGCCATGCAATTGCATGAGTAGCACTTTAGCCTTTTCAACATCCTTACGATCTGCCAGTTTGGTTTGAGCTTCTTTTAAGTCACCTTCGAGCTTTTTATGTTTTTTATATTGCTCAATTGAAATCTCTAAAATGGTATGTAGGCGGGCAGGGTCTATGCCATCTACAATATAAGCCGTTACGCCTGCATCTATCGCTTGTTTGATGGTGTCTTTATCTGAATTTTTAGTGAATAGAACAGTTGGTAGGTCATAGCTACTCACACAACTTTCAATAATGTCACGATGAGGATGATCCATATCGAGCAAGATGACATCGGCTTGTAAATCTTCAAGACGAAAAATATTTAAGTGGTCCAAAGTAAGGCAGGCCACCACTTCAAAGTCATTTTCAAGCAGACTGTTTTTTATATAGTCGGCTCGCGCATGATCATCATCGATAAGAGCTATTTTGAGTTTTGGCATAAGTTCAGAAAATCAGGCTAAGAAAATGCGCCAATTCGACGCGTTTTTTGTTATTAAATTTTAAGCAAGATTAGTGCCATCCAAATTTAAACAAAAAATCAAGCATGAGTGGTCCTTTACTATGTTAAAGCATTGTTTTGATCGATATTGGTGCAGAAATACGATTCATTTTGTGGCAAAACTTATTTTTGTTTAAACCATATAGAGGAGCAGCAATAGTGCAGGAAAAATTAAATCTTCTTTATGGATGAAAAAGTGTTTTAGTTTAAATAGTTGAAAATAATAATAAAAAATTATTAATATTAATCTTAAAAAGAATTGGCACGCAAAATGCTTAGTTAATTACAGGTCGAAGACGACCATAAGTTTTAAAGACGGCCAACGATGTCCGTTCTGATCGAATTTGTGAGTGCAACTGCACACATAAAGAATTTACGTTCAGTCGGAGTGAAGGTTATGTCTTTATTTTTATTGCATAAAAAAGTTACATCTGAATTAACTAATTTTTCAGTTCCAGCGATGCGAGCCTTCTCTATGAGGGGGCTCGCTTTTTTTATTTGTTTTTATGACTTTGCTATGCATTGGGTGTCGTCAACGAGTGGAAAAAATGGGTTCCAAGCAGCTATCCGCTTTGTGATGTTGATACGTTTCTCGGTAGAGCACAAGGCAAAACAACAATGTCTATTTGAGAACGCAAGAACGCAGCTTAAAAGCAACGTGATTTGAGGAGAAACACTATGAAATTGGTAATGATTGGTCATGGTATGGTGGGCCACAAATTCATCGAAGCCATTTTAGAAAAAGCAGATGATGAACTGGAAATCACGATTCTTGCAGAAGAACCTCGTATTGCATATGACCGCGTACATTTGACTGAATACTTCTCAGGGAAATCGGCAAAAGATTTATCTTTGGCACGTTTTGATTTTGCCGATGCGTATGGCATCGACCTACGTTTAAATACTAAAGCAGTGGCGATTGATACAACTGCACAAACCGTAACAACCAATCATGGTGATGTGATTAGTTATGACAAGTTGGTGCTGGCGACTGGTTCATATGCATTTGTTCCGCCAATTCCGGGTAATGACCGTGAAAACTGTTTTGTTTACCGTACTATTGAAGACTTAGACGCGATTCGTGCAGCGAGTCTCAATGCAAAAACAGGTGTAGTAATTGGCGGTGGTTTACTTGGACTTGAGGCAGCCAAAGCTTTACGTGATTTAGATTTAGAAACGCACGTTGTTGAGTTTGCACCACGTTTGATGGCAGTTCAAATTGATGACTTAGGGGGCAAGGTTTTACGCCGTAAAATTGAAGATTTAGGTGTAAAAGTTCATACACAAAAAGCGACTCAGTCTATTGAGTCTGGTGTAAATACCACTCATGTGATGAAGTTTGCCGATGGTAGTGAACTCGAAACTGATGTGATTTTATTCTCTGCGGGGATCCGCCCACGTGATGAGTTAGCGCGAAATAGCGGGCTTGCGATTGGTGAGCGTGGCGGTATTGTAATTAATGATTATTGCCAAACATCTGATCAAAACATTTATGCCATTGGTGAATGTGCGCTCTGGCAAAATAAAATTTATGGCTTGGTTGCGCCGGGCTATGACATGGCACGCATTGCAGCAAAACACATTTTAGATGAAGAGTGTCATTGCTTTGCTGGCGCAGACATGAGCACCAAGTTGAAACTGATGGGTGTTGATGTTGCTTCTGTCGGTGATGCACATGCCATGACCCCAGGTGCATTAAGCTATTTCTATGCAGATGAACATGCACTGGTTTATAAAAAGATTGTTGTAAATGCCGACAAAACCAAATTGCTTGGCGCGGTTTTAGTGGGTGATGCCAAAGAATACAACGACCTTTTACAAATGATGTTGAATGGTTTGGCTTTACCTGAAGTGCCGGAAAGTTTAATCATGCCGGGCTTTGAGCAATCAGCAGCAAAATCTGGTGGTAGCGGAGTCGATTTACTGCCAGACAGCGCGACCATTTGTTCATGTAACAACGTATCAAAAGCAGACATCTGCCAAGCAATTAGCGATGGTTCGACCTCTTTAGGTGCATTAAAGAAATGCACCAAAGCAGCAACTGCATGTGGTGGCTGTGCACCATTAGTAACTCAAGTATTGAAGTCAGAGTTACAGCGTCAAGGCGTGACTGTTAACAATCACATTTGTGAACACTTTCCGTACTCGCGTCAAGAGTTGTATCACTTGGTTCGTGTCAATGAAATCAAGACATTTGATGATTTAATTCATCAACATGGGCACGGTTTAGGTTGTGATATTTGTAAACCGGCGGCAGCAAATATTTTGGCATCTTGCTGGAATGATTTCGTACTTAAGCCAAGTCATGCAGGTCTGCAAGACAGTAACGACTACTACCTTGGTAACATTCAAAAAGATGGCTCTTACTCAATTGTACCGCGTATGGCAGGCGGGGAAGTCACTCCGGATGGCTTAATTGCGATTGGTCAAATTGCAAAGAAATATAACTTATACACCAAAATTACTGGTGGTCAACGTGTTGATATGTTTGGTGCCCAAGTTCATGAACTTCCATTTATTTGGGAAGAGTTAAATGCTGCGGGCTTCGAGTCTGGTCATGCCTACGGTAAGTCGTTACGTACAGTGAAATCTTGTGTGGGTAGCACTTGGTGCCGTTACGGGGTAGATAACTCGGTTGGTTTAGCGATTGAACTTGAAAACCGCTACAAAGGTTTGCGTTCACCGCATAAATTGAAAATGGCAGTGTCTGGTTGTACACGTGAGTGTGCGGAAGCGCAAGGTAAAGATGTAGGCGTGATTGCTACTGAAAAGGGTTGGAACCTTTATGTATGTGGTAACGGTGGTATGAAACCGCGTCATGCAGAATTACTTGCATCTGACCTCGATAAAGAAACACTGATTCGTTATATCGACCGTTTCTTTATGTTCTACATTCAAACGGCAGACCGTTTACAACGTACCAGTGTATGGCGTGACAACATGGAAGGCGGTCTAGACTATCTTAAATCTGTGATCGTTGAGGACTCTCTTGGTTTGGCTGCCGAGCTTGAGCGCCGTATGGAACACATTATTGGTACATATCAAGATGAATGGCGTACTGCGGTTGAAAATCCTGAAGTTCGTAAACGCTTCCAAACCTATATCAATGCAGGAGCGAATGAACAAGCTGATCCACACATTCAATTTACAACTGAACGTGGTCAAATTCGTCCATTAACCGAAGCTGAACGTTTAGAAGACCGTATTCCAATGGTTGAAGCATAAAGGAGAGTTTCTATGAATATTGTACAAGACAAAAATATGCTTCCTGATGATCAGTGGATTGACGTTTGTGCACTCGATGATTTAACCCCAAACACTGGTGCAGGAGCGCTAGTGAGCGGTCAAGCGGTTGCAATCTTTCGTGTGGGGCATGAAAAACGTGTTTATGTACTGAGCAATAAAGATCCGTTTAGCCAAGCGAATGTGATGAGCCGCGGAATTATTGGTGATTTACAAGGCGAACGCGTCGTTGCATCTCCAATCTATAAACAACATTTCAGTTTAGCTACGGGCCGTTGTTTAGAAGATAAAGACCAAAAATTGTCGGTTTATCCGAGCAAAATTGTTGATAGTCGTGTTTGGGTCAACGCGGTGCCGCAAAAAACTTATATTACCAATACAGGTGTATCACAAGACAAACTTAGACTGGTGCTGATCGGAAATGGTTTGGCAGGAATGCGTTGTCTGGAAGATTTACTTGATATGGCACCAGACCGTTATGAAGTTACGGTGATTGGTGAAGAGCCATGGGGTAACTATAACCGTATTATGCTATCTCCGGTTTTATCGGGTGAAAAAAACATTGAAGACATTATGTTGCATCCACCGAAGTGGTATGACGATAAAGGCATTAAATTTATTGCTGGTGATAAAGCCGTAAAAATTGATCGTCCGCGTAAAGTGGTTTATACCGAAAAAGGCCAGACAGTTGATTATGACCGTTTGATCTTGGCGACAGGTTCAACACCGTTTATTCCGCCAGTTCAAGGTGTTGACCTAAAAGGCGTGTTAACTTTCCGTGACATCTATGACGTTAACACCATGATTGAATACTGTGGTTCAAAAACTAATGCAGTCGTGATTGGTGGCGGTTTGCTGGGTTTAGAAGCGGCGTATGGGTTAAAACAACGCGGTATGAATGTCACGGTATTGCATTTGATGGACCGTATTATGGAACGCCAACTTGATGGGCGTGCAAGTCAGTTACTTCGTCATAGTATTGAGCAAAAAGGTATTCAAATCATTACCGAAGCCAATACCGAAGCGTTAATTGGTGATGAAAACGGTCATGTCAAACAAATCCGTTTAAAAGATGGCACAGTGTTAGATGCTGACCTTGTGGTGTTTGCTGTAGGTATCCGTCCGAATATTGCTTTGGCGCAAAGTGCAGGATTACGTTGTAATCGTGGTGTATTGGTGAATGACACCATGCAAACATTTGACCCAAGTATTTATGCCGTGGGTGAGTGTATCGAACACCGTGGTCAAACTTTCGGTTTGGTTGAACCACTATGGGGCCAAGCTTTTATTTGCGCGACCCATTTAGCAGAGCACGGCAGCTTAACTTTTAAGGCACCGACTGTACCGACTCAGTTAAAAGTCAGTGGTGTCGATGTATTCTCGGCAGGCAATTTTGAACCGAAAGATGATTATGAAGACATTATCCTGAACGATGAAAAACGCCAGATTTATAAGCGTATTATCATTCAAAGCGATCGGGTAATCGGTGCAGTATTGTTTGGAGATACTGAAGATGGCATGTGGTATGCAGAGTTAATTGCAGATCAAACTCCTGTTTCTTCATTTAGAAATAAGCTGCTATTTGGTCGAGATTTTGCATTAAAAAATGCAGGCTAAATAGGGAAAGGAGCAGTTATGAATAGTATTCCAAGCGTTGAAATCGATAGCTCCGACCATGTTGCAAAAACAACTAAAACAACATGTCCATATTGCGGTGTAGGTTGTGGTGTTAGTGTAAACGTTCAACAAAAACCTAAAGGACCTGTGGTGCAAGTTGAGGGGGATGCTGAGCATCCTTCCAACTTTGGGCGCTTATGTATTAAAGGTAGCCGACTTGCGGATACTTTGGGGTTAGAAACACGCCTACTTCAACCCATGTTTGGTCGTAAGCCAAATCGGACTGTAACCACATGGGATGCAGCAATCAATAAAATTGCCGATAAATTCCAGTCTTGTATCGACAAATATGGTCGTGACAGCATTGCATTTTATGTTTCAGGTCAGCTTTTGACTGAAGATTATTATGTGGTGAACAAGTTTGTAAAAGGCTATTTGGGTACTGCAAATATCGACACCAACTCACGGCTTTGTATGTCATCTGCGGTGGCAGGTCATAAACGTAGCTTTGGTGAAGACCTTGTGCCAGCAAGTTATGAAGATTTTGAACATGCCGACATGGTGGTTTTGGTTGGTTCCAATACCGCATGGTGCCATCCTGTACTGTATCAACGGATTATGCAGGCTAAAAGCCACAATCCCGATATGTTTGTTGTGGTGATTGACCCACGTTTTACCAGTACTTGTGAACAAGCGGATTTACATTTACCGATTTTACCGGGCCAAGATGTCGCATTGTTTAACGGTCTATTCCAATATTTATATCAAAATGGTCATGCCGATCAGGCTTTTGTAGATGCTTATACTGAAGGTTTGCAAGAGGTTTTGGCAAGCAGCGAGCCAGAAACTAATGTGGAATATGTGGCAAAGCGTACAGGAATTGCACTCGATAAGATGCAACAGTTCTTTGAGAAATTTGCGCAGACTGAAAAGGTAATCACGCTATTTTCAATGGGTGTGAATCAATCAAGTCAGGGTGTGAATAAAGCCAACAGCATTATTAATTGCCACTTGCTGACAGGCAAAATTGGAAAGCTCGGTGCTGCACCATTTTCAATGACAGGCCAGCCGAATGCTATGGGTGGCCGAGAAGTGGGTGGCTTAGCTAATATGCTGGCTGCCCATATGGATTTGGATAATCCCCTGCACCAAAAAGTAGTGCAAACCTTTTGGGACAGCCCATTTATTGCAACTCAAGCTGGTTTAAAAGCAGTTGATTTATTCCGTGCTGTTGAAGCTGGAAAAATTAAAGCCATCTGGATTATGGCAACCAATCCGGTAGTAAGTTTACCAGATGCTGATCAGGTGAAGCGTGCTTTAGAGAAATGCGAATTGGTCGTTGTGTCAGATATCTGTGCTGATACCGATACTACGGCTTACGCCGATGTGTTACTTCCAGCTTTAGGTTGGGGTGAAAAAGATGGAACCGTTACTAACTCTGAGCGTCGTATTTCACGTCAACGTGCTTTTTTACCTGCGCCGGGTGAAGCAAAAGCGGATTGGTGGTCAGTGAGTCAAGTTGCGAAAAAATTAGGCTTTAAAGGTTTTGACTTTACGAGTGCTGTTGATATTTTCAATGAACATGCAGCTTTGTCAGCACAAGATAATGTGGACATTGAAACACGTGAGCAAACTGATACGTTCCGTTATTTCAACTTAAAAGGTTTAATGAGCCTAAGTGCTGCTGAGTACGATGCTCTGCAACCAGTGCAATGGCCAGTATGGGATAAAAAACAAGACGCTAAAGCTGTTCAACAACTGTTTGGTAAGGGCCAGTTTAGTCACAAAAACACCAAGGCAAAACTAATTCCGACTGTTGCAATTAATCCGGTACATGCAATTTCAGAAGATTATCCGCTCATTTTGAACACGGGGCGTATTCGTGACCAATGGCACACCATGACCCGTACTGGTTTGTCGCCAAATTTAACCAGTCACCGTGCTGAACCATTCTGTGAGATTCATCCAAGTGATGCATTGAAGTTTGGTGTACGTGATCAAGGTTTAGTAGAAGTTCGTTCGAAATGGGGCAGTTGTGTACTACGTGTAACCTTCTCATCAGGTGTCCGTCGTGGGCAAATTTTTGCACCGATTCACTGGACTGAACAGGTCGCATCCGACGCCCGTATTGGTAAAGTCGTTAATCCAGAAGTTGATGCAATTTCAGGTGAGCCCGAGTTCAAACATACGCCTGTAACTATTCAACCGTTCTATACCACTTGGCAAGGTGTGCTCTATATTCGTGAAGGATACGATTCTCATATTCAAGAATCGCTACATCACTGTGCATGGTGGACCAAAGTCAAAATGGTGAAAACCAGCCGCTATGAACTTGCAGACCGCCAAACTTTTCATGATACTCAAAAGAATCTGAAAAGCTTTTTGCCATTTGCCGATGAAACCTTTGAATGGTTAAGCATAGAAGATATTTCTTCACAACTGAGCCATAGTGTTATTTTGAAAGATGGCATTGTAATTGCAAGTCTATATATTGCACCGCCAGATTTATTGCCAGACCGTGACTGGGTAGCAAGTCTGTTTAAACGAGAACGTTTGAGCGCCTTGCACCGTAAAGCTTTACTAGCAGGTATGCCGATGTCGGCTACCAATAATGATGGGCCTTTGGTGTGTAGTTGTTTTAAAGTAGGTAAGAATAAAATTATCGAAGCAATAAAAGCACAAAACATTACCCATGAAAAACAGGTTACTGCATGTTTAAAAGCAGGTGGAAACTGTGGTTCATGTTTACCTGAAATCCGAGGCTTGATTAAAGCTTGCCAGCAAGAGGTGGAAGTGTGAATAAGGGATATCCCGTAACTGATTTGGTCATTCTCGCGGGTGGACAAGCCCGCCGTATGAATGGTTTAAATAAGCTGTTGCAACAATTTGATGGAGATACGCAACTACTCAAAATTCATCAAAAATTAAAGTCATCTGTATCTGAAATTTGGGTAAATAGTCATCGTGATTATTCAATCTATCAAAGTATTGTGCCTGATATTAAATGTTTTCAAGATGATGCTTCCGGTTTTTTCGGCCCACTTATGGGAATGAAAAGTGCATGGTCACATGTAAAAGCAGATTATGTTTTGTTTATCCCTTGTGATGTGACCTACATACCTACGCAAGTCGTTGCGAAATTACATAGCGCTCTTCGCAAAAATAAACAGGCTCAGGCAGCTTACGTTTCAATTAACGGAGATGCTTTATACCCATTTTGTTTGTTAAAACGTGACAGTCTAGAGGTTTTAGAGCAGCAAATTGGCAAGCAACAATTGAGTTTAAAAAGTTGCTTCAAACTTTTACACGCACAAGTAGCCATTTTTCAAAAGCAAAACTTATTTTTCCATAGCATTAATTCTTTAGATGAACTTCAACAATACAAACAAATTAAAGCATTTAAAGAGATTTTTTCGACAAATTAGAACCTCAATCATATCGATTTAAAATTTACATTGATAATCTGAAATCATTTTTTAAATTTTGAGTTATTGACTGTTTAGAATTTAAGTTCTATTTTGGAACTTGTTATTTTCATTCTAGCCAGATGTATAAAAATAAACGGAGCCAGAAAAATGATGGACGCAGCTCAGCAAAGTAAAACAGATGTGACCGCATGTATTTTATGTTCAAGAAACTGCGGTTTGAGCGTAGAAATTAAAGATAACCAATTTGTCAAAATTAAAGGTAATCCTGAGCATCCATTTTCTCAAGGTTACATTTGCCAAAAAGCCGCAAGATTACAGCATTACCAGAAACATGCAGACCGTTTGACCGCACCTTTAAAACGCCAACCAGATGGTTCATTTAAAGAAATTAGTTGGGATGTGGCGATACAAGAAATTGCTGATCGATTAGTGCAGATTAGAGATAAATTTGGCGGTACTGCTTTTGCTTCGGTTGGCGGTGGTGGACAGGGTAACCACCTCGGTGCAGCTTATGGTCGACAACTTTTACTGGCTATGAAAAGTTATTATGCATATAACTCACTTGCCCAAGAAAAAACAGGTGATTTCTGGCTCAATGGCCGCCTGTTCGGTAGTCAGGCTTGCCATACGACAGAAGATGTTGAGCATGCAGACTACGTACTTTTTATTGGGACGAACCCGTTTCAGGCACATGGTATTCCTAACGCACGAGACACGCTAAAACATATTAAGAAAGATCCGAACCGAACCATGGTGGTGTTCGACCCGCGTGTTACCGAAACGGCAAAACAAGCAGACATTCACGTACAGCTAAAACCGGGAACAGATGCTTTTTTAATGTCGGCCATGATTGCGATCATTATTAAAGAAAAGCTTTATGATGCAGCGTTTATTGAGCAGCACACACATGGGTTTGAAGACGTAAAAGTTGCATTTAACCATGTCCCGATTGAAGACTATATTGCTAAAGCTGATGTACCTGTCGATTTGATTTATCAGGTTGTTCGAGAGTTTGCCAAAGCAAAAAGAGGCTGTGTACGTATCGATTTAGGTATTCAACATACTTTGAATACAACATTAAATGGTTATTTAGAAAAGCTTTTATACTTGCTAACAGGGAACTTTGGAAAACAGGGTACCAATAATTTGCATACCATGTTTATTCCAATTTTGACCGATACGGATGAAAGAAAACCAAAATATCGACGTAGCGTTTACCATAAAATGTTCCCGATTTCCGGTTTTTTTCCACCTAATATTTTACCCGATGAAATCTTAAAAGCAGGGGAAAAGCGAATTCGTGCTGTGTTTGTAGATAGTTGTAATCCATTATTAACCTATCCTGATACACCTGCTTTTGAGGAAGCCTTTAAAGCATTAGATTTATTGGTTGTGGTGGATGTTGCGATGACAGAAACCGCTAGACTCGCCGACTATATTTTGCCAGCTCATACTCAGTTTGAAAAATGGGAATTTACCGGTTTTAACTTGGAATTTCCTAAGAATGGTTTTCACCTGCGACATCCTGTATTGGCTGCTCAAGCAAATACTTTACCGGAAGCCGAAATTTATACTCGATTACTGGAAGCTATGAATACTATTCCGAAGAGTTTCCCTGTTTTAGAAAAAATAGCTGCGGTCGACTCGAAAAAAACTGCCTACTTACCATACTTGTCGGCGTTAGGACTTACCTTGGCACGACATAAAAAATATATCCCTTTTGCTGCTTCTATTATTTATCGAACTCTTGGCAAACGACTTGGCAATTCTGCAGATTCAGTTGCTTTTTTATTGCCGCTATCTATTCAATATGCTGTTTTACATACCAAAGCAGTACGCCGTGCAGGTTATAAAGGTAATCCGTTAACTCAAGGTGTCAAACTATTTGAGCAGATATTAAAGCAACGTTCAGGTATGGTTTTATCGCAACATGAATATGACGAAGTCTGGAAACTGGTAGCTTATAAAGATAAGAAAATACGTCTTGCAATTCCCGAGATGTTAAGTGAACTTGCAAGCTTGAAAAGCCATAACGTTAATGTTGAAGAGTTTCCTTTCATCCTTTTGTCAGGTGAACGCCGTAGCTACAACGCCAACCAAATTTACCGTGACCCTGCCTGGCGAAAAGTAGATGCAGAAGGTGCATTACGTATTCATCCCGAAGATGCAAGGCACTTAAATGTAGATGCAGGAGGGCAGCTTAAATGTATCTCACAACATGGAGAAATTCAGGTAACTATTGAGTTGGATGATGGGATGAGAAGAGGTGTTGTATCACTTCCACATGGCTACGGTATGCGCTTTCAAAATGGAGAACCGATTGGGCCACAATTAAACTTACTTATTTCTGCTGAACATTGTGATCCATTGTCGAAAACGCCGTACCATAAATATGTACCCATCCGTTTAGAAAAGTGTTAGAAATAGAATCAAGTAAAACATAGATTTTACCGTGCTAACTTGAGATTTATTTTTTTAATTGTTCTTAAGGTAGTGCGATGAAAAGTCTATAAAAAATTTAAATATTATGGAAAATAAGTAGAGCTGGAACAAATTTTGCTATTAAAGAACAAAGCACTATTAAGATGCAATTTTTTGTATTTGATTGTTCATAATCGGTGCTCGCAAGATTTGAAATGTTCTCGATATGAGTGCAAATGATGAAACAATATCACTCTGAAAATGCGCCAAGCCTTCTGCAAGATCAATATGGGCGTATCAAGCGTAAGTTACGAATTTCTGTAACTGATCGCTGTAATTTTAAGTGTGTATATTGCATGCCTGAGCATCCAGAATGGTTAAATAAACAAGACTTGCTTAGTTTTGAAGCGCTCTTTCAATTTTGTCATTTTATGGTGCAGCAAGGTATCGAGAGTATTCGCATTACGGGTGGTGAACCATTAATGCGTCAAGGCATTGTTCATTTTGTTCGTGATTTGCAGGCCTTAAAAGCATTAGGTTTAAAACGTATATCGATGACTACAAATGGTCATTACCTTGCTAAATACGCTAAACAACTAAAAGACGCTGGATTAGATGATTTAAACATTAGTTTAGATAGTCTTGATTCAATTCAATTTAAAGAGCTCACTAAGAAAAAGTTAGAACCGGTTCTTGAGGGTATTCAAGCTGCTAAAGATGCAGGACTGCCTTTTAAAATTAACTGCGTATTAATGAAAGATAAAAATGATGATCAAATCTTACCTATGGTGAAGTGGTCAATTGCTAATCATATTCCTTTACGTTTTATCGAGTTTATGCCGCTTGATGGTGATGCACTTTGGTCAAATAAAGATGTGGTAAGCGAGGCTGAAATTTTACAGACTTTACGACCGTATTATTCGGTACAAGTGATCGAGCAGCAACATGAGCCAGCGCGTCAATATCTAATTAACGGTAGCTACCATTTAGGAATAATTTCTACAATTACGCACTCATTTTGTCATCAATGTGACCGTATACGACTTACCGCAAAAGGCGAACTATATAACTGTTTATTTGCACCACAAGGTTTAAATATTAAGCCTCAGCTTCAAGCACTGGTAAGCAAACAACATAGCCCAGAATACGGTATATATATCCAAAATTTAAAGAATTTGGTTCATCCTTATATCTGGCATAAAGCAAAAGGTTTCCATGCCTTACAACATCAACAAACCCGTAAAATCAGCATGCATATGCTTGGGGGATAAATGCAACAATCTATCCAAATTAAAGTCGAAGCATTTGGTGCAATTGAAAAATTGCTTCCTGAAAATCTTTTGTTAGTTTGTCCGAATCATAGTTTGGTTAAAGATGTATTGGATGAAATTGTTTTATTACATCCTGAATCGACAAAAGCCATGGAAAAATGTGCATGTGCAATTGGTGATAATGTCATAACTAGACAAACTGTCTTAAGTGAGCCATGCACTTTGGTTTTATTATCACCCGTTGCTGGAGGATGAATCATGAAACAGTTCGCAAGAATACAAGAGCAGGCTTTAAGCCTAGATACTTTTGATCCGATTCAATCTTTTCCTGAGTGTGGCGGTATCGATATTTTTATGGGTACGGTTCGTAATCACCACGAAGGTAAAGCGGTAAAGGCGCTGAAATATACATCTTATAAACCGCTTGCAGAAAAAATGATACGTGAAATTGAACTAGAAATTGAGAAAAAGTATCAGGTATCTTATGTGCGAGTGGTTCATCGAATTGGATATCTAGATGTTGGTGAAACAGCCATTATTGCGATTGCGTATGCAGCCCATCGCCGTGAAGCTTTTCAAGCATGTGAGGAAGCAGTCGAACGGGTAAAACATGAAGTGCCTGTCTTTAAAGAAGAGTTCTTTACAGATGGCACAAGTCATTATGTAGAGGGCTGTTGTATTCGTAAGGATGCGCCGCACGACCACAAACATCACCATCATCATGCCGGCCATGAGCACTCACACTGAAATATGTAACACTAGGATAAATAATGAAAAACGTAGGAATGAAGCCGGAAAGTTATCGTGTTGCCGAAGCACAAGCGATTTTATATGCACCACCGCACTGTATTGAACTATTAAGACAAGGAAACACGGAAAAAGGTGATGCCCTAAAAACAGCACGTGTTGCAGGAATTTTGGCAGCCAAACGAACTGATGAGCTGATTCCACTATGTCATCCGCTACCGATTTATCGGGCAGATGTTGAATATGAATTGGAACACGACTTTGTAAAAATTATTGCTGTTGTTGAAACTATTGGTCCAACTGGCGTAGAGATGGAAGCTTTAACGGCGGCAAGCCTTGCAGGCTTAACTATCTATGACATGTTAAAGCCTCATTGTGAACCAGAAGAACTCTGGATGGATCAATGTAAACTACTTAAGAAAAAAGGCGGAAAATCCCATTTTAAACGGGTATTGCGTCAACCTGTTTCGGCTGCTGTTATTGTCTTGTCAGACACCGTAGCAGCGGGTAGAAAGCCGGATACTGCCGGAAAATCTGTGGTTGAAACTTTAACTGAAGCTGGCTTTGATCCAATTCATTACCAAATTTTGCCTGATGAAGCAGATGATCTCAAAGAATTGGTCCTAGAACTCACCAAATCGTATGCTTGTATTATGACGGTGGGTGGAACAGGAATTGGTAAGCGTGATATTACGGTTGATACGCTAGAGCCTCTTTTAGAGCGTAAATTAGATGGCTTAATGGAAGCTGCTCGCTCATTTGGACAAAAACGCACGCCATACGCTGCTATGTCACGCGGAGTAGCAGGGTTTATTGACCGTTCTTTAGTGGTGACATTACCGGGAAGCCGTGGTGGCGCAAGCGAATCAATGGCCGCTATTTTACCCGCATTAGTCCATATTTTTGATGTTTGCCGTGATTTACCACATCCGGGAGGCTATGAATAATGTCAGGTTGTGGTGCTGAGCGTGGATTAATCAGTATAGATGAAGCGCTAGATTTAGTTATTAATAAGCCTAAAAACTTAAGCTCTATTCAAAAGACTCTAACAAATAGCCTAAGTAGCTATCTTGCCAAAGATATTTACTCTGAAATTAATTTACCAAGTTTCTCTCAAAGTGCGGTAGACGGATATGCACTTTGTAGCCATGCAGAAGATTTGAATAATCAAAAGTTCCAAGTCACAGGTGAGATTCGTGCCGGAAGTGAGAGTCACGACATACTCGGTGAAGGTCAGGCAATTCGTATATTTACGGGCGGCAAAATTCCTGAAGGAACAACGCATGTAGCTCGACAAGAAATCGTATCGGTTATTTCGGCCCAAGAAATTTGTTTAACGGAACATATACGCCCTCAAGCCGATATCCGCTTTACCGGAGAGGAAATCCAGCAAGGGCAGTTGCTTGCTCAAGTAGGACAACTTTTGAATATTGGAAGTTTGGCTGCTTTAAGTATGGCGGGTGTGCAAACCGTTGAAGTCTATCGTGCACCGAAAGTCGCTGTTTTGATCACGGGTGATGAAGTTGCCGAAACAGCAGAAGATCTAGCTGAAGGTAAAGTCTTTGATGCAAATGGCCCATTACTAAAAGCTTGGTTTGAAGATTATGGTTTAGATATCGAGCTGATTCACGTAGCAGATGAAGCAGAGCAGGTCAGCCATTACTTTAATCAACTAAAAGACAGCCATGATGTTGTTATAACGACTGGCGGAGTGTCGGTAGGAGACTACGACTTTGTTCGGCCCTGTGCTTTCGAAGTTGGGTTTGAACAAATCTTTTGGAAAGTTAAACAAAAACCGGGTAAACCTTTATTCTTTGCCGAATACCATAATTCACAAACCCGCCATTCTTGCTATTTATTAGGTTTACCGGGCAATCCAGCTGCGGTATATGTCGCAATGCAAATTTACGGAAAATCTTTGCTTGATGCATTGCAGGGCAATAGACAGGGACCAGAATGGTTTACCGCAATTTTAGAGCATGATTTAAAAGAAGATGCACGTGAGCGTTTTTTACGAATGTATGCTTATTTTGATGCAGGACAACTGAGGGTAAAAAGTTTGGCCAAGCAACAGTCCCATATGCTGAGTAATCTTATGCAAGCCAATTGTCTAGTCCGTATTCCTGCGAATACAAAACTAGCATCAGGAACTGTGCTAAAGGGAATCTTTATTTCAAATTAACTTATAAATAAGCTGAATATAATTAATCCATACGGATGGATTAATTATATTTTATATCTATTTTTAGTGACTGTTATTTTAAAAAAATAAGCTTTATAAATATACTAAAAACTTATTTCTAAGCTCTATATTGCATATAACATATTAAGTGGTTTAGGGTATAAATAATAAGGCAAATAGGCCAGTTCTATATTGAGGAAAGCATAAAGATGAAATGGGATGACATCGGTGATCAGCCTTGTTCTGTTGCCCGCATGCTATCAGTGATTGGTGATCGATGGACGATGCTAATATTACGTAATGCTTTTATGGGAATTCGCCGTTTTGATGATTTTCAAAAATCATTAGGTGTCACTCGTCATGTCCTTTCTGATCGCTTAAAACGGTTGGTTGAATACGAAATTTTAGTCAAAGCTCCTTATTTTGACCGTCAGGAGCGTTTTGAATATCGTCTCACTGATAAAGGATTTGAACTTTATCCAATTATCTTATCTATGGCGAACTGGGCAGATAAATGGATGGATCAAGGTTTAGGTAAACCTTTGGAATATCGTCACAAAACATGTGGACATAAGTTTGAACCTGTTATGGTGTGTTCAGTATGCCGTGAGCCATTACATGCAAAGCAAGTTCAGGTTTCGGCTGGGCCGGGCTATTTTGCTTATATGCAACAAAAGCAAAAACAGGCTTAAACTCGGTTCTATAACGACTCTTGTAGAAGTGCTTCTGCAAGGGTCTTATAAATATAATCATGATTTGATTGAGTAATATTAAAACGGATAAATTGGCCTGCCGATTGGGCCTGGCTAAAAGCATTTCCCGGAGCGAGAATCACTTGCCGATTCAGGCAAAACTGAGCAATCTTCGCTGCATCTACACCTTCTGGTAGACGACACCACACAAAAATTCCAGCCTTGGGTTCAATCCACGGTTCTATCCCAATTGATTTAAGTTTCGCGATGGTTTCTTGCATGGCTTGAGCTAAACGAACTTTTAATAAATCTAAATGCTTACGGTATGAACCATCGGTTAAAGCTGTGTGTAAAATCTTGGCTGAGAGACCATTGTGAGAAAAACTGGTGGCTATTTTTAAATCGGTAATCTGATCAATCCATTCTGGTTTCGCAATAATGTAGCCGCAGCGAATAGAGGCAGAGAGCGTTTTAGAGAAACTTCCAATAAAAATCACACGTGAAAGGTTGTCTAGGGCTGCAAGTCGTGGAGCTGGAATATATTCAAAATCCGAAAATATATCGTCTTCAATCACAATTAAATTCGACTGATCAATCAACTTCAATAATTGATGAGCTGTAGAGAGTGAAAGTGTTGCGCCAGTGGGGTTATGTATTCCTGAATTTGTAATATAAAGCCGAGGATTATAGCTCACAATCGCTTCTTTAAATGCCTCTAAGTCTGGGCCATTAGGAGTGTAGGGAATACCAATAACTTTAACTTGATGAACTCTAAGTAGAGCATGAAAGTTAAAGTAGCAAGGGTCATCAATTAGAACTACATCATCTGGTTTAAGTAAAAAACGACAAACCAGATCAATAGTTTGAGTGCCTGAATCGGTTAAAACAACTTGATTGAGATTTGCCTCTATACCTTTATTTTGTGCTCGCCTAGCCAGCAGATCTCTTAATGCCGGCAGCCCTAACGGTGAAGAATAACCCATTAAACCATCATCTTCACTTCGTGTAACAGATCTTAATGCCTTGCGGATACTTTCAAGCGGCATCCAGTCATTAGGTAACCAACCACAACCGGGTTTAAACGCATCAGGTTCTGCCTCTAAAGACTGACGTGAAATCCATAACGGATCTATTGAGCGATCTAGTTTGGGTCCTAATTCACTTAAGTCTAAAGGAGCAAGTGGTGCCACGACATAAAAGCCGGAACCACTACGTGATTCAATTTTCCCTAGGGCAATTAATCGTTCATAAGCTTCGACAATCGTAGAAACTGAAAAACCTAAATCTTTGGCCAGCTTGCGCACAGAGGGGAGTCGAGTTCCCGGAGTCAAAGAGCGATTCTTAATTTGTTGTTCAATCTGTGAAATAACAAGTTCGATTTTTGTTTTTGTCTGGTTCACGTTAATCATCTCTACTGTACTGCTTATTTATACATAACAGTTTTTTAAAATTGTACTGCTTTGTATCTGGTTTTGACACCATATCACAGCTTAAATTCTTCGTATAGTTGCGGAGAATAATATGCAAAAGTTTATGAACGGTTGGGTGAATGGTTTTATTGGGGTTGCAATTTTTGCCGGTTCATTACCGGCTACCCGTGTTGCGGTAACAGGTTTTGAGCCTGGTTTTCTAACAGCAGCAAGAGCTGTCATTGCAGGAGTTTTGGGTTTAATTCTTATTTTTTTACTTAAGGAAAAAAAGCCTGCTAAACAAGATTGGTGGCCACTGGCTATTGTGGCTTTAGGCGTTGTAGTTGGGTTTCCCTTATTTACTGCGCTTGCTCTACAGTATATGAACGCAGCCCACGCGATTGTCTTTGTTAGCCTTCTACCGCTCGCTACTGCCATATTTGCAGTAGTGAGAGGTGGAGAAAAACCAAATTTATTTTTTTGGATATTTGCAATTTTAGGCAGTCTGGTAGTTTTTACCTATATGTTCTTTTTGTCGGGTGAAGCATCTTTTGGCATTGGCGATTTATACATGCTTATTGCAATTATTTTGTGTGGATTTGGCTATGCCGAAGGCGGAGTACTTTCGAAAAAAATAGGTGGATGGCAGGTGATTTGTTGGGCGCTTATTTTAGCTTTGCCGATTATGTTGCTTGCTACTCTTTTTTATATGCCCGTTTCCTTTCAAGATGTATCTACATCAGCGGTTGCAGGACTGATTTATGTATCTTTATTTAGTATGCTCATCGGGTTCTTTTTCTGGTACAAAGGTCTTGCTCAAGGCGGTATAGCTGCAATTAGCCAGCTACAACTTTTACAACCATTAATGGGACTCGCGATTGCTGCACTTTTATTACATGAACATGTAAGTTGGTCGATGTTAATGGTAACGGCAGTAACAATTTTATGTGTCGCTGCCGCTAAAAAATTCGCATAAAAATTTATAAACAATTTGCCGGTTTAGGAATACCTGCTAAGCGACTGAGATGGCGAGCAACTAAACCGGTATTAAATTTTTGCTGTAAAACAGCATTATTAATATCTGGACTTACGGTTTTCATTAAAAACTTAATCAAAGGACGTGTTGCAGGAGAATGCCCAAATTGCTGATAAAATTGGCGAACCGCAGCTAAAACTTCAAAATGCCAATCTGTTAATTCAAGATCGAGAGATTTGGCGAGTTCCTGTGCTACTTCGGGATTCCAAATCGTATAGTCGACTAAATGACCATCTTGATCTAATTCTAAATTCATAAAAATGAGCCTAACTATATTATTTCAAAGAAATGCATCGATTAAATTGTAAAACCAGATCCGCAAACTGGTCATAGTTCAATACCTTAACGTGAGCTAAGGTTTCTGCATCAATTAAATCTTTTTCATGAGACAAACAAGAAACTGAGCCAAACTGCTGACAAATATTTACCGAAAGTTGAGCAGTTGAGTCACCCATAAAAACAATTTGATCATCTTTATGAAATAGCTTTGCAAGTTCTTCAATAATGCGAGGAGTATGGTGATAAGAAGCTTGCACAAGATAAAGAGTTGATTGCGTCATTAAAATTACACCTTTATCTACCAATATAAGACATGATCGAAAGATTGGATGAGTTCAGTATCTAGCTGAACAAATTCTAGTTTCTGCTCACTCTTTTGAACAAAAGGATGCTGTTTATTTTTGTCTTCAATAAGAATTGGGCTTAAGTCATAAAACTCAAAGCTATCTACCATATTTGAAGCAATTTTAAATGCATGCTGCAATTGGTCAAAGTTACGTTCATTTTGTAAAAGACTAAGAGCCGCATCTTTTAATAATACTTTGACTGGTGAGCCAAAGGTTGCTAAAACCATAGTAGCGGCGAGGCTTTCATTGACTTGTAGGCTGGTTAAATTGGCTTGGGTCAAAATAACGAGTACAGTTTTCACACAATATACCTTTTAAAAGCAACAATCTAAGTTAATAAAGTAACTTAGAATTGAAGAAGACGAGAGGCTGACTGTACTGCATCAGCAAGTTCACCTAGTCCAACCAACTCAAAGTTGTTCGCTAGGTTGTGATGACTAAGTTGATGACGACTCGCATTTTCTGCATCGGTAATCCCACGTGCAAGAGCTGCGCTGACACAGACAGGAAGTCGGATCGCGAGCTTTTGCCATTCATGCGTTAAATTACGCTGGTCGTCAGGAACCCATTGAAAATCATTCGCAACTTGAACGCCATCTTGGTAAAAGAATACACGAAAGTCTTCATTTTTACTTTTGAGTGCCTGAGCAAGGCCTAGCGCATGCCAAGCATGGATCGAAGTAGGAGCAGAGGTTATTAGTAGTAATGTACTCATTGAGAATTCACTATGGTCATACGTCTAAATGGGCGTAGATACATTAAGAGAAAGGTAAGTATACAATGATTTTAGTGACAGGTGGTTTAGGCTTTATCGGTTCACACATTGCATTGAGTCTGCTGGCTCAAGGCCAAGAAGTGGTTATTGTCGATAATTTGGCTAACTCGACCTTGCAAACGCTTGAGCGGTTAGAATACATCTCTGGTATGTACGTTCCGTTTGTTAAACTTGATGTACGTAATACACCTGCATTGAACAAAGTATTTGAACAGTACTCAATCGATGCAGTTATTCACACAGCTGGTTTTAAATCTATTGAAGAGTCTAATTTAAAACCGCTCGAATATTACAATGACAATGTCAGTTGCATTATGAGCCTGTTACGTGCAATGCAACGTACTGGTGTTCGTCATTTTATCCATTTATCTAGCTTGGCAGTCTATGGAAAATCTGGTTTGCAGTTAAGCGAAACAGAAGACTTCAACTATGCTTATCCTAATCCATATATTAAATCTCAACAGATGATTGAAGAAATCATTAGAGATACTCATAAAATTGATCATGAATGGAAAATTGCAATCCTACGCCTATCAAATATTGTAGGTGCTTTTGAGCATGGTGTATTAGGTGAATATGTTGCACAGCTCCCTAAAAATATTGTACCGCTTGCATTACAAGTTGCAGCGATGCAGCGTGATTTAATTGAATTACAAGATCAGGTTTCGACCGAAGACCATACAGTAGAACGTAGCTTTTTACATGTATTAGATGTATGTGAAGCAGTAAGCTTAACTTTACATTGGTTACGCGATCAAACCCATTGCTGTGAAGCTTTTAATATTGCTCATGAGCAAGTGCAATCGATTCGTCAATTATTAGATGAAATTTCACAGGTTACCCAAGCCGAAATTCCGACGCAATCGGCAATTTATAAGCATGAAGAGTTGGCCCAATTGGGTGCAAATATAGGAAAAGCAAAAACTTTATTACAATGGAATCCGAAACGAACTTTAAAGCAAATGATTGAAGATGAGTGGAGATTCTATCAAAATACATTAAATGGAAGATAAGATAATGATTCTTATTTACAATAATGAAATGCTTGAGTACGATATTAAAATTAACTAGCCAAAGCAAAAATTGCTTCAGCCCGTGAGTTCTTTAGCCACATAACCGAGGTTTCTATGCAAACACGAATTGAACATGACACTATGGGTGAGATTGAAGTTCCAAATGAAGCGCTATGGGGAGCACAAACCCAACGTAGCTTACAGAACTTCAAAATCGGGCAGGAGCGTTTACCCCGTGCCATGATTCGAGCGATGGGCTTGGTAAAAAAAGCTGCGGCAATAACCAATGCAGAATTGGGCCAGTTACCACAAGATTTGAGTCAGTACATTGTAGGTGCTGCCGAAGAAGTGATTGCAGGGAAATGGGACTCACAGTTTCCACTCGTAGTTTGGCAAACAGGTTCTGGTACGCAAAGTAACATGAACTGTAATGAGGTGATTGCAAATATTGCAAATCAAAAGCTAGGCCAAGCGCTCGGAGCACAAAAGCCAGTACATCCAAATGATCATGTTAACCGTGCACAATCTACTAATGACTCATTTCCAACGGCTATTCATGTTGCGGCAAGTTTGCAAATTAATGAATTACTGATTCCAGCTGTAGAGCAGCTTAAAGCGACTTTGCAGAAGAAGTCAGATGAATTTCAAGAGATTGTCAAAATTGGCCGTACCCACTTACAAGATGCGACGCCACTAACACTTGGCCAAGAATTTAGCGGTTATGTTTCTCAGCTTGAGCACGGTTTAGTACGCTTACAACAAGCTTTAAGTGGTTTGTATGAGTTGCCATTGGGTGGTACAGCAGTAGGAACTGGTTTAAATGCTCATCCTGACTATGCTGTTAAAGCCGCAGCTCAGCTTGCAGCTTTAACGGGTTTGCCATTTGTTACTGCTCCTAATAAATTTGAAGCACTTGCAGGACGTGATGCAGCTGTTTTTGCATCAGGTGCATTAAAAACTTTAGCAGTAAGTTTAAATAAAATTGCTAACGATATTCGTTGGTTAGCAAGCGGACCACGTTGTGGTTTTGGTGAAATTCGCATTCCTGAAAATGAGCCAGGCTCAAGCATTATGCCGGGTAAAGTGAACCCGACCCAGAGTGAAGCAATGACTATGGTGGTTGCACAAGTGCTTGGTAATGATACGACTATTAATGTCGCTGGTGCTTCGGGTAACTTCGAGCTTAATGTATTTATGCCAGTAATCGCTTATAACTTACTGCAATCTATTCAATTGCTTGGTGATGCATGTAATAGCTTTAATGACCACTGTGCAGTAGGAATTGAGCCTAATCATGACAAAATTGATCACTTCTTGCATAACTCTCTCATGTTAGTTACTGCATTGAATCCGGTTATTGGTTATGAAAACTCTGCAAAAGTAGCGAAAACTGCTTATAAAGAGAATAAAACTTTAAAACAAGTGGCTGTTGAGCTTGGTTTAGTTACAGCAGAACAATTTGATGAGGTCGTTAAACCTGAAAAAATGGTTTCGCCAAATAGTAAATAAGCGATCTATATAGCCATCAGCCGTATAATTATGCACAGAATGTACAGTTAAACTACTGATGGCTATTATGTTTACACCTTAAATCTAGAACTTTAACTTATAGATTGAAAATAAAAGCTACATCAGAAGATCTTCTATATATTCCCAGCCATTTACTTTCATTTCTTCAAACTTTCTTTTTAGTTCTTCTTTTGTATATTCATGTGAGTCTTTAGCTAAAAGAATATGATAAGAATTAGAGGCTGGGTCTATAGTGACCTCACTAATTTCTACAGGTTCAATCACACCATTTTCGGTTAAACCAAGATCAGTAAAGCACATTCCTTTTACTGGTATAACGCTACATTCATATTCTTTCGAAATAAAGTAATGGTTTGAATAAGTTGAATAGGTACGTGAAGCGCGGATCTTCATTGATCTCTCCTTTATTTGTAGAGAAGATTTGTATAGTCTGGCGTCTTTTAGCAGTTAAAACTGTTTAATTTTTATTGCTTATTTACTATGGATCTTTGTTATTTAAAGTTTTTTTAACAATCTATATCAAAACTATTATAGAAGCCTTCCATCAGAAAGAAGGCTTCAGGAAATATAAAAGCTTATTTTAAAATTTTATAAACTTTCTCTTTGTATTCATCATTGGAAATGACTCCTTTATCGTATTGCTGTTTTAATGATCTATATTGTTGAATACGAATATCCCTTTTAAGGCTTATATCATCATGATTTTTAATGTAATAGAGACTTCGATCATGATCGCTCATGTTCACTGTCGGGTCAGCAAAATGCGAGTAGGTATTTTTTGGTTTCTCATCTTGATATTGTTTGGCAATTTCAAAAAAATCTACTCTTTGCTTATTGGAATCGCAGTGAAAAGAATTGTGTTGTGATTCATTAAACTTATGACTTGAAGTGTTACTTAGCTCAAGCATACTTCTATGGCGATTCGATTCTTGGTCATAAAATTCTTGTTTAATTGGGGAAGTAATCGTTTCAGAAAATACCGAAGAAGAAAAAGTACTAATACTTAAAAATAATAAAATTAATTTTGATCTATTCATTTCTTTGGAAGCCCAGATGAAATTGAGTAAATCAATGTATTATAACATTAAATTTAACAGTATACTAAAAAATAATATATTTAAAATATATGCATTTTTAAATTTTTGAAGTTGTATGAGATTTATTTGCAAGTTTCTAGGTTGTAATTATTTCTTGATTAAGCTTTATCAAACCAACTTAGAGTTGAATAAGCTGCCATAATTGTTAAAATGCCCACCTTATCCTGTTTTTCTATTGTTTTTAATTTTTATTTATTTTGCGATATGGAAATTAAACACATAATAAACAGTTGTTTAGCTAAGGATTTTTGAATGCTCTCGATTTATTTAACAGATACCGAACAACATGTGCAGTTTAATGATTACCCGAGTGATCAGCCTGTTAAATTTCTGTTAAATCTTAAAAAGATTTTTCCAAGTACTGGTGATTTGCTGTTACCTGTTTTGCCTGAAGATAATAATCTGGAAAATGTAACTTGGGAATCAACGACGAAAGACTTTGAAATTTTCAAAAAATTGTTGGCCGGTTGGGGTGTTATTGAGCTTCGTTTAAATGCAATCACCACATATAAAGATAAAAATTTTGCAAATGAGTTAATTAAACAAGCTCAAGTGAAGCGAAAAAAAGTAGCGCAAAAAAATTATCAACTCTCTTTAGTTGCGTTAGATTACATTTTTATGCACGAAATTCATGCACTCATTGATGCTGAGTTGGTCACAATTGGTGAGAAGTTTTATTTACCAACCTTGAGAGAGCAGTGGAAAGGTCATGTTTCAGACCAAGTGCTTGAAGGAAAGCTTTAATAAATGGCAAAAGGTGAATTTAAATAATTCACCTTTTTTTGTAATTAAATCAAATACTTTCATATTTAATTGAATTGCTGTACAAAAGTTTACAAGAAAAGAATGCGTTTTTTTAAAAGTGGCAGATACATTGCTTATATAAATACAAAATTATTGCGGGAGAGAGGTTCTTAAGAACCCGCCGAAGGAGCAACAGGCCCGGAAACTCTCAGGCAAAAGGACTGTAATAATTAAAAAATCTGGAGAGCAGCTTAAGATTTATAAGCATGAAGAATAAAAACTTATAAGTCATAAACTCACCGAAGGGGAAGATCGAAATGCTAAAAGGTAGTATTTAGGTCGAAACTCTCAGGTACAAATGACAGATGGGCTGTACTGATGAAATGTTTTTGCATTTCAGAGGAGTCTGTTATGCCACATGTTATTGTGATTGGTGCAGGAATCACAGGGGTTACTTCAGCCTATGAATTATCTCAATTAGGTTACCAAGTCACAGTGATTGATCGCCACCTTTATCCAGCTATGGAAACATCATTTGCAAATGGAGGGCAATTATCTGCTTGTAATGCAGAAGTCTGGAACCAGAAAGCGACCGTTATAAAAGGTTTTAAATGGATGAGGCAAAAAGATGCTCCTCTATTACTTAATCCTTCTTTTAGTTTGCACAAATATAGCTGGTTAGTTGAGTTTTTATCTCATATTAAAAATTATGAGGCTAATACGATAGAAACTGTTCGTTTAGCATTGCTTGCTCGTAAGCGCTTATTTGAAGTCGCTGAAAAAGAGCAGCTTCAATTTGATTTGGAGAAACGCGGTATTCTTCATATGTATCATACTAAGGGTGACTATGATATTGCCAAGCGAGTTAATGATGTCTTGAATAAAGGGACTTTGGAGCGCTACTCAGTTTCACCTGAAGAAATGAAGTCAATCGAACCTTCTTTAACGGGTGAGTACTTTGGTGGTTATTACACACCAAGCGATGCAACTGGAGATATTCATAAATATTCAACCACTTTAGCTGAAAAGACTAAACAATATGGGGTGCAGTATAAGTTTGGTTTAGAAGTTACTGATATTAAGTGTCATACAGATAAAGTGGTACTGAATTGTCAGCCAAGTGCTGAGCATCCGCATCTTTCTCAATCAGATAGCTTTCAATTAGAAGGTGATGTTCTGGTGGTTTGTGGTGGTGTAGGGAGTTATCAATTGGCTGACATGATTGGTGAGCGTGTAAATGTTTATCCTGTGAAAGGCTATTCGATTACTGTCCAATTGAAAGATGAGAAAAGCATTAAAAATGCGCCGTGGGTAAGTTTGCTTGATGAGAGTGCCAAAATTGTAACCTCTCGTTTAGGACAAGACCGTTTACGTATAGCAGGTACAGCTGAGTTTAATGGTTACAATCGAGACATTCGTGCAGATCGTATTCAGCCATTAGTTAATTGGGTGAACCGCAATTTTGACATTTCAACTGAGCATGTTGTGCCTTGGGCGGGTTTAAGACCAATGATGCCTAATATGTTGCCTGTAGTGAAACAGTCTAAGCAATCACGGGTTTTTTATAATACAGGGCATGGCCATTTAGGTTGGACTTTGTCAGCAGCAACAGCTGTTTTGGTGAGTCAGGATATCCTGCAAAAATATCCAGCTTAAAAAGAAAAGCCAGTGTAGATGCACTGGCTTTTTTATTTTATATCAATTAATCATATAGTCGATAAACACCAGTAAATCGCTCACAGCCTTTTTGTTGAGTCTTTACAACAAGTAAGGCCTTTTGAAAATCAAATTTGTATTTGCAGTTATGCTCGTTATCTAAAATTTCACTTTTCTGCTCTGGAGAGCTATAAGCCATTAATGAAATAGTTTGGGCTTCTTTTCGGTTATTCGGATTACGGTAAGCTAACCCTTCTATTTTGATTTTATCTTTAGCAAGTTGATGGATTTGTAAATGAACAGGTTGGGCTGCAATGTGCCCATTTTCAAATTTAAGGTAATGCTGTGTTAGGGTTTGCTTAAGTGAAGCATAAAAATTTAAATCATCACCACGTACGTCAAACTGTTGTTGAATACATGAATTGGTTTTACATTGTTGCGTATGTTTAAACCACAATGTTTGAGTATCTTGTAGAAGCTGTAATGGGGCATCTGTAACTAAGTATGCAGAAAGATATTTGTTGTTGAGTTGCTTTCGTGCTTCGCTAAAGTTTTTTGAACAGATTTTGAGCTCTGATTTTGCGTTGGAGCAGTCAATGGATTCTGCAAAAACAAGCGATGAGCATAAACAACTCAATGTCACGACAAAACTTAATCTTTTCAATTGATTCATATCAGTATTCGACGGCATGATCGCTTATACTTTCAGTCTACTTTGCTAAGTGTACTATAGCGAAACACAACGGTTGAATACAAGATTTCTTAAGCTTTTATAATAGAAGGAAAGAGTTTATATGGTTGCTCAAATTCGTATTGGTCAAGGAATGGATGTGCATGCCTTTGAAGAGGGTAACTTCGTAACTTTAGCTGGCATTCAGATTCCGCATACGCATGGCCTGAAAGCACATTCTGATGGTGATGTCGTGTTACATGCACTATGTGACGCTTTATTAGGTGCACTAGCGCTTGGAGATATTGGTCAGCATTTTCCAGATACCGATCCAGAGTTTAAGGGTGCAGATAGTCGTGTACTACTAAAACACGTTTATCAACTAATCTTAGACCGTGGTTATCGTTTAAATAATGCTGATATTACTGTAGCCTGCGAACGTCCTAAATTAGCGAAACATAATTTAGAGATGCGACAAAGCATTGCGGATGTTTTGAATGTGGATTTAAATCAAATTAGCATCAAAGCGACCACTACCGAAAAACTCGGGTTTACTGGTCGCCAAGAAGGAATTTTAGCAACAGCGACGGTATTAATCTCTAATTAGACTAAATTATCAGCTTGTTGCAAAGACTGCTGGAGTTCTAAAGTAGCCTTACGGCCTTGTAGCTGTAAGGTAATACTATGGATAAGACCTGTCCAAGTTTCATTTGGCTCCCAAATTTTGTGCAGTAAATCTTGGGAAGTAGGCATGTCCATATTCATATAAAATTGTCTGTAGACATACATAAGACAACTTACGCGTTTATTTTTGGCACAATGTAACCAAACAATTTCATTTTGAACCAAATGATCAATTAAATCTAAAACCAATAAGCATTGGTCAGAAGATGGTGTTTCCCAGTCAATTGGAATATGAATGTAATTTAAACCATGCTCAAGACAAACCCGATCTTCGTTTTCTATACAATCTGGTGAGTTTGTCAAAGCTAAATTGATAACGGTACTACAACCATACTCTTTAATAAGTTTAAGCTGTTCAATAGAAGGTTGTGCTGAACTAAACAAATGTTCATGAATAATTGAAAATGCAGGGATTTGAGATAGTGATTCTTCAAGGGTTGTCATAATCGCACTCTACAAGAGTAGGCTTGGCTTATTGTGTAGAATGTTATACACGATTCTAGAGTGTAGTTGAAATATAGTCTGTTTATATATTCAGCAACATCATGAAAAATTTTAAAAAAATAAACTAGAAAAATAAGTATTTTATAGAAATAAAAAAAACAGCACCTTAAAGGTGCTGTTTTTATATCAAGATTAAGCTTTTTTCAAATTTTCATTCAATAAAAATTCCATTAAAGCTTTTTGTGCATGTAGACGATTTTCAGCTTCATCCCATACAACAGAGTTTTTATGATCAAGCATTGTTTCTGAAATTTCTTCACCGCGATGGGCTGGTAAACAATGCATAAATAAACAATCTGGGTGTGCAAGACTCATCAGTTTTTCATTTACCTGAAAAGCCGCAAATGCGTTCTTACGTAATTTTTGTTCTTCTTCTTGCCCCATGCTTGCCCAAACATCTGTAACGATAAGGTCAGCATTTACAGCCGCATCTTCAGCATTATCAAAAAGCTCAACGCAATGACCAAATTCTGCTAAAAATTCAGGTTTAGGTTCAAAACCTTTGGGTGAAGCAATTTTTAATTTAAAACCCATTAAATGTGCAGCTTCAATATATGAGTTACACATATTATTACCATCACCAATCCACGCTACGGTTTTACCTTCGATACTACCGCGATGTTCAATGTAAGTTTGTAAATCTGCGAGTAGCTGACAAGGGTGGTGGTCATCAGTTAGGCCATTAATCACAGGAACTTTTGAATAAGATGCAAAACGTTCAACAATGTCATGACCAAACGTACGAATCATCACAATATCAAGCATACTTGAAATAACGCGTGCTGAATCTTCGATAGGTTCACCGCGACCTAGCTGTGTATCGCGAGGTGATAAAAAGATAGCACTACCACCAAATTGATTAATACCGGCTTCAAAAGAAATACGCGTACGTGTACTCGATTTTTCAAAAATCATTCCCAATACTTTACCAACAAAAGGTTGATACACCTTATTGCTTTGTTGCATTTTTTTTAGTTCGCTTGCGCGCTGTAAAACGCGATTGAGTTCTAATGTAGATAGATCACGTAAAGTCAGGAAATGTCTTAAAGCCATGTAGCTACTCCATAATAATTGTCTTTGAAATACAACAATTATCTGTTGTTGGCTGGGTGGATGTGGGAAAAAAGAAGTCTACTATACTATAAGCATTTCAAAATGCAAAAGAATTAGACTTTATGGTGGCCTTTTAAGAAAATTTCTACACAATAATGAATATAATCAAATACTTCATATTCATTGGTTGGCAGTGGCATGCCCATAATCATACGCCACTCAATATCACGTAAAATCCCAAAATACATGAGAGATGAGTGATCGGGAGAGGTACAAGTAATTTCACCAGCCTGATGAGAAATAAGTAGTGCTTGAGCAATGGTATTTTGTACGTCTTGAGCGCATTTTTCGTATAAATATTTGCTCAAAGTTGCATTCCACTGGGTTTGTTCAATAACCAAACGTAAAAAAGCAATATGCTCAGGTTGAATAATGTGGTTATAAAAACGGATAAGAGTTTGAATTAAGTATTCTTTTAAAGAAGCCTGATCTGGTTGAAATGCAATACAAATATCTTTAAAGAACATCTCACGGCGGTAATCGCAAATTGCAGTAAATAAACCTTCTTTATTACCAAAGTATTTATAAATAGAAGCTTTTGAACCACCAGCATGATTGACGATGTCATCTAAAGAGACAGCATCATATCCTTTTTCCAAAAACAGTTCGGTTGCGCTTAGCAATAGTGCTAAACGACGTTCTACACCGCGACGTGTTTGAGGTTTGTCACATATAGGATGATATGACTCAAGGACTGGATCATGCATAAAATTTAATAACGACAATTAATACTGCTTAACTAGTATAACAAAACTATCTTTAAGGATGGTCATCGCTATATTTTTAGGTTGCTTGATAAACAGTAATATAAAATTTAGTTTGAATAAATATTTTAAAATACAAATATTTATGAAATATTTTGAAGGTTTTTAATGATGTAACTGTATGTTCACATTTTAGTTTAACCATGTCTTTTCAATGTAAATCAAGATAAAGAAAAAGCGACTAATGGATTTAGTCGCTTTTTCTTTTACGAATGATTATTAAGCTTCAGACAAAGTTACTTTGTGTTCATCCTCATCATCGTCATCAGCAGAATCCATACCTAGTTCTTTTAACTTTCGGGTTAGAGTGTTACGGCCCCAACCTAATAGCTCGGCTGCATGACGTTTGCGCCCACGAGTTTGCTGTAGTGCAGCATTAATTAAAGTGCGCTCAAACATTGGTGTAGCAATATCCAAAATCTTCATTTCGCCATTTTTGAGTTTTTGAATTGCCCATTGACTTAGTAGCTCATCCCAATGATGTAAAGAAATACGCTCAAAAGATGGAGCAGGTTGGCTAGCTTCACTATTTTTTTGAAGTGGAACTTGTTTAAGTTCTGAAGGTAAATCTTCTGGGTAAACCTCACGGCCAGTAATCATGACGGTTAACCAGCGGCAGGTATTTTCAAGCTGACGAACATTACCGGGCCATGGTAATTGCTGCATATAGTCAGTTGTCTCGGTACGTAAAATCTTTGGACTTACGCCTAACTCTTTACCAGCACGAGCCAAGAAATGTTGAGCTAACATCGGAATATCTTCACTTCGATGTGCAAGCTTAGGAATATGAATACGAATTACATTTAGACGGTGGTATAAGTCTTCACGGAAGCGACCTTCATTTACCAATTTTTCTAAATCTTGGTGTGTTGCCGCTACGATCCGAACATCAACTTTAACAGGGATATGCCCGCCAACGCGGTAAAACTCACCATCTGCGAGTACACGTAGTAATCGCGTCTGTGTTTCAAATGGCATGTCACCAATTTCATCAAGGAAGAGAGTGCCACCATTGGCTTGTTCAAAGCGACCTTGATGTTGAGTATTCGCGCCAGTAAAAGCACCTTTTTCATGGCCAAATAATTCTGTTTCGATCAAGTCTTTCGGAATTGCTGCCATGTTTAGAGCAATAAATGGTTTGGCTCTGCGTGGTGAATGCTTATGTAAAGCATGTGCAACTAATTCTTTACCTGTTCCTGACTCACCATTAATTAAAACGGTAATATGCGACTGAGATAAGCGACCAATTGCCCGGAAAACCTCTTGCATAGCCGGAGATTCACCAATAATTTCTGTCGATTGTAGCGGAGAAGCAGTTTTTGTAGCCTCTTGCTGCTGCAATTTATTGATATGTAAAATTGCTCGATTGACTAAAGCTAAAGCTTCATCAATATCAAACGGTTTTGGTAAATACTCAAATGCACCAGTTTGATAGCTAGATACAGCAGACTCTAAGTCCGAATGCGCTGTCATAATGATCACAGGCAAATCAGGATGAGAGTTTTTTACTTTAGATAAGAAAGTTAATCCATCAATGCCTGGCATACGGATGTCAGTTAAGATGACATCCGGCGCATCATGATGTAAACGTTCGAGTGCTGTTTGAGCTTCTTCAAAATTGGTGACGTCAAATCCTTCTTCTTTAAAGGTCTTTTCAAGTACCCATCGCATGGCGCGATCGTCATCAATAACCCATATTTTATTTCGCGACACGGTCTGACTCCCAAGGTAAATATAAGCTAAACATTGTTTTTCCAGGAACTGATTGGCATTCAATCATTCCGTTATGTTGATGCATGATGTTCTGTGCAATACTCAGGCCAAGGCCTGTGCCTTTTGCTCGTCCTGTAACCAAAGGATAAAACACAGACTCTAAAATGCTTTCGGGAATACCCGGTCCATTGTCCTCAATATCGACTCGTACCGCAGAGCGATTGAGTACACCATTAATAGTGACTAGACGTTGAATTCGGGTACGTAAAATTAATTCAGGCTCTTGATCTATAAAAAAAGATTTATTTTCTGTGATAGCTTGAATTGCATTAACGCTAATATTGAGCATGACTTGGATAAGTTGATCTCGATCGGCTTTTACATCCGGTAAAGATAAATCATAGTCACGCGTAATTTTGATTTTTTTCTTGGTTTGATTTGCGATTAAAGAGCGTACGCGTTCCAAAGGTTCATGCACATTTACGTTTTCATAACTCGGCAGTTGTCTTGAACCTAGCATAGTGTCTGCTAAATTGGTGAGACGGTCTACCTCATTAATAATGACATCTGTAAATTCAGCATAACTCTCGTCATTTAAACTACGAGCAAGTAACTGAGTTGCACCCCTGATACCAGCCAGAGGATTTTTAATCTCATGAGCCACACCTCTAACCAGTTGTCTAGCCACCTGATGTTGTTGAATTAGGTTTTCTTCTTTAGAAATTTTCAACATCCGATCAATTGGATTTAGCTCAATAAGTAAGAGCGGGTGGTAGCTTTTGCCTGCATTTAACTGGGAAACCGTATAATCAACATGTAAGTCTTTAAAGTTGACATTAATTACAGCTTCACGACGTGTATAAGGCTGTCCTGTTTTTAGAGTATTGAGTAACGCTTCATGTGTATTAAAAGTATCATCAGGGGCATGAAGTAAATTTAAAACCGGTTGTCCAGAAGCGCGAAGCAAACTAATGTCAAAAAGTGCTTCACAAGCAGAATTTAAATAAAAAATATTAAAGTTACTATCGATTAGTAAAATCGCAGTAGTTAAGTTGTCTACCAAAAGGCGATAGTCGATAGGTGTGTGTTGATCCATTAGCGAATCGTTCCTGTCTTAAAATGGCGCAATGGCATCTTCATTAGTTATCGGTTTTCACCGTTATAGAACATGCATGATGCAAAATGTACGCCAACTTTGTTTATGGATTATTTTAAGGTTTCAAGCGTAGTTAAAGCGCTCTAAAATCGTTCTTAATATCTTTTGGTCAAAAATATGGAGGTATATACCAATAATATCATGATCCAACTTGGTGCAATATTGAGTTTTGGTGCAAATATTGGTTGTATTTTGGTGCATTACACAAAGAGTGGGGTTTCCACCTATGCTTGAGACGAGAAAAGACATACAATACGCGCATTCAAGTGGAGCGCAGATTCATGAAGACCCCCAAAGTCGGTTTTGTTTCTTTAGGTTGTCCTAAGGCATTGGTAGATTCTGAACGAATTTTAACTCAGTTAAAGACTGAAGGTTATCAAGTTGCATCAGATTATGATGGTGCTGATTTAGTTGTTGTTAATACCTGTGGTTTTATTGAATCTGCAGTACAAGAATCGTTAGATGCAATTGGCGAAGCCATGAGTGAAAATGGCCGAGTTATTGTTACAGGTTGTTTGGGTAAAGACGAAGATAAAATTCGTCAAATGCACCCTAATGTTTTAAAAGTCACTGGTGCAGCAGCTTCCCAGGACGTTATGGAAGCTGTACATGAATATGTGCCAGCACCGCCTAAACATAATCCGTTTATTGATCTTGTTCCTGAGCAAGGTATCCGTTTAACACCTAAACATTATGCTTATTTGAAAATATCTGAAGGCTGTAACCATCGTTGTACCTTCTGTATCATCCCAAGTATGCGCGGTGATTTAGTATCACGTCCGGTTGGTAGCGTATTAGAAGAAGCTGCCGCATTAAAACGCGCAGGTGTGAAAGAAATTTTGGTTATTTCACAAGATACTTCAGCTTATGGTGTAGATACTAAATATAAGCTGGACTTCTGGAATGGCCAACCTGTAAAAACCAAATTCTTTGACATGTGTGAAGCACTTGGTCAGCTTGGAATCTGGGTTCGTCTACATTATGTATATCCATATCCACATGTTGATGCAGTAATCGATTTGATGGCTCAAGGTAAAATCTTGCCATACCTCGATATTCCTTTCCAACATGCAAGCCCACGTGTTCTTAAATTAATGAAACGTCCGGCGCATAGTGAAAATACTTTAGAAAAAATTAAATTATGGCGTGAAAAATGCCCTGATCTTGTAATCCGTTCTACTTTTGTGGTTGGTTTTCCAGGCGAAACTGAAGAAGACTTCCAGATTTTGCTCGATTGGTTGGTTGAAGCTCAACTTGATCGTGTAGGGTGCTTTACCTATTCACCAGTAGAAGGCGCTACGGCAAATGATTTACCAGATCATGTGCCAGAAGAAATTAAGCAAGAGCGTTACGAGCGCTTTATGCAAGTGCAGCAGCAAATATCTGCTGCCAAATTACAAAAACGTATTGGTCAAACGATGACTGTATTAGTCGATAGTTTGGAAGATGAATATCCTGTTGCTGTTGCACGTTCTTATGCCGATGCTCCGGAAATTGACGGTAATGTCTTTGTAGAAGATATCGATAAGAGCACGATTCAACCAGGCGATATGTTGGAAGTCGAAATTACCGATGCGGATGAATACGACTTATTTGCAAAGTTAATTAAAATTAAATCGGTCTAATCGAATCGCGATTCAAAAAGCATTCAGTTTAAGAGGTCTTGGAGCAAAATCATGGCGGAAACAATCAGCCCCCGTTATTCACGAATTTTATTAAAATTATCTGGTGAAGCTTTATCAGGTAATAAAGATATGGGTATTGATGCTCAAGTTTTAGATCAGATGTCACTTTCTATTGCGCATTTGGTAGGCTTGGGCGTGCAAGTAGGTATCGTTGTTGGTGGCGGTAACTTATATCGTGGAAGCCAGTTGCAAAAAGATGGTTTGGTTGGCCGTGTAACAGGTGACCAAATGGGTATGCTTGCGACTGTGATGAATGGTTTGGCAATGCGTGATGCATTGGTGCGTCGTAACATTAGAACTCGTCTTATGTCTGCACTACCAATTGGTACTGTTGTAGAGTCATACTCAAGTCGTGATGCAATCCGTCATTTAAGCCAAGGCGAGGTCTGTGTTTTCGTTGCGGGAACAGGAAATCCATTCTTCACAACTGATACAGCAGCATGTCTACGTGGTATTGAAATTGAAGCAAATTTAATTTTGAAAGCAACCAAAGTAGACGGTGTTTATAATAAAGATCCAAGCAAATATGAAGATGCAGTGAAATACGATCATTTAACATTTGATCAGGTGTTAGATGAGAAGTTAGGTGTTATGGATTTAACAGCAATTTGCTTATGCCGTGACCACAATGTGCCATTGCAAGTATTTGATATGAATAAATCTGGTGCGCTTTTATCAGTTGTAATGGGTGAAAAAGAGGGTACACGCGTTACTAAATAATGTACGTGTGCCGCAAAGCTCTTTATACTAGCGCTAAATTAAATTTGTTATATACATCCTTGAATAAATAAGTAAGGAAGATCATATGATTAACGATCTGAAAAAAGACAGCGAACAGCGTATGATGAAAACTCTTGAGTCTTTGGAACAAGGGTTTGCTAAAGTTCGTACCGGCCGTGCACACCCATCAATTTTAAATGGGGTAATGGTTCCTTACTATGGTTCTGATGTGCCTTTAAACCAAGTAGCGAACGTTGGTGTTGAAGATTCTCGTACGCTTATCGTTCAACCGTTTGAACGTACAATGGTATCTGCTATTGATAAAGCAATTCGTGAAAGTGATTTAGGTTTGAATCCAATTACTGCTGATTCAATCCGTGTACCTTTACCAGCTTTAACTGAAGAAACACGCCGTGATATGCAGAAAGTTGCACGCAGTGAAGCTGAAAATGCAAAAGTTGCTATTCGTAACATTCGTCGTGATGTTTTAGGTGATATCAAAGCATTATTGAAAGAGAAAGAAATCTCTGAAGATGATGAGCGTCGTGCAGGTGATGATATCCAAAAAATCACTGATAAATATGTTGCAGAAGTAGATAAGCGTCTTGCAGCGAAAGAAGCAGAATTGATGAAGGTCTAATTTTATGACCGAATCAGAAGAGTATCATCTTCCTAAGCATGTTGCCATCATTATGGATGGCAACAACCGCTTTGCAAAGAAAAATCAAATGCAAAAAGGTGATGGGCATCGAGAAGGTAAAAATATTCTTGATCCTATTGTTGAACATTGTATAAAAACTAGTGTCCGTGCTTTAACTGTTTTTGCATTTTCGAGTGAAAATTGGAATCGACCACAATATGAAGTCGATCTGCTTATGAAGCTTCTTGAAGAAACCATTCATGAGCAAATACCTCGCATGAAGAAATTCAATATTGCTTTGCGTTTTATAGGGGATCGTTCTAGATTACCTTCACATTTAGTTGCCTTAATGGAAGATGCAGAGCAACAAACAGTACATCATGACACCATGACATTAACCATTGCGATTAGCTATGGGGGTATGTGGGATATTGCAAATGCAGCTAAACAAGTTGCCCAAGCAGTTTCACGTGGTGAAATTGACGCTGATCAAATAAATGTTGATTTGTTCGAAAAATATGTCAGTCTAAACGATCTGCCAGCTGTGGACTTGTTGATCCGTACAGGTGGAGATTTCCGTATATCTAACTTCTTGTTATGGCAAGCAGCTTATGCGGAACTGTATTTTACGGATACTTTGTGGCCGGAATTTACAGTCGAGGAATTCGATCATGCACTGAATGTTTTTTCAGGGCGTGAACGTCGTTTCGGTAAAACATCTGAACAAATTCAGCAAGAGAAAATCGAGAAATTATAATGTTAGAGCGGATTGTTACCGCATTGGTACTTGTTGCAGTTGTTTTAAGCTGTATGTTTGCTACGCAATCACAATATCCAATGTTGGTACTTATGATTGTAGCAGCAGCGGTTGCGGGGTATGAATGGTATAAGTTGATGCCTCATGAAGCTGGCGCCGTAGTAAAACCTAAAGCATGGGGTTATGGTCTACTTGTTGCTTTTGTTTCGGGCGTTGCCTTGTTCTTTCACGACATTGCATTACTGCTATGGTCTGCTTCAATTTTAACTTGGCTCGTTAGTGTATATTGGGTTAAGTCCTTTCCTGAATTTGATGGGTGGTATAACGCGACCCTTTATGTCATTGGTTTAATTCTTATCTGTGCAGCAGTGACTGCAATTTTTGTAGTATGGCAAAGCTCACCATGGTGGTTGATGTATTTGTTCTTGCTTGTATGGGGTGCAGATAGTGGAGCTTACTTCGTAGGTCGTAAATTCGGTAAGAGAAAATTGGCACCTACGGTAAGCCCTAATAAATCAGTAGAAGGTTTATATGGTGGTATTCTCACTACAATTATTGTAATGCTTGTAGTGCAATATCAATATTTAAACTTAACTTGGGTTCAACAACTTTTATTCCTGATCTTATCTTTAGTCACAGTATTCGGTTCAGTATTAGGTGATCTATTTGAGTCGATGATTAAACGCCGTGCTGGTATTAAAGATTCTGGCCGTGTTTTGCCAGGTCATGGTGGTGTGTTGGATCGTATTGATTCTTTACTCGCGGCAGCCCCGATTTTTGCAACGGGAATGTATATATTAAAGCTTATTGGTGTAGATTTATAGATGACACAATCTGTTTGCATATTGGGTGTAACTGGTTCTATTGGGCAAAGTACATTAAAAATTTTAAGCCAACATCCAGATAAGTATTCAGTCTTTGCAGTTTCGGCACATAGTCGAATTTCTGAACTTGTTGAAATCTGCAAACAGTTCCGCCCTAAAGTGGTCGTTGTTCCTGAACAGAAAATAGTTGAACTAACCACCTTATTTGCTCAACAAAATATACAAGGTATTGATATTTTAATTGGGCAAGATGGTCTAGTTGAGATCGCATCACATACAGATGTTGATATTGTTATGGCAGCAATTGTCGGGGCAGCGGGACTGTTGCCTACTTTGGCAGCTGTTAAAGCTGGTAAACGAGTATTGCTTGCAAATAAAGAAGCATTGGTTATGTCTGGTGAAATCATGATGCAAGCTGCTCGTGATCATCAGGCATTATTATTACCAGTGGATTCAGAGCATAATGCCATTTTTCAGTCATTACCTCATAACTATTTACAAGTTGAGAGAACTGGACAACCTCAACTAGGCGTATCTCAAATATTGCTAACCGCATCTGGTGGCCCATTCTTAAATCATTCCTTGGAACAGTTGGAACATGTAACACCCCAACAAGCATGTAAACATCCAAATTGGTCAATGGGGCAAAAAATTTCAGTTGACTCGGCTACTCTCATGAATAAAGGGTTGGAGTTAATTGAAGCGTGTCATTTATTTTCAATATCTGAACATTTTGTTACAGTTGTTGTTCATCCACAAAGTATTATTCACTCTATGGTGCAGTATGTTGATGGTTCAACATTAGCACAAATGGGTAATCCTGATATGTGTACGCCAATTGCACATGCATTAGCATGGCCTGAGCGTTTACAAACAAGTGTTCCTGCTTTAGATTTATTTGAGTATTCTCAACTTAATTTTCAGGCGCCCGATACCCAAAAATTTCCTGCATTAAATTTAGCAAGACAAGCAATGCGTGCAGGAGGTTTGGCACCTACCATTTTGAATGCGGCAAATGAAATTGCTGTTGAAGCATTCTTAAAGGAAAGGATTGGATTTACACATATTCCACAAGTGGTAGAGCATACTTTGCAAGAGTTAGAGAATGCCGCAGCTGAAAGTATTGAGTGCATTTTAGATAAAGATAAAGTGGCTCGATCTATAGCTCAGAAATATATATCAAGTATTGGAGGCTGAAATGAATGCGCTTTTTATGATTGCAGCAGCAGCTCTTTTACTTGGTCCTTTAATTGCAATTCATGAGTTTGGTCATTACTGGGTTGCACGCAAACTTGGGGTTAAAGTTTTAGTTTACTCAATTGGTTTTGGTCCAACTTTATTGAAATGGACCTCTAAAAAATCGGGTATCAAGTATCAGCTTTCTGCTTTACCTTTGGGTGGCTACGTCAAAATGTTGGACGAGCGTGAAGGTAATGTCGCAGAACAAGATCTACCGTATGCTTTTAATAGACAAAAACCATGGAAACGTATAGCTATTGTTGCTGCAGGGCCATTAATTAACTTAATTTTTGCTGTACTTCTCTTTTGGGTTTTATTTTTACCAGCACAACAACAATTAAATACCAAAATTGGTAAAATTATTCCAAACTCTCCAGCTGCAGAGGCCCAATTGCATGTGGGTGACAAAATTATTGCTGTTGATGGAAAAGAGACTACAACTTGGGAAAAATTAAATTTTGCTTTAATTGATCGGGTAGGCGAGACAGGTACTGTAAATATCGATGTTGATCGTGCAGGTACAGAGAAAAATTTTGTCTTACCCATTAAAGATTTTTTAAAAAACCAGAATGAATCGGCATTGGATATATTAGGCTTCTTGCCTTATCGTCCTGTAATTCCTGCTGTGGTAACAGATTTAACAGAAGATGGTGCGGCTATTCGTCAAGGAATGAAAGTAGGTGATCGTATTGTTGCGATTGATGGCCAGCCTATGAAAGATTGGTTTGATGTTGTTGAAGTCGTACAGCGTTCTCCAGAAAAATTGCTTAATATTGATGTTTTACGTCATGCGCAATTAGTACATTTACAAGTTATGCCGCAAGGAAAGCGGGATAATATGGGACAGGTCAATGGTGTACTTGGTGTAAAAAGTGATGCTGGAAAAATTACAATTCCTGACGAATATAAGCAAACAATTCAATATACTCCAATACAAGCTTTTGAAATGGCACTAGATAAAACTGGCCAAATCTCTAGCATGATTTTGAATTCAATAGTGAAAATGGTTAAAGGATTAATTGGATTAGAAAATCTTTCTGGCCCAATTACCATTGCAAAAGTTGCTGGACAAAGTGCAGAAATGGGATGGGAAACTTTTATCTCTTTTATGGCTTTAATGAGTGTAAGTCTTGGAATTTTAAACTTATTACCAATTCCAATGTTAGATGGTGGTCATCTAGTGTATTACATTATTGAAGCTATTCGAGGGAAACCTGTTTCTGAACAAATACAAATGTTTGGTCTAAAAATTGGTATGGTACTGCTCGGTAGTATGATGCTTTTAGCTTTATTTAATGACTTTATGCGTTTGTAAACGTATATGGATTTATAACTTACTGGAAAAAACTGGCATGCGGCACACACATTTTTTAATGCCTTTGGCACTTGTTAGCGCTATGGCAGCGGTACAACAAGCATATGCAGCTGATGATTTCGTTGTTAGAGATATTCGTGTAAACGGCTTAGTCCGTCTTACTCCTGCAAATGTTTATACCATGTTGCCAATCAACAGTGGCGATCGCGTTAATGAACCGATGATCGCCGAAGCAATTCGAACATTGTATGCCACGGGTCTTTTTGATGATATTAAAGCATCAAAAGATAACGATACTTTGGTCTTTAATGTTATTGAACGCCCTATTATTTCAAAACTTGAATTTAAGGGTAATAAACTTATTCCTAAAGAGGCATTAGAACAAGGCCTTAAAAAAATGGGTGTTGCAGAAGGTGAGGTTTTTAAGAAATCTGCTTTGCAAACCATTCAAACAGAATTAGAGCAGCAATACACCCAACAAGGTCGTTATGATGCTAGTGTTACTGTTGATACCGTTGCGCGACCAAATAACCGCGTTGAATTAAAACTTAATTTTAACGAAGGAACGCCAGCAAAAGTTTTTGATATCAATGTAATTGGTAATACTGTTTTTAAAGACAGTGAAATCAAACAGGCATTTGCTGTTAAAGAAAGTGGTTGGGCTTCAATTGTTACACGTAATGACCGTTATGCCCGTGAGAAAATGGCTGCAAGCCTTGAAGCATTGCGTGCTATGTACCTTAATAAGGGTTATATTAATTTTAATATTAATAATTCCCAGCTTAATATTAGTGAAGATAAAAAACATATCTTTATTGAAGTTGCTGTTGAGGAAGGTAACCAATTTAAATTTGGTCAAACTAAATTCTTAGGTGATGCGCTTTATAAGCCTGAAGAGTTACAAGCACTAAAAATTTATAAAGATGGCGATACCTATTCACAAGAAAAGGTAAATGCAGTTAAGCAATTACTTCTACGAAAGTATGGTAACGCAGGTTATTACTTTGCTGATGTGAATATTGTTCCGCAAATTAATAATGAAACTGGTGTTGTTGACCTAAATTATTATGTAAACCCAGGTCAGCAAGTGACAGTGCGTCGTATTAACTTTACTGGTAATAGTAAAACTTCTGATGAAGTATTACGTCGTGAAATGCGTCAAATGGAAGGTGCTTTAGCAAGTAATGAAAAAATTGATTTGTCTAAAGTTCGTTTAGAGCGTACAGGTTTCTTTAAAACAGTTGATATTAAGCCTGCTCGTATTCCAAACTCTCCTGACCAAGTCGATTTGAACGTAAATGTTGAAGAACAACATTCAGGTACTACCACATTAGCTGTAGGTTATTCACAAAATGCTGGTATTACGTTCCAAGCTGGACTTAGTCAAACTAACTTTATGGGTACTGGTAACCGAGTTGCAATTGATTTGTCTCGTTCAGAAACTCAAGACTATTACAACCTAAGTGTTACTGACCCATACTTTACTATTGATGGGGTAAGTCGTGGTTATAACGTTTATTATCGTAAAACTAAGTTAAATGATAACTATAACGTTAACAACTACGTAACGGATAGTTTTGGTGGTAGTTTAAGCTTTGGTTATCCAATTGATGAAAACCAAAGCTTAAGTGCATCTCTAGGTATTGATAATACTAAAGTAACGACTGGTCCTTATGTTTCTACCTATGTGCGTGACTATTTATTGGCAAATGGTGGTAAACCAACTGGTAAGTCGAATTGGTGTCCAACTGGTAAGACCGAGACTGACCCTAAAACAAATCAACCAATACCTGATACATGTGAAGGTGGTTTTAAAGAATATGATAGTGCTTTTGATGGCGAGTTCTTTACTTATAACTTAAACTTGGGTTGGTCATATAACACTTTAAATAGACCGATTTTCCCAACATCTGGTATGTCTCACCGAGTAGGTCTTGAAATTGGTTTGCCAGGTAGTGATGTTGACTATCAAAAATTAACTTATGATACACAAGCATTCTTACCAATTGGTAAATCAGGCTTTGTGCTTCGTGGTTATGGTAAGCTGGGTTATGGTAACGATTTACCATTCTATAAAAACTTCTATGCGGGTGGTTACGGTTCTGTTCGAGGCTATGACAATAGTACTTTGGGACCTAAATATGCCAGTGTAAATTTACAAGAAACAAAACAGAATGATCCTTCACCTGAAAATGTGGGTGGTAATGCATTAGTTCAATTTGGTACTGAATTAGCATTACCTATGCCATTTAAAGGTGATTGGACTCGTCAAGTACGTCCTGTACTATTTGCAGAAGGTGGTCAGGTCTTCGATACCAAATGTAATATTAATAACTCTGTATACGGTGATAAAGGCATGATGATTAATGGCCAAACTATTACAGATGTTAAGAAATATTGTGAAGATAACTATGGCTTCGATTTAGGTAACTTACGTTATAGCGTGGGTGTGGGTGTAACCTGGATTACTATGATTGGACCATTGTCACTTAGCTATGCATTCCCGTTAAATGATAAACCGGGTGATGAAACTAAAGAAATCCAGTTTGAAATTGGTCGTACTTTCTAAGTACGATCTTATTGAACAACGAAATAAGGAAAGAAATTTACATGAAAAAATTAAATACATTAATGTTAGGGTTAGGCTTGACGGTGGCTTCGGTAGCAGCTAATGCAGCGGGTTATGGGGTGATTGATCTTGCTAAAGTTGTTGAGAGCAGTACTTATTTGAAACAACAAAACGCAAGCTTGAATCAGTCTGTGAAACCAACAACAACTAAACTTGAGCAATTAGGTAAAGAGTTAGAAGGGCTTCAACGTCAAGCGCAGACCCAAGGTCAAAAAATGAAAGAAGATGAGATTAAAAAATTACAATCTCAGTATCAATCAAAGTTAAATGAATTTAATTCAACACAACAGGGCTTACAGTCTAGAGTTCAAACTAGCTTGCAAAGTATGAACACAACTTTTGAGTCTAGAGTTAAGCAAGCTGCTGAGCAATTACGAAAAGAAAATAATCTTGACTTTATTTTGAATAAAAATTCAACTGTTGCCTATGACGCTAAGTATGATTTAACTGATAAAATGATACAAAAGGTTAATTCAATGAAATAAATTAATGAAAGTGCAACAATTTCGTTTAGATGAATTAGCTCACCTTGTTAAAGGTGAGCTAATTGGTGAAGGTAGTCTTCAATTTTCGAACCTAGCAAGTTTAGAAAATGCAGAGGTTAATCATCTTACTTTCGTAAATGGTGATAAATATCTCGAACAAGCTAAAGCAAGTCGTGCAGGGGCTTTCATTGTTACTGCTGCTTTAAAAGAACATCTTCCTGAAAAAGATAATTTTATTATTGTTGATAATCCTTATCTTGCTTTTGCACTCCTTACTCATGTATTTGATAAAAAGCTTACTTCAAAAGGTATAGAAAGTACTGCTCAAATCCATCCTTCTGCTGTTATTTCAGAAGCTGCTTATATTGGTCACTATGTAGTCATTGGTGAGAATTGTGTAGTAGGTGATAACACAATCATTCAATCACATACCAAACTTGATGATGATGTAGAAGTTGGGAAAGACTGTTTTATTGACTCTCATGTCACCATTACCGGTAGTTCTAAATTGGGTGATCGGGTGCGTGTTCATTCAAATACTGTAATTGGTAGCGAAGGTTTTGGTTTTGCTCCCTATCAAGGTAAATGGCACCGTATTGCTCAGTTAGGATCAGTTCTAATTGGAAATGACGTTCGAATTGGATCAAATTGTAGTATTGATCGGGGTGCTCTTGATAATACAATTTTAGAAGATGGTGTAATTATTGATAACCTTGTGCAAATTGCACATAACGTTCATATTGGTTCAAATACTGCTATTGCAGCTACCTGTGGCATTGCGGGTAGTACAAAAATTGGCAAAAACTGTATTCTTGCAGGCGCATGTGGAGTAGCAGGTCACCTTTCAATTGCTGATAATGTGACTTTAACTGGAATGTCAATGGTCACAAAAAATATTTCTGAGGCTGGAACTTATTCTTCAGGAATTGGATTGTTCGAAAATAGTCAGTGGAAAAAGACGATTGTGCGCTTGAGACAATTAGCAGATGTGCCATTGACCCAAATCACTAAACGACTTGATCATATACAAGCTCAAATAGAGTCTCTTGAATCAACTTTTAATTTGCGTAAATAGAATATTATGACCGAGTCAACTACACCTAAATTTGCCATCCCTGAATTACCAATGCAGATTCAAACGATTCGTCAATATTTGCCGCATCGTTACCCATTCTTATTGGTTGATCGTGTGATTGAAGTTACTGACAATAGTATTGTTGGTTATAAAAATGTTTCTATCAATGAAGAGTTTCTACAAGGACATTTCCCAGAATATCCAATTATGCCTGGTGTTCTAATTGTTGAAGCACTAGCTCAAGTTTCAGGCGTTCTAGGTTTTATTATGAACAATGAAACGCCAAAACCAGGTTCTTTGTTCCTGTTTGCTGGTGCAGAAAGAGTTAGATTTAAAAAACAAGTAGTTGCAGGCGACCAACTTGTATTAAAATCCGAGTTGGTAATGCAGAAGCGCGGTATTTACAAATACAATTGTACAGCTAGCGTTGATGGCATTGTAGCAGCAACCGCTGAGATTATGATTTCACACCAAAAAACAGAGCAGGCATGAGCAATCACGATTTAATCCATTCTACCGCCATTATTGATCCATCTGCAGTGATTGCTTCAGATGTTCAAATCGGACCTTATTGTGTTATTGGTCCTCAAGTGACTATTGGTGCTGGTACTAAATTACATTCTCATGTGGTAGTAGGTGGTTTTACCAGAATTGGTCAAAATAATGAGATCTTTCAATTTGCAAGTGTTGGCGAAGTTTGTCAAGACCTCAAATATAAAGGTGAAGAAACTTGGCTTGAAATTGGTAACAATAATTTAATTCGCGAACATTGCAGCTTACATAGAGGCACTGTGCAAGATAATTCATTGACTAAGATAGGTAGTCATAACCTATTGATGGTAAATACTCATATTGCACATGACTGTATTGTAGGTGATCACAATATCTTTGCTAATAATGTTGGTGTTGCTGGACACGTACATATTGGTGATCATGTTATTGTCGGTGGTAATTCTGGAATTCATCAATTCTGTAAGATTGACTCTTATAGCATGATTGGTGGGGCCTCACTGATTCTTAAAGATGTACCAGCCTATGTTATGGCTTCTGGTAATCCTGCGCATGCCTTTGGTATAAATATTGAAGGTATGCGAAGAAAAGGTTGGTCTAAAAATACAATTCAGGGCTTAAGAGAAGCTTATAAATTGATATTTAAATCTGGTCTAACCTCTGTTCAAGCTGTTGAGCAAATTAAAAGTGAAATTTTGCCTTCTGTTCCAGAAGCTCAATTATTAATTGACTCTCTTGAGCAATCCGAGCGTGGAATTGTACGCTAATCAATAAGGCATAAAAAAAGACACTGTTTTAACAGTGTCTTTTTTTATGCCTAAATTATTTTTTAAAGAATTTAGCTTCTTCAGATTTAGGATATTGAGTAAGTAACTTATTTTTGTATTGATTAGCTGATACAGTATTCTTATCGACATCTTTGGCAATACTATATAGTTGATAGAGTGCTCGAGGTGCCTTGCTAGAGTTTGGATATTGGCTAGCGACAATATTGTAGTTTTTCTTTGCTTCATTGTAGTTCACTGGGTCTGTAGCTAAATGAAACTCGGCTAACCAGAAATAAGCATTGCCTGTATAAATACTGTTAGGATGGTTTTTAATAAAGTTTTGCATCGGAGCAATTGCTTTTTTTGCTCCACCTTGTTTATAAGCATCTAAAGCTACTGTATAAGCGGCTTTTTCTAATTCAAGTGGATTAGATTGGTTTTGAGCAGTAGTCGCTGGTTGAGTGTTGGTTACTGGTGTATTAGATTGTTGTTCAGACGTTTGAGATGGGGCGGCAACTACTTTATTGCCATCTGCAGGCTGAGATTGAGATACTGATGGACTAGCAGGTGTGGCGCTATTAGTATTGGTATTTGTACCGTCTTCTTGTGTAGCACTATCAGGGTCAACTTTTTGATGTAATAATTCTAAACGTTGATCTAAATCGGTATATCTATTCGCAAGGTCTTTTTTTAATTGATCAATATCATTCGCTTGTTCTTCTAACTGACCTCTTAAAGTGCGGATATCATTTTCTAGTTGTTGATTTTTTTGCATAAGTTCCCAGTTTAAGTTTGTAGGAACTGAAATATTGCTTGAAGAAGTATTAGATGCACTGCCATCATTTTGACTTAAACCACGAGATTCAATAGGAATGTTCGCGTATAGAGAAGTGGTACTCATTAAGGCAATAAATAATAAAGAATGCTTCTTCATTTGCATGTGTATAAATCCATAATTTTATATAAAAGCCACCTTGACACAGGAATATAAAAAACAATTCTCTAAATATCTAAGGTTTTTCATTGATCAATGCAATTAAAGCAGTTAACAGTTTAAATGCAAGGATAGTTTACAATCTTCAAGCATATTTTATGCAAAATAAGAAAAGAGCATAAGTTCAGAAAACTACATTTTTGGGGTTTTAAGCTATTTTTGCTGATGAATTAATCAATCGAAACAAAAACTTGCTGAAAAAGCCAGAGAAGGGTTGCAACTCTTTTAAAAATCTCTATACTTTGTTTTGCAATGGTAGCCCCGCTGGTGGCTTCGCAATTGTACTCTGTGAACCCCGCCAGGACCGGAAGGTAGCAACGGTAGCAGATCTATGATGTGCCGAAGTTTTGCTAGTGGGGTTGCCACCATTCCTTTAATCCAATTTTCTTTGGATCGCTTTTAAAATTACATCTAAATCAAATCCTCTATATTGTAGAAATCTAATCTGCTTTGCTTTAAGTTTTGGGTCTTTCTCTATCTCTTCTCCAAACTTCTTAACTTTAAGTTGATAAGCTTGTTCTACCCAATCAATTTCGTGAATTTCGTCGGCAATTAAATCATTTTCGATCTGTTTAGTTTTTAAAGCTTGTTGAATGCGTTTCGGTCCTTTACCTTTACGAATCTGACTTGCAAGCATTTGCTCAGCAACACGCTGATCACTTTGGTAATTTTGTTCAGATAACTCTTCAACGAGTTGGTTCACTTCTTCTATATTTTGTGCATAACGGGCTAATTTCTCAATGAGTTCTGCTTTAGAGTAGTCTCGTCGAGTAAGTAAAGCAAAAGCATATGAGCGTAAACGCTGGCCAGTGAGTGGTGGACGCTGTTGAGATTGTTCATTGTTTCTTTTGAACATATATATTTCCTTGTAAAAAACGCCCCGAAGGGCGTTTTTATGACTTAGGTGTAATTAAGATTCTAATAAAAGATCTGGTTCTTCTTCATCATCTTCAATTTGCACTGCGCCATTTGTACCTGTAGTCAACAATTGCTCACGGATATTGCGTTCAATCTCTTCAGCAATATGTTTATTTTCTTCAAAATAGCGGATCACATTATTCTTACCTTGGCCAATTTTATTGCCTTGATATGAATACCATGCACCAGCTTTCTGAACGATATCTTGCTGTACTGCCAAATCTACAAGTTCACCTAATTGGTTAGTACCTTTACCGTATAGAATTTGGAAAATAGCTTCTCTAAAAGGAGGAGCCATTTTATTCTTAACGACTTTAACTTTAGTTTCTGAACCAACAATTTCATCGCCTTCTTTTACCTGACCAATACGACGGATATCTAGACGAACTGAAGCATAGAACTTAAGAGCGTTACCACCAGTCGTGGTTTCTGGGCTACCAAACATAACACCAATCTTCATACGGATTTGGTTAATAAAGATAACCATACAGTTTGAACGTTTAGCGTTACCAGTAATTTTACGAAGTGCTTGGCTCATAAGACGTGCTTGTAGACCCATATGAGAGTCACCCATTTCGCCTTCAATCTCTGCTTTAGGTGTAAGAGCAGCTACTGAGTCCACAACGATCAAATCAATTGCACCTGAGCGAACAAGCATATCAGCGATTTCAAGTGCTTGCTCACCATTATCAGGTTGTGAAACGAGTAGGTTATCAATATCTACACCAAGCTTACGTGCATATTGAGGATCTAGGGCATGCTCTGCATCGATGAAGGCACATGTACCACCAGACTTTTGACATTGAGCAATTGCTTGTAATGTCATTGTGGTTTTACCAGAAGATTCAGGACCATAAATTTCAATAATACGGCCTTTTGGTAAACCACCAATCCCCAAGGCGATGTCTAAAGTTAAAGAACCTGTAGATACGGCTTCAACTGCTTGAACAGTGTTGTCGCCGAGACGCATAACCGTATTTTTACCAAATTGTTTCTCAATTTGGCTCAAAGCGGCTTGTAATGCTTTGCTTTTATTCTCATCCATCTCAAAAACCTCAATACTCTATGTTCATCACGTTTAACCCAAGTGGATGCATTGAATCTCAACTTGTTTCACAGGGCTAATAGTGACAGATTTTTTCTCTAGCTTCTATATATTGTATATGTGAGTGCGACACAACTCGACGTTTTTATTCATCATTATATGACCAGTGGTCTTCATAATGTTGATCGTTATCCTGTTTAAACCGATTGATTTGTCGCCGATCTTTCTTGCTTGGTCTATGGTCAGGTCGAGCTAGATTATGCAATTTTCGTTGCGAAGCAATCAACTCCCGTCTTGCAATACTTACTTCGGTTTCTTCATAAAGCTGTTGTGCAATAGGAGCCGGTCCTCTGGTATTGGAAAGTGCTTTAACAACAACTGTCTTTTTATCAAAACCTTGTTGAACAACAAGTTCCATTCCAACACGAATTTCTTTAGAAACTTTTACACGTTCATTATTGTGATGCACTTTTCCCCCTTCAATTGCAGCTTTAGCAATAGAACGGGTTTTAAAAAAACGTGCTGCCCATAACCATTTGTCGACACGCATGGTTTCTACAGCATCGTTTTCACGCAATTTTGACATCATTATCCTTTCTATCAGTTTGATTCAAAATAGACAGTAGCTCTGTAAGCTGATCTAGTGCTTTATACTCTAAATCTTGTAGCTGTCTTTTACTCTTAAGAGTTGAGGGCTGTAAGATAGTAAACAAGTGTCTTATACCAAATTTTTCTGCAGTTTTTAAAACTTGAATAGTATCGTCTAAAAAAATAGTGTTTTGGGGTTCAAAATAATGCAAGCCTTGTAATTCTTGCCAAAACTTAAGGTCTTCCTTCGCATAACCAATTTGTTCACTAGATACAATCACATCAAAAAAATCTTGAATAGGGATGTTATCAAGTTTTAACTGTAAGCTTGCACAGTCTGCGTTGGTCACTAACCAGCATTGATAGCCTTGTTCTTTCAGAGTATTAAGTAACTTCATACATCCTGATCGTATTTTAATTTTGTGTTGAAATTCTTTTTGAAGATTTAAAACATCTACTCCTGTCCTTTTTGTCCAATACTGTGAAGAATACCAGGAAAGAGTATGTTTATTGCTACGATAAAACTGGTTTAATATTTCATGGCTTTGTGTTAAAGAGATTTGATGCGTCTGAGAATGTCGTTCAGGTAAGCATTCGTTCCAGATAAAATCATCAAAAGCCAAATCTAATAAAGTTCCGTCCATATCGAAAAGCACTATTTTATGCATGTTTTGAGAGCTCCAATTGAAACAGACACGGAAGAAAAGTAATTTAAGATTATAATCATTAAAGACGATAAAAACGGACTGATTTATGGTTATTTCATCATTTTATAATTTAAATAGTCTGTACTAGATAAACAGAGAGATAACAAGAGAGTTCTTAGACTTAGACTACTCAATAAGATCGCTGAAACAAATTTTTTTGAAAAATATTCATATAAAAGGAATAGGGTGGAGGATTAATAAAAATATATTAAAAAATATAGAGTTGTATTTATTAGGGGGTGATTTTTTGATAAGCATTTTTGCTTTTCTATGAACTCTATGGAATTATCATTATTTAAATATTATTAAAAGTTGGAATAAAAGTGGGCTTATATACAATTAGATATGGCTATCGTAATAATAGTTTTTTTATAGCTTCAAATGCTGCTGGACAATTCATTGTGATTGATGCATTAGGAGCAGATTTCCAAATAGGTCATCAAATTTCTTATGAAGGTACCAAAATAATAAATGAAACTTTAAATGATGAGACAGAAGCAAGAGTTCATCTGGAGAGTAATGAAAAAGAGGCTTATGAATATTTACGTGCCATGAAATAATGAATTCGTTATTTTGATTTACATAGGATACGTATTGGCAAACATTTTATAAATTGAACCGTACTTGTTTAAAGTTATATTAAAAATTATCCGAATAACAATTTAGAGTAGGCAATGAAAATTGGATTTATTGGCGGAGCCAATGATGGCATAGTGATCAATGCTGCTAATGGTATTGATACTTATAAGCTTGAATGGCATTACAAGGCTGAGAAGCATTGTGAAGAACAGCCATCATTGGGGCTAAATGGCCCCGAATATGACTATTACAATTTATTAATTTTGAGAAAAAACAAAGAGGCAAAACTTTTCTATGTTTTAACTACAATGGATAAGGAAGCTATTGCAGATAAAATTAATGAATATTGGGAGCATTCCACTTCAGTAGGTTATGACTTCGATGAATAACCTTTATTTTATATTCATTGGAGCAGTTGAAATATATCCATATTTTATTCCTTTATAACTCAAAATTAGGATTATTTATTTCATAAAGAACATGTTCTTGAAGGGCGTGTCCATCTGGAAGCTTGGGATGATTGAAGTGTTTAACTTTACGCATTCCTAGTCTTTCCATTACAGCTTGAGAAGGTTTATTCACTGTTGCTGTAAAAGAAACCACTTTATCTTTATTAAGCACATTGAAGGCATAGTCCAATGCTGCTTTTGCTCCTTCTGTGGCATAACCTTTTTTCCAGTGTTTTGTAGCAATCCTCCAGCCAATTTCAATGCATGGAGAAAAATCAAATTGTTCTGGTTGGTCATGTAGGCCAATAAAACCAATAAAGTCATGGCTTTCTTTTAATTCTACAGCCCAAAATCCCCAACCTTTTTCATCAATAAGGGCCGATGCTCTTTGAATTAAATTTATACTTTCAGTAGCAGATAAAAGCTTTGGAAAAAAACGCATAACATCTTTATCCAATCCCATTTCGATAAAGGGGGCAGCATCGGTTTCCTTCCATTGTCTTAAGATTAAACGTTCGGTTTCGATCATAGTAAAAGCTCTTTAAATATAATTTTTAATTTAACCATATAGTCTACAGTGGCTTTTGTATAATTTTCTGTAAGATAATCTTAGAATTAATGCTTACCACTCCTTTAATTTTATTGAGTGTATTAATAACAAAGTGAGAAAAAGAATTTAGATCTTTAGTGGCGACATGCAGAACATAATTAGATTCGCCTGTAATGATATAAGCATTAATGACTTCATCAAAATTCTTGATCTGGCTTAAGAAAAAGTTGTGGTCATTTTCGGTGAGTTGAGCAAGTTTTATTTCAACTATCGCCTCAATTTTTATTCCTAATTTTTCATAATTAACTTTCGCTTGATATTTTTCAATAATTCCGTTGGTTTCTAAAATCTTGACACGTCTGTGACAAGCAGAGGCTGAAAGATTAACGAGATCAGCAAGTTCTTGATTGCTTAAGCGGGCATTATCTTGTAAATACTTCAAAATTTTTAAATCAATTGCATCTACATTCATTTTCGAATTCCATCCATATTTTTTAATTTTAATTAGAATTTTATACGAAATTATCTGTTTTTGATCAAATATTATCGAATAAATCGAAAGAATCACCATGATAAAATTCAAATACAAAGGAAATGTTGAAATAGGTGCAATACCAAATGATTACTCGTGAACAGTGTTTGTATTGGGATCAGGAAGACGAACTCAAAAAATTTAAAGATGAATTTGCATTGCCAGAAGGTGTCATTTATTTAGATGGTAACTCTTTAGGCGCTAGACCAAAGAAATCTTTGTCTGTCGCTCAGCATATTATTTCCCAAGAATGGGGAGAAGACCTGATCAATAGTTGGAATAAGGCTGATTGGTGGGGGCTACCTACTAGACTGGGCGATAAGGTAGCCACATTGATTGGTGCAGAACAGGGTGAAGTTGTTATTTCAGATTCAACTACATTGAACTTATTTAAAGTTTTATCAGCAGCGGTAAAAATTCAGGCTGAAAAATTACCAGAACATAAAATAATTGTGGCGGAAAAGGATGCTTTCCCAACAGATATTTATATTATTGAAGGTTTTATTGATTTAATTCAAAAGGGCTATCAAGTTGAATTGATTGATGGAGTAGAAGACTTAGCTCGAGTTCTAGAAAAAGATGTTGCTGTAGTAGTTCTTTCTCATGTGAATTATCGTACTGGGTATTTCTACGATATGGCATCTATTAATAAACAGATTCACTCTCAAGATGCTCTAGTTATTTGGGATTTATGTCACTCAGTTGGTGCTGTGCCTATGCATCTTAATCAAGCTGATAGTGATTTCGCGATTGGTTGTACGTATAAATATTTAAATGGTGGACCTGGTTCTCCAGCATTGTTATGGGTCAATGAAAAACACCGTGATCAGTTTTGGCAACCATTATCTGGTTGGTGGAGTCATAAAAAGCCGTTTGATATGGCCCAGCATTATGAACCAGCGAATAGTATTCGTCGCTATCTATGTGGGACTCAGCCAATTATTTCTATGAGTCTGATTGAGTGCGGAGTAGATATTTTCCTGCATGCTGATATGCAAAAAATCCGGGAAAAATCGCTGAAATTAACTGATTTATTCATTCAGCTGGTACAGCAAGAATGTTCTGAATTTGGATTTGAGTTAATTACTCCTTTAGATCATAAATATCGTGGTAGTCATGTCAGTTATCGCCATGAGTTTGGTTATGAAATCATTCAGGCGCTTATCGCACGTGGCGTGATTGGTGATTATCGTGAACCTGCTGTCTTAAGATTCGGTATTACACCTTTGTATCTGGGCTTTGAAGATATCTGGAATGCAGTACAGCATTTAAAAGAAACCATGCTGAATAGTGAGTGGAAAAACAAGCGTTATTTAGTTCGCGGTGAAGTGACCTGATTTAAGGAATCAAAATAAAACAAATGGCTAGGAGGGCCTATGAGTAGTTTTGATGAAATACAAAATAGAGAAGCTGGACTGCATAAAAAGTTATCTGCAAAACAGATGGGGATGATTGCGATTGGTGGAGCAATTGGAACCGGTTTATTTATGGGAAGCAAATTTGCAATTAGTTTTGCAGGTCCCGCCGTGATAGTTAGCTATGCCATTGGTGGTTTAATTGCATTTGCACTTATGGCTTTTTTTGCTGTAATGACAGTGCAGCATCCTACTTCGGGCTCATTTGGTGCATATGCAGAACATTATATGTCTCCACTAGCTGGCTTCTTAGTCCGCTATTGTTACTGGGCTTGTATTGTGTTGGCTGTAGGTACCGAAATTACCGCCGTTGCTGATTATATGAAGCTCTGGTTTCCGAATGTAGGCTCTTGGGTCTGGATTGGATTTTTTTCACTGACCTTACTTGTTGTAAATGCCTATAGTGTAAAAGCCTTCGGGTTAGTCGAGTACTGGTTTTCCACAATTAAAGTTTTTGCCATTATCGTATTTATTCTTTTATCTATTGGTATATTGACGCAAAGTAATCAGGGAATGAATCAAGTAGTTACTAATTTGAGAGGTCATGGGGGCTTTTTTCCAAATGGCTTTAGTGGAGTATGGATCGGAGTCATTATTTCTATATTTAGTTACTTAAGTATAGAAATGATTGCTGTCGCAGCTGGTGAAGCTAAAGACCCTGAAAAAGCAGTAAAAAAGGCATTTAAAAGCACAGCGCTACGACTCATTTTATTTTACTTATTATCCTTATTTCTAATCGTTACTTTGGTGCCGTGGACTGTTTTGATTGGAGCAGATGCAACTAGTCCTTTTGTTATGGTCATGAAGATTGTTGGTATCCCATATGCAGATAGTATTTTAAATTTTATTGTAATTGTAGCTGCCTTATCTGCGATGAATAGCATGCTTTATATTTCAACCCGTATGTTGTTTAGTTTGTCACGTGCAGGTGATGCTCCAAAAGTTTTTGGCCGAATCAGTAGTAATGGTGTGCCGGTAAATGCGCTGTTGCTATCTGCGGTAGGGATTGGTATTGCTAGTATTGTTTATACGATTAATCCGGCTTCTGCGTTTCCAATTATGATTGCGCTATCGATGTTTGGTGCATTGTTCACTTGGGGCAGTATCTTTGTGACACATATGTTTTTTAGAAAACACATGACACAGCAAAACATCGAGCTAAAATTTAAAATTCCCGCTAGTCGATTTATCTCGTTGTTTGGGTTTATTGCGATTTTAAGTATTACAGTAACTACCTGGTTTACCAATGAGTTTAAATCCACTTTACAGTTTGGCGTGCCTTTAGTTCTTGTTCTGATATTTTGCTTCTACTTAAAACGTTCAACTGTAAAGCTAAATCTCAATTCTGGTGAAGAAACGTTGAAGTGATCGCTATATGAGAAAATACGATAATGCTACAACGGTAGCAAATGAGGGGAAAATACTAGCAAGCTTTCAGTATAGAAGCTTGCTGAGTTATCAGACCTATCACCATATAAAAGATATAAAGTACGGTTCACAGAACCGATCAACGATGGATCTTTTTCCTTGTGAACACACCAATAAAACCGTGATTTTTATTCATGGAGGCTATTGGCAGTGGTGTGATAAATCGGATTTTGCTTTTATAGCGCCATATATATTAGCAAAAGGAGCTCAGTGTGTACTTTTAGAATATGACTTGGCTCCTCAAAGTCATATTTCAGAAATGGTTATGCAAATTCAGAAAGCTCTAGATTTTATTGCTAAACAAAATTGGAAAACGAATGAAGTTCTATTAGTGGGGCATTCAGCAGGTGCACATCTTGGAGCTGTATGTTTAAACCATCCTTTATTATCAGAATTGGCTTTATTAAGTGGTATTTATGATTTATCTCCTATAAAGGAGACTCATTTAAATCATGCATTAAACTTATCAGAAGAGGATATTTTGAAATATAGCCCTATTTATCAGAAACAGCAGACTGATATACCTTGTAGGATTTTGTGTGGAGATTTGGAGCTAAGTGAATTGCAGTGGCAAAGCCAAAATTATTTTGAGCACAGATGTAGTACTGGTCATGAGTTAGTTTCTTTCGAGACTATTTCTGAAGTTAATCATTATTCAATTTTAGACTACTATTTTAAATATATATTTAAATAGACATGGATGTAGGCGCTGAACTTTATAAGAACAGGTTAATTATATTTTGTTATTTAAATCAGTAGATTGTTTTTGCTAAGTGATGCTGCATCAAATAATATGTTTTATTAAATTTGAAATAAATATATTCATTTTTGGTTATGTTTAAGTGAAAATGTAGAATAGATCACATTTAAGTGGCTTTTTATCACTATGTTTGATTTCAAGTTGACCTAAATTAATAACTCAATTAGATTAAAAGGATAGTGTTTTCTCTCTAATCGACAAACTGTTTAGCTGTTGCTTAGATGAGTTTTATAGTCCGTAGCTTCCCAAGATACGGACTTTTTTATTTTGCATCATCCTTTGCTAAAAAATATTTAGCCTACTAAAGCAGCAGTTAGTAGGAAGGATCAGATCGAATTAAATGAAAATTTTAAAGAAGCATTGTAAATATATCTTTAAAGGTGTATATTTACTTATGCATATACTGCGTCTGTAAAGTTGTTTATTTTAATACCCTCATATTTTAGATATGAGGGTATTTTTTATTAAAAGATTTTTTCATAAAATTAATTTATTTAAATAAAATTATTAAAGTTAGATAGTTTAAATGGTAATTGGAGTAAATAAAATATCTATACATTTATTATACGTATGACTTATAGTTAAAAAAATTGTAAATTACTTGGAGTTGCATAAATTGATAAATTTTGAAATAATTTTACTAATTTATTAATTATCATATTGTTATGGATGTTTTGAAGTTTTTGAAAAGTTTTAATACTGTTGGAACTTACTTATCACTAGCAACTATAGTATTGCTCATTATGATTATATTTTTTTATTTTATTTCTCCAAAATAATAAAATACATCTCACTATAAAAAAAATAAATATATAAATTTAAATTAGATTTCTATCACAATTTTTATTGAAAAAGTTGAAGCATATTGTGTGGAATAAAAAATTATGAAAATATGATTTAGGTTTAAAAACAGATAAAAATCTTTAAGATTTCCATCTTGAATTTAATCCTGAAATAAAAAATTTATTATTTATCATAAAAATACCTGAAATATAATATATGGAGATACACATGAAGATTCGCAAGGTTTCTGCTGTTTTTCTTTCAATGGCTGCGACTCATTTAGCTTATGCGGCACCTAATCTTTTAAATTCTGCAATAGATTCTTCTCAAGCAAAAGGAATTATTAAAAATCAATATATTGTCATTTTGAATAAGGATATTGGGCCTGCAAAAGATTTTGCACAGAATATTGCAAAACAGCATGGTGGCAGAATTTTACAAAGCTACGACAGTGCTCTTAAAGGTTTTGCAATTTATTTACCTGATACCGCAGGAACAGCGTTCATTGAAGCGATGAAAAAGAACCCTCAAGTTCTTTCTGTAGAAAATGATACTGTAGTGAATATTGATGCAACGACACAAACTAATCCTGATTGGGGACTAGATCGTATTGATCAGAAAGCTTTACCATTAAATTCAACATATTCTTATTCGCAAACTGGTAACGGGACAACAGCTTATATTGTTGATACTGGTATATTATCTACTCATCAAGAATTTTCAGGTCGCGTATTAAGTGGATATACAGCAATATCTGATGGTAATGGTACGACTGATTGTAATGGGCACGGCACACATGTTGCTGGAACGGTAGGCGGTACCACTTATGGTGTTGCCAAGAATGTAAAACTTGTCCTTGTTCGGATTTTAGGATGTGATGGTTCCGGTGCTTCGAGTAATGTTATTGCTGGTTTAGATTGGATTTTGAAAAATGGAAGTAAACCAGCTGTTGTAAACATGTCCTTAGGTGGGGCGGCAAGCTCTTCTTTAGATAGTGCAGTAGAAAACTTATATAATAATGGCTATGTAATGGTCGTAGCTGCTGGTAACTCAAATACAGATGCATGTACTTCTTCTCCGGCGAGAACAAGTAATGCAATTACAGTTGCTGCAACTGACAATACTGATACTCGAGCAAGCTATTCTAACTACGGAAGCTGTGTTGATATTTTTGCGCCCGGAAGTCAAATTAACTCTTCTTGGATTGGGAGTAATACGGCCACTAAAGTATTAAATGGCACTTCCATGGCAACTCCACATGTTGCTGGAGTAGTTGCTGAACTTCTTCAAAGTACACCTACAGCTACACCTCAAACGATAACATCCAATCTGCTAAATCAAGCGACTAGTGATGTGGTGAAAAATCCATCTGGTAGCCCAAACCGTTTATTATATAAATCTCCTTAAAAATATAATTCTCTATGATTGAAAAGGTCCCGCAGGACCTTTTTTAAATTTTTGCATGTGTACCATACTTGTCAATCATGACTGAATTGGCTTCGTTTAAACCACGTACAGTAACTTGTATGCCATTCTTTTGAAACCTTTCCACTGCTGAATCAAGCATTGCAACCGAAGTGATATCCCAAATACGTGAATGAGTCAGATCAATAATGACTTCTTTTACTTCTTCTTTAAAGTTAAAGCTTTGCATGAATTTATCTGAAGAACTAAAAAAGATTTGTCCTCTTAAATCATATAAACGATAGTTGCCTTCTAATGAGGTTATCACGTGTACATCATTTTCAAGTTTATTCGCTAAGAAAAGCGCGGAAAGTAATACACCCGTCAATACGCCTAGTGCTAGGTTATGAGTAGCTACAACTACTACAACGGTTGCAATCATGACGATATTGCTACTTTTAGGATGAGTTTTAAATTGCGTAAGTGAACTCCACTCAAAAGTACTGATTGATACCATAATCATGACAGCAACAAGTGCAGCCATAGGAATAACTTTCAACCAATCACTTAAAAATACGACTAAAATCAGCAAGAATATACCTGCACATAAAGTAGATAAGCGTGTACGGCCACCTGATTTAACATTAATCATTGATTGTCCAATCATTGCACATCCAGCCATCCCACCCATAAAACCCGAGGCAATATTGGCAATACCTTGACCTTTACATTCCTTAAATTTATTACTCGGGCTATCCGTCATTTCATCAACAATTGTGGCTGTCATCATCGACTCAAGTAAGCCAACTGCAGCTAACGCTAATGAATAAGGAAGAATGATAAGAAGGGTATCTAGATTAAGAGGAATATTTGGAATTAAAAAAATAGGTAGTGTATTTGGTAGTGCTCCCATATCGCCAACTGTTCGCACATCAATGCCTAAAAAGAGGGTAAGTAATGTGACTATAACAATACATATAAGGGGAGATGGAAAAAATTTTCCAAGCTTTGGTACATAGGGAAATAGATAAATAATTGCTAAACCAATAGCGACTAATAGATAGACGTACCAACTTACATTGATTAACTCTGGTAGTTGAGCCATAAAAATGAGTATGGCGAGAGCATTTACAAAACCAATTACAACCGATTTAGAGACAAAACGCATGAGTTTAGCAAGCTTAAGATATCCCGCTATAATTTGTATAACACCCGTCAAAATAGTAGCTGCGAATAAATACTGAAGACCATGTTCTTTCACTAGGGTCGTCATGACTAAGGCCATAGCACCTGTTGCTGCCGAAATCATGGCAGGGCGGCCACCTACAAAAGAAATAATAACCGCAATACAAAAAGATGCATATAAACCAATTTGGGGATCTACACCTGCAATAATTGAAAAGGCAATCGCCTCTGGAATTAAAGCCAGACCAACAACAAGCCCAGAAAGAATATCTGCACGGACATTAGAGAACCATTGTTCTCGAAGATTCGTTAACATGGAAATAGCCTAGAATTTTAAATTTTAGAAAGGCTAGTGATGTGATATACCAACACACAAGCGACTACACCACATCACTAGACAGTGATGAGTTATTTACAAAAGAGAAGGGTAAATAAACTTAAGGTGGCGTAAGTGTCATGGATAATGAAAATTTGAAGTTTTAAAGAGGTGCGAAGGATAACATAAGTTATTAGGCGGAGCCATTCAAGCTTGCTACTTTCACTTATCAGGCATCTAACTATTTTATGATTTGTTCATCTCAGCTTTAGGCAAAGACGTAAATTCATTTAATGGCATATCTAGGAAAAAGTCAGAGGCTTCATCATGCTTGCAATTTAACCAATCATTTCTAAGATCTTCAGGTATCACAATAATTGAACGTTTTTCATCATCTGGTTTATGGAACTGTTTCATAAAAGAATGTCGATCTGCATTGATTGTTAATAATGACATTGTTCTAACTTTCTGCTCATCAATTATGGTTTCTTCATAAATTGCTGCAAGTGTAAATGGCTTTCCATCTTGACGGAATATACCATACCAATGAGCTTTTCCATTGATATATTTAGGTTCATAAATAGCTTCAACAGGTATAAGTGCGAATTGATCGTGTGACCACGCATGCTTAAAGGAACGTTTTTGTTCAACCGTTTCAGTCCTCGCATTATAAGTTGCGTATTTAAAAGTTATTTCTTTTGCATATGGAGGTAGCATACCAAATTTAACTTTTCTCCATTCCCATTCATTTTGTTGAGATAAGATCATTGGACAGTCATCGCTTGGATAGACATCCGAGTTATAGTCAAAAGTAGGTTCAAATAAGCCTAATTGATGAGCATGAGCTTTTTTAAGGGGTTTAAAATTTGCACACATAACTAAACCTGATTTCTGCTTTAATGCTTTAGTCCTAGCTTGGAACTTTTGGCTTTGTGTTATGTATATTTTTATAGTTTGAATTGTTTGTTTCAGTATTAATTTTTACTTTTCAATTACTTTAACAAAGATTTTCTTCGGATTAATCGTTTTAAAAAATAAATGAATTATTGGTAGGGGGGAACCATAGGGTATTTCTAAGATATTTATTCGTTTTGAATAGCTACTTTTATGCAACAGAGCCTTTCAGAAATTTGGATTTTAATAAATATGCTATTCATCATAATACAAAAGATATAGAGAACGCATACAAATCAAACGTTTTTAGTGTGAGTTAACTCTTTAAAAAATTTATAAGGTGGAATTATGAATAAACATTTATTAGCGAAGATCACTCTTTTAGGTGCTGCACAACTATTTACCTTTAATACGGCATTTGCGGATATTCCTCTTACCCCAGCACAATTTGCTAAAGCAAAAACACAAAATTTTGATAAAAAAGTTATTCTGTCTAACTTGAATAAACCTCATGCTTTGTTATGGGGACCAGACAATCAGATTTGGTTAACCGAGCGTGCGACTGGTAAAATTTTGAGATTAAATCCTGAGTCTGGTAGCGCAAAAACCGTTTTTCAGGTTCCTGAAATTGTGAATGATGCTGATGGTCAAAATGGTTTATTAGGTTTTGCTTTTCATCCTGACTTTAAACATAACCCTTATATCTATGTTTCGGGCACTTTTAAAAATCCAAAATCTACAGATAAAGAACTACCTAACCAAACGATTATCCGTAGATATACCTATAACAAAACAACAGATACATTTGAAAAACCTGTTGATTTGATTGCTGGCTTGCCATCATCGAAAGACCATCAGTCTGGTCGTCTCGTCATTGGTCCAGACCAAAAAATCTATTATACAATTGGTGACCAAGGCCGTAATCAGCTAGCTTATTTGTTCTTACCGAATCAGGCACAGCACACTCCAACTCAGCAAGAGCTCAATAGTAAAGACTACCATACATATATGGGTAAAGTATTACGCTTAAATCTGGATGGAAGTATCCCTAAAGACAACCCAAGCTTTAACGGAGTAGTGAGTCATATCTACACTTTAGGGCACCGTAACCCACAAGGTTTAGCGTTTGCTCCAAACGGAAAGCTTTTACAATCTGAGCAAGGACCAAATTCTGATGATGAAATTAATCTCATTTTAAAAGGTGGGAACTATGGTTGGCCAAATGTAGCGGGTTATAAAGATGATAGTGGTTATGCTTATGCTAACTATTCGGCTGCAACCAATAAATCACAAGTTAAGGATTTGGGACAAAACGGAATAAAAGTAGCTGAAGGGGTTCCGGTGACTAAAGAATCCGAATGGATTGGTAAAAACTTTGTAGCCCCTTTGAAAACGTTGTATACCGTTCAAGATACCTATAACTACAATGATCCAACTTGTGGTGATATGACTTATGTTTGTTGGCCAACAGTTGCGCCGTCATCGGCATATGTATATACGGGAGGCAAAAAAGCGATTCCAGGATGGGAAAATACATTATTGGTACCATCTTTAAAACGTGGGGTAATTTTCCGTATTAAGCTAGACCCGACGTATAGTGTGACTTTAGATGATGCTGTCCCGATGTTTAAAAGCAATAACCGTTATCGTGATGTGATTGCAAGTCCGGAGGGTAATGTTCTATATGTACTGACAGATACGGCTGGGAATGTGCAAAAAGATGATGGTTCGGTAACAAATAATTTAGAGAATCCAGGTTCTCTCATTAAATTTACGTATAACGGAAAGTAATCTACGCAAAAAACCCAGCGCTATCGCTGGGTTTTTACACAACTTTAGATGTATTTATTCAGTTACGACCAATACTGGCACATGAATTTCTCCTAAGAGTGCTTGCGTTACACTTCCTAAGAAAAACTTTTTAAAACCTTTTCGCCCATGAGAACCGATTACTAATAAATCAGCTTTTAGTTCAGTTGCTGCTTTAATAATTTCTGTGTGAATTGTTTGACCCTCAACAATCTTTGTTTCAACAGAAATTCCGTGTTGATTAAATTGTTCTTTAGCTTGATCTAAGATGCCCTGAATCGAAGCTCTCGCTTTATTAAAGTAATCTTGCGCAATTTCTGTACTATCGATGATTTCAACTGAAATAAAAGGATCAATAGTAAGCGCATATACTAAAGTGACTTTACTGTTAAACGCTTTAGCAAGGCTTGCAGCATGGTTAACCGCAATAAGTGAAGTAGGAGAACCATCGACTGGAACTAAAATATGGTGATAACTCATATATTGCTCCTTATTGTCTTATGACAATATTTATTGTTGAAGAACCTAAGCTTGTTATCGTTATGTTTATATTATCGCCAATTTTATGATTTCTATTGTGTGTTTTTAGTGTGCAAAGTGAGCGACTACTTTTTAAAGGTAGAGATTAACTCATTGAATAATGGCTTTCTAAGTAAGCCTGACCTTGTTTGAGAATAGATACAACCTGATTGGCATCGATAGCTTGTTCGAATAAAAAGCCTTGTCCAATGTTATAGCCAAATTGAAGAAGTAATTCTTCTTGTTCTGGTGTTTCAATGCCTTCTGCAATTAGACCAAGTGAGAGATTTGGAGCAAGTAAGCCAATGGCTTGAACAATTGCATAAATTGATGGGTCATTTTGCATCTTTTGTATAAAGCTACAGTCGACTTTTAGACAGTCAATTGGGTAATCTCTTATATGTGTTAGAGAAGAGAATCCTGTTCCGAAATCATCTAAAGCAATGCGTACACCATGTTGTTTTAGTTTATTGAGTGCGCGAATAACATATTCCGAACCACGGTCCCCAAGCATATGCTCAGTAACTTCTACTTCAATTAAATGTGTAGGAATTTCAAGATGATTAATTTTTTTTAATAGCCGTTCTGCATAATTATCTCTTAAAAACTCAACTGGTGCAGCATTTAGAGATACTGGAAGGGGCTGAAAACCTAATTTTATCCATTTAGCCATATCATGCAAAACTTGATGCTGCATGATTTCACCAATTTTACTTGCTAAATCGTAATCTTTGAAAGCTTCAGCAATCTGAGAAGGTAAACCTGTCTGAGCCGACGTCGTGTGCCAACGGAGTAATGCTTCAAAGCCCACGACAGTATGTGTTTTTAAATCAACTTTAGGTTGATAATAAGGTTGGATAGTATGGTGACGAATAAGCTGCCGGGCAATGTTAAGTTGAGATGCGATTGCCTCGGTTAATTGCATCATACTTGGGTTATACATACGTATACCGCCACGACCTCGAGCTTTTAAGTCATGCAGTGCCATGTCTGCACAGCTTAATAAACTTGATTGATCAACAGCATCTTGAGGATAAATGGCACAGCCAATACTCATCCCGCCGTTGAGTACATTCCCGGCATACGTAATAGGTTGATTAAGTTGCTGAAGCAATACTTCAGCAAGCTCGCGCACATCATTTTCATTTTTTAGATGGCTGACAATAACTGCAAACTCATCGCCACCTAATCTAGCGACAGAACATCGTTCATGGTCTACACATTGATTAAAACGTTTGGATAGTATTTTTAATAAGTGATCACCAGCACTATGGCCTATGGTGTCATTAATGTGTTTGAAATGATCTAAATCAATTAAAAGTAGTCCTACACTTGTTTGCGTTTCCCTTGAGTAGGCTAGAGTACGTTTTAGTTGAAGCTTAAACGAGCGTCTATTAAATAATCCAGTAAGTTCATCTCTTTCACTAATATCTCTTAATCGGTTTTCAGTAAGATATTGTTGAGTGACATTCCGGGAAACACACAATATTTGAATAATTTCGCCATTTGTATGCTGGATTGGGGTAAGCATGTTATCCCAATATTCAGGATCTTGATGAGGTAAACAACTCATGCCAGCGAATCGAGCTACTTTACCTTCTAAGGCTTTTTTTAAAGCAACTCTTCCACGCTTACGAATATGAGATGGTAAAAGGTCTAACCATCGCATGCCAAATTTTTTTTCATTTACAGGTACACCTAGAGCAAGGCATCCTGATTTATTCATATGAGATACTGTACCATCAGTATTTAAAACTTTAATACAATCCACACTAATATCGAGCATTTGGTTCTGTATATCGATATCTTTGCGTAAGCTTTGTTGTTCTTGAATATCTTGGTCAATATCTAGGAAACTAACAAACCATTCATTTTCCTGAGAAGATTCATGGTATTTCGACAATTGAATAGAAAGTTTACACCATCGATAGTGGTGACTCTTATGCAAAAGACGGCATTTAAACTCAACTCTTGATTGGAGCCGTATAGCATCTAACCATTTATTTTTAACTTCTTCTAAATCGGCAGGGTACACGAAATCTAACCATTGCTGAAACAATGGAGGAGAAGTATCGCGCCAGTACTTTGTACACTCCGTATTGCAGTATAAAATTAAGCCCTTTTCATCACTGACCCAAGTCGGTAGAGGAAACTGCTCAACAATAAAGTGCTTTTGGGTAGTGTTCGACATTGAAGTCATAACATGCCTAAAACTGCTGAAGAGTTAAACTATTTATAAACTGTATTGTAATAGTTGTGTCGTCCCCACAAAAGCTATAAAAACTGAATATTTGATGTTTTTTTAGACTTGAATAAATGTTTTTCTAAATTTGAACTGTTATTACTCATGTATGCATATGTTATTTATTAACTTTTAATTTTATGAAAATTATAAAAAATAGAGTTTTAACTTTAAAAAATTATGCTTATTTTTGTAAAAAACTTGTTAAAACAGGTGTTTATATGGCTGTAATAGAAGGCTTAACTGAGAAATTTATATCAAATAAAATATTTAAATAAGAAAAAAATGAATTACTTTGAATATTTTCTTTTAAAAAATTTATATAAAGAATCAGCTTAAGTTATTAAGTATTAATACAATAAGCACTATTAACTTTACAAAAGTAATATAAAATAAGGTCTTATGATATCGTAGAATTCTTTTTGTCAAAAAGGATATATAATTCCTTTTTGTGCATTTTATAGCCTACATTTTCCCCAAGATGTAGGTTTTTTTTATGCCAAAATTTTATTATCTCACTCGTTATTAACTTGTTAAATTATAAATAAAAAAAGCCATAATGGCTTTTTTATTTATACGGCTTCTGGTTTTTTCAACTGTTGTTGAATATAGAGATTCATATAGTATTGCTCTATATAATCATCAGCATAATTATTAGCTAATGTTTTTGTAGCTACTTGTTCATGCTTAGCATAGCAGTTAGTTTCCAAGTCCTTTTCAAGTACCCACCATTGGCGATTAATACGACGTACCTGAAACTTATCACTTTTATATTTTCTTTTAGCCATTTTTCCTATCATTACAATGTAGAGAATAAAAAAGAGTTTCTACTGGAGTTGAAAGAACAAGTCAACAAGCAGAATGTTTAATTGATTACTTTATGAAATCCATGTTCTTTATCATAATTATCACGTTTAAAAAAAGCCCTCCTGAGAGAGCTTTAAATCTAATAAATTTTGCAAATTATGAAAAAATAACTAACGCGATAGATTTTTTAAAAGCATTTTTAAGCTTTCCATCATTTTTTCTAACTGTAGAGGGGTAATACCTTCAAATGATTGTTCAAGTACCACACTCGTAAGATCATTAATTTTACTGATCATTTCAATACCACGTTCAGTAAGATATACACGTGTAATTCGACCATCTGTTTGGCAAGAATATGTTTCAACTAAACCTTCATCTTTTAAGCGATAAACAATTTTAGTTGTCGTGGACATCTTTGAAATAACCATGTCAGATAGCTCAGATACGCTAGCATGAGGTTTGCTACTGAGTGCAAGCATAATACGTCTACGAGAATTATCGAGGCCATATTTTTTAAGGGCATTATCAATATTTTGAACATATTGAGCATGGACCTGAGTAATCCAATAATATGGAAAATCTTCAAGAGTGAAAGATTCTGTTGTAGGTAAAAAACGCGCATACTTCTTTGTCATTGACTTTTCCCCATACCTTGGTGGATCGCATTTTTATGAAACTAATCTTAATAGTTGAAAAATATAGTTTCACTAAGCAAGTTATATCAGGACTTTAAGTCTTGAGCAAAATTTATATTGTTTGAATTAACAAGGACAAACTATAAATTTTCCTATTCTGATAAAACTTTTTTCTTACCGTTTATTTGAACTTGGCTGCTCGCTTGTTCGTAAAATGAACGATATCTGTTTGCATGAGAATCCTAGAAAAAAAAACTTGTTTTGAACGTGACATTTCTATAAAAATTTTTTGTCTATAAAGTCATAACGATAAAAAATCAATCCATTTAATAAAGAAATGTTTAATTTAATCAATAGCTTGATTTGGTTTGAAATGATAAAAATTTACCATACATTTAACATGATTGATGAATAATCTATAAATTTTATTAAATATTTGTTTTTATGTTATTGATTTTTAAATATTTACCTTCAATAGAATGATTCTTTTAAATTATAACTTAAATATGTAAATAGAGTTCTCGAAGCTCAAAACTTAAAAGATGAGACTAACCAAAAACCAACTCTTGCAGTGGTATTAGCCCAAGATCTTCCTGAACAAGTTATGGCGCGTGCGGTTCAAATTAATCAATAAAATTATTTAATAAAAAAAAGGGAGAATCAGCATTCTCCCTTTTTTTAAGATTATGTATTTGTTATTAGCTTTTCTTCTTGATTCTTTTTAAGGATGGCATAGCTTACACCTGTTACGATGCTTCCTGCTGCAATTGCTGCTAGGTATAGCCACGCATGATTGATTGCATTTGGAATCAGGAGTACAAATACGCCGCCGTGTGGAGTAACAAGTTCGCAGTGAAATAAGGCAACTAATGCACCAGTTACTGCACCACCTAGAATACAGGTTGGAATAACACGCATTGGATCTTTTGCCGCGAATGGAATTGCTCCTTCTGAAATAAAACATAAACCAAGCACGAAAGCAGCTTTACCAGCATCTTTCTCACCTGTACTAAATTTATTTCTAGCAAGGAAGGTCGCAATTGCCATCCCAATTGCAGGTACCATTCCACCTGCCATCGTTGCAGCCATTGGCATATAGGTATTGGTTGTAAGTAAACCAACTGTAAAAGCATAAGCTGCTTTGTTGATTGGTCCCCCTAAATCAATACACATCATACTTGCCAGAATAATTCCCATTAATACGGCATTTGTCGTGCCCATGTTGTTGAGGAAATCTTTCATTAACTCAAAAATATGCGCTACAGGTTGACCAACCACATAGAACATAATGAGTCCAACAAATAACGTTCCTAATAATGGAATAATTAAAATAGGTTTAAGAGACTCTAAGCTAGTTGGAAGCTTAACTTTTTTAGCAATAAATAACGCGATATAACCTGCAAGGAAACCAGAAACAATACCGCCTAAAAAGCCCGCTTGTAGTTGTGCTGCTAATAAACCCCCGATTAAACCGGGCGCCAGTCCAGGGCGGTCTGCAATGGAATATGCGATATAACCCGATAGCATGGGTACCATCAGTGTAAATGCTGCTGCACCAATCTGTTTTAATATGGCTGGTAGGCTGCCAGCTTGTTCAGCTGCATTCAGGCCAAAACATAAAGAAAGAGCAATTAATAAACCACCTGCAACAACCATAGGCAGCATATAAGAAACACCAGTTAATAGGTGTTTATACACACCAACTTTTTCAGTTTTATCTTTATTTTCCGTTGTAGCTTGTTGTTTACCTTGTTCTAAAACTTGTGCATTCGCAATTGCTTCGGCAAAGGCCTTATCAGTTTGTTTTAAGGCAAAGCCAGTACTGCATCGATAAACACGTTTACCTACAAAACGGTCTGTGTTGACTTCAATGTCAGTGGCAAGAATAACAATATCGGCGTCTGCAATCGATTCAGCAGATAAAATATTCTTTGCACCCACAGAACCCTGAGTTTCTACATCAATTTGGTATCCAAGTCTCTCTGCGCCTTGCTGTAAAGCTTCAGCTGCCATAAATGTATGGGCAACACCAGTTGGGCAAGCAGTAATCGCAACAAAATGAGTTGCTGTATTTGAAGCTTGCTTAGGTTTTTGATCCCACTCATTGGCTGGTTTTGAGTGTTCAAGTGCCGTTAAAAGCGCTTTGTCTGCATCATCTTTAATATCTTCAATAGAAACTAAAGTTAAAGCGTTTTGCCCAAAAATATTTAGATTTTTAGGTTGTTGTCCAATAATAATGACATGATCAAAATGATCGCTTGATTCAAACTCATCGAGTGAAATGACACTGTGTTTATAGCCGTGTTGAGTTGCGACTAAAGCAAGTTTACGAGCCAAGATTAAAGCATTGACTTGCTGTTGCGGACTATTAGTGACAAATAATAAATGTTTAGCAGTTTGCATCAGATTCACTCAATGAATTGATAATAGTTTGTGCTTTTAGTTGGTCTAGAATCTCAGGAGTAGGGATTCGAAAACCAATTTGTGTTACAGCATGGCTTGCAATGGCTGTCGCAGTTTTTAAGGTTTCTTCAGGAGGCAGTTGGTTAACAAGTCCATGGATCATGCCGGCTAAGAGTGAATCACCAGCGCCTACTGTACTTGTTACAATAACTTTTGGTGCTTGAGCATGTAAGGGGTGAGTGGCGTGTAACCAATTTACGCCATCTTCACCCATTGAGATAACCACATGCTCAATATCGGTTAAGCTGTCAAAAAGGTTTCTTTGTTCAGCGTAGCTTGTTGCAGGGCGTTGATAACTTTCTAAGAGCTCATCAGTATTAGGTTTGATCATCCAAGGTTGACATGCAATTGCGGCAACCAAAGCTTTACCGCTGGTATCTAATGCAACTTTTTTATTCTGCTTTTTGATTAGTTGAATAAGTTGTTGTAACTCATCAATACTAAAACCTTGGGGTAGGCTACCAGCTATTGCAACCACTTCAACTTGTGGTAACAGAGCTTCAATCTTATTAAATAGGCTTTGTTTGTCTGTTTCAGAAACAAAGAAACCTTTGCCGTTTAAATCGGTCATCCGCCCAGAGTGCTCAGCAATTTTTATATTTTGGCGTGTTTCTCCATCAATATAAATAAATTCGGATTGAAATTGAGCTTGGGTAAAATGTGTATCGAAAATTTGTCGATTATGCTCGCCTAAAAAACCACTTACGATTACATCGTGACCTAAGTCTTTCAATACTTGAGCCACATTAAGGCCTTTACCAGCCGCATGAATTTCTACCGACTCTTGTCGGTTCACTTCTCCTACTAGTAACTCATTTAGTTGGATGGTTACATCAATTGCAGGGTTTAAAGTAACTGTTAAAATTTTAGCCATTACTATTCCCAATCTTATAAGTCTTGTTCAGAGAGCTGGCGTACAGCAGGGGCGCTATCGCATAGTAAAGCTTGTTGCGCAAGTTTTTGAGCATGACTATAGCTCAGCGTACGGATTTGAGCTTTTACTAAAGGAATGCTATTTGGAGACATACTCAGTTCATCTACGCCTAATCCCATGAGAATAGGTACAGCTTTCGGGTCTGCTGCAAGCTCACCACAGATTCCTACCCATTTGCCGTGTTTGTGGGCAGCTTTAACAGTTTGATCAATCAAGTTCAGAATACTTGGGTGTAACCCATCTGCTTCAGCTGAGAGTATTGGATGGCCTCGGTCAATCGCTAAAGTATATTGAGTTAGGTCATTTGTTCCGATACTGAAAAAGTCGACTTCTTGTGCAAGAATTGGCGCAAGTAGAGCAGCAGACGGAACTTCAATCATAATGCCAACTTGTAAATTATCACATGGATGTTGAGCTCTTACTTCATCAAGAATCGCTTTTGCAGCGCGCCATTCTTCAACACGTCCAATCATTGGGAACATAATTCGTAGTGGGCGATTATCTGATGCTTTCAATAAAGCAGTTAATTGCTGCCTTAAAAGCTCAGGACGTCTTAAGGTTAAACGAATTCCTCTTAACCCTAGGAATGGATTTTCTTCCTCAGCAATTGGTAGATAAGGTAAGGGTTTGTCACCACCTACGTCTAATGTTCGTACAACAAGTGGGCGGCCAGCAAGTGCATCTAATACCACTCGGTAGTCAGCTTCTTGGACAATTTCATTAGGTGCACTGCTATGAGACATGAAAACAAGTTCGGTTCTAAGCAGACCAATCGCTTCTGCACCACATTCTACTGCTTGTGCTGTCGCCTGAACTTTACCCAAATTGGCTGCAATTTCGATTTGGTGTTGATCTAAGGTAATTGCTGGCTCGTGGCTATGACGTTCAGCTTCTTCACGAATTTGACGCTGTTGCTCACGCTCTTGCTTGGCTTGTTCGATTTGCGCAGCATCTGGATTTAAAACAAAAGTTCCCGTATCACCATTAATAAGTAAAGTACTTTTCGGATCAATTTCTAGGACTTGTTCACCAGCACCAACAATAGCGGGGATGCCTAAGGCACGTGCCACAATTGCACTATGCGCACTTGCACCACCTATAGCAGTGAGAATACCTGCGACTCGATCTTTGTTGAGACGAGCGACATCACTTGGCCCCACATCATGCATGATTAGAATATAAGGCTCTTTAGGCTCTTCAATAACCATTTCACCACATAATTGGGTTAAAACTCTATCACCAATGTCACGTAGGTCTGTTGCGCGTTCAGCGAGTAAACGATCTGGTAGTGCTTCCTGTGCTTTAGCAGCAGCTTCAATATGCTCATGCCACGCAGCCGGTGCTGATAAATTTTGATAAATTTTTTGATATACACCATTAATTAAATCAGGATCATCAAGCATTTCTAGGTGAGCTCGAAAGATTTGTTTAATTTCAGAAGCATCAGCTTTGGCTATAACTTGGTGAATATTGTTTTTTACTGCATGTAGGGCAATATCTAAATTTTCTTTCTCGACTTTTACGCCTGAACCCATACGTTCATATTGATAAATCTTTGGTTTAATCACATGGACAGGTCCAAAGGCTAAGCCACTTGATGCTGCAATGCCCGTATTGTTACCCAATGTTGTAGCATTGGATATTGCCGTTTGAGCAGGGAGCTGGTCAGGTGTTTCACTGGTTACAGGTAGCGCTTCAACTTCTTCACCTAAGCCTTGCTGCACTGCCAAAATAACTTGATCTAAAGCCTCTACGGCATCGGTTTCTGGCTCAGCGATAAAACGTAGAGTTTGACCACGTTTACAACCTAAGGCTAAAAGACGAGTTAAACTTTTAGCAGAAACAAAACTACCATCGTCTACAGCAACTTGAATATCACCTTGGAAAGTTTTTGTAAGATTAACAAGGTGTGTAGCTGGTCGGGCATGTAAGCCGTGAGCATTTGCCAGTACAACTGAGCGTTGAGGCCAGTCCGGAACAACTTCAGCCCCAATAATTTTTGCAATTTCATTTGGAGTTTGAGTTTTATCTAGCTCGGCAACTTGCTCAGGGTTAAATAAAATATCAATTAAACGATTAAATCTTTCGTTATCGAGTTGGTCATTGGCTGCTATACAAACGAGGGTGTTCAGCTTTTTACCATTTAGTTCTAAAGCCTGTGATGGTTTAGTAATGCTAATAGCTGGTTGCTGAACAAAATGATTGCTAGAAATGGACCAGATTTGATCTTGCAGTTGAATGGCTTGTTCTGGATCAAGTGAACTTAGAAAACCACATTTTACAAAATTATGTTTTTTTAGTGTTTGAGAGGCGGCCCAAAGTAAATCTTCGATATCTTGTGCATCGATTTCGGTTTGAATAAGATTTTCATGAAGTGCTAAAGATAATGGCTGAGCTTGTAGTAATTCAATAATCTGCTCAGGTTTAGAAGCATTTTTTACTTGTTCGCTGACGTCATGCATTAATGCACGAGTAAGAATTTGCAAAACTTGCAAATGTTCATCAGATTTTGCTGCAATAACGACAGCTAAATAAATTTTATTTTCTCCATCCCAGATCACACCTTCGGGGAAATGGGCTAAGCGAATACCTGTTTTTAAAATATATTCGCGTGATTGAGGAGTACCGTGGGGAATAGCAATGCCTTGGCCTAAATAAGTCGCGCTTTGTTGTTCACGATTGATGAGTCCTGTTATATATTCAGGCGTAACTAACCCATCTTTTTCTAATATATCTACTAGACACTTTAATGCATGTGTTTTATCAACAGCATGTTGATTCATATGAATATGTTGAGGCTCTAGTGCTAGCATAATTATCCTTGAACAATTTCTTTGGCTTTAGCTAAAACAGAAAAAAAGAAGCTGTTTGCATTAAACAAGTAAATAATACCTGTTTTTTGACAACAGCTTCAGATGAATTACCTTAGCAGAACTTTAAATGTATATCGACGCATTTAAGTAAAAAGCTGCTCGTTTTTAATACAAAAAAACCTCTAAGCCGGATTACTGACTTAGAGGTGAAAATAAAAGCAGGGTTTAATGATTAATTTCTTGTTCTAAAATAGACCAAAGTTTTTGATGTGATTTTTTAAATAGCAGCATATGGCCAATTGCTTTATAGCCTAAATCTTTTGGGCTAAGTTCAATCATTTTTTTATTTGCATTTGGATATAAACTTAATAATTCTTGTACATTACGTTTAGTTGCAATTTCATCATCATCGGCCCAAATAGCCGTAATGGGACATTGAATATCTGAATGAAAATCATGAAAAATCGTCTTGCCTATGGCATTTTTCACATATCCGGGACGGCTACAAAACTCTCGCCATTGTTGAGCAACTTTTTTAGGTAGGTTTTCTCCCATACCAATGAATTGAGTAGCTCCATAACCTTTAACAAGACTAGAAATAGGGAAAATAAGATTAAACATAACTGGCGCTAAAACCTTGGTTTTTCCTTTAAGGCCTTTAATATGTCCTGTTGAACCTGCAACCGTTATCACTTTTGCGACTTTATTATAGTTAGGTACGACTCCTAGTAGTTGTCCGCCAGCACTGTGTCCAATAAGAATAACTTGATCTGCTTTCGTTTTTATTAATAAAGCATCAATTGCAGCAGGAATATCAAGTGTTCCCCAGTCGGTAATACTTGCGGTACTTTGTTTTAAAGCGCCATGTAGGGACTCGCCAATACCACGAAAGTCAAAACTCAATACATCGTAGCCTTGTTGGCTTAACCATGCGGCGAAAGAGTGATAAAAGTTTTTAGTTATACCTGTTGCTGGACAAATGAGAATAGAATATTCAGTTTTCTTTTTTTGAGCAGGATAAAATTGAGCTGCAAGCTGATAACCATCTTTACAGGTAATCCAAAAAGATTCAAAAGTCTTATCCATAGATTTAAAGTTAATTGGCTAATCATTTATCTTAATGTACATGAGTTCTGAAAAGGTACTTGATTAAATTGTGACTACAAAGTCAAGATTTATGTTATATAACTCATCAAATTTTAATAAAACGAATAAAGGAAATGATGGATTTATCGAAAGCAGTACAGTTGGCTATTGTTTTTAGTGGTGTCTTTTTATGGATAGGAATGTTAACCGGGGTATGGAAATATTGGCAAATTCGCCGTTCTGAATTAAGCCGTGCACATTATTATGTAGATATTGCACATAGAAGCAGTTTGCTTTATGCAGCAGCTACGCTCATTCTAGCTGTATTGAGCTATTTCACGGTTTTAAATGAGGATATTGCTGTATGGTGTGTATTGGCAAATATACTGTTTTTTAGTTTCTCAATTTTAGTTTATATCATTCATGGGTTTTTGCAGGATACGACCAATCAGTTTAAACAACCGCATAGGTTAGGGCAGGTTAATTTGCCGACATGGCTGATGACATTTATGATGATTGCTTTAATTATTACTGAGCTGCTGGCAACTGCTATTTTGGTAATGGGAACGATTTTTCTATTTTTAAATAAATAAAAAATGGATGATTGCTCATCCATTTTTGAATTCTTATTTCTGTTGACTAAGTCGTCTTTTAGCTAATTTTCGCATTTTGTGGTCGACAAAGGCCCATACACAAAATACAAAAGAAACAACCATGGCATACATAAAGTATTCGGGTTTCAGATTCCCTTTAATCATACCTTGAAACAGTAGAGTCAGCATAAGAGCAAGTGTTGTTACTCCATAAACAACTGAATCTTTACTGTTCAGAGTGTTAATGAAGACTTGTTTGTTGAAATGTAATGATAACATCTCCATCCCTCCTTGTGGTTGCGCTAAAACCGAATGTTTTAGTCAAGAATAAGTTTAATGTTGTACTTGTATTTTTAGCTTAATTCAATAGTCAATTGAAAAATTTTTGAACAGTTTTATGAAAACTTCTATATTTATAAATAGTTAAGGTATAAAAAAGGTAAATATTAAATATTTTTGTATAAAATAATTAATATTTTAGAAAAGAGAAATTTTTAGGTGAAAAGTGTAATAATTTCTCTTTTCTCTCAATTTACTTTAGTTGCTTTGTTTCTTTAAGAAGACATCAATTGCGTGTTGTGCAATTTCAGCATCTTCAAAAGATTGGACACCAGAAACACCAATTGCGCCTAAAATCTGGCCTTCATAAATAATCGCTTTTCCGCCTTCTAGCATACCTTTAGCACTTGGTAGACTTAAGAAACCAAGACGGCCATTTTGAAGAAGCTCTTCGTAAAATTTTGAAGGACGGCCACTCATTGATGAGCATTTAGCCTTTTCTAGGCATATATGTGTACTGAGAGGAGAGGCGCCATCTAGGCGTTTCATGAGTAATAAAGAGCTTGTTTCATCAACAATAGCTATACTGACTTTGAAGTTGTGTTCGATTGCATATTTTTGAGCTTCTTCCATTAAAAACTCTGCATCAGCTAATGTTAGATAATATTTACTTTTCATTTATGCTCTTCTTTCCTGAGTAAGCTAAAAATTATTTTAATGTAATATTACAGCAAAAATTAATTATATCTATAGTTGAATTGTCATTAAATACTAGTGTTGGAAATAAAATGCTGGTTGGGTAAACGCAGCATTTTATTCAATATATAAAATCATGTTTGGGTAAAACTCGATTTCAAAAAAACACCAGATTAAATGCTTTTATGTTTAACTTTGTCGATAAGGGTAGTTACCGCAAGAACAACTAGAGATGGGATCAACCATGCTAAATTTTGTTCATTTAATGGTAAATGTTGAAGGAACGTAGGAAGATTATCTCCAAAACCAGCAACCTTAAGCCCATCGATAATTCCGAAAATTAAAGCAATACTTGTTACTGAACCAACAATAAAAGATGGTTTATGCCAAAATTTCCAGAAGAAACTGAGCATAATAACCACAATAGCTGGTGGATAAATTGCACTTAAAACCGGTACTGATACAGCAATGAGTTTGGTCAATCCAAGATTAGAAATAATGAAAGAGAAACCAACTAAGATAAATACTAAAAGCTTATAAGGTAACTTGGTGAGTTGAGCAAAATATTCACCACACGCACAAGTTAAACCAATTGCAGTTACCATACACGCTAAGAAAATAAGTCCAGTTAGGAATAATGAACCCATATTTCCAAAAGCATGTTGAACATAGGCATGCAGAATTACAGCACCATTTGCGGCATTTGGAGCAACTTCGTGACTACCTAAACCTAATTTAAATAAGCTTAAGTACACTAAAGTAAGACCAACACCTGAAATAAGGCTAGCAATAATTGCATATTTGGTGACTAGCTTTTTATCTGTAACACCACGCGAATAAATTGCTTGAATAATAACGATACCAAATACTAAGGCACCTAAAGTGTCCATAGTAAGATAACCATTTACGAAACCTTCCGAAACAGGAGAGTTAACGTAATGATTAATTGGAGCAGGAACGTAGCCCGCAGGAATCATAACCGCTGCAATACCTAAAATTGCTAAAGCGATAATTTTTAGAGGTGCTAGAACATGTCCAACTGTATCTAAAAGCTTGTTTGGGTATAACGAAACTAAAGTAACAAATGTAAAATAGATTGCGCTATAAATTAAAAGACTACTGCTTGATGTTCCAAAATAAGAGGAAAAACCAATTTCATAAGAAACTGTTGCAGTTCGTGGTGTAGCAAATAAAGGACCAACTGATAAATAACAGACTACTGTTAAAATCAGACTTGCGATACGGCCTAAAGGTGAACTAATGATTTCAATGGAACCCTGCATGCGAGAGAGTGCCATAATCGTAATTACGGGTAAGCCAACAGCAGTAATCAAAAAGCCTATGGCCGCTAACCATACATGATCACCAGCTTGCTGTGCGACAATGGGAGGAAAGATAATATTACCTGCCCCAATAAAGAGGGCAAAGGTCATAAAACCTAAGGCAATAATATCTCCAGTACGAAGTTGTTGCATAAATTAAATTTAACAAAAAAGAAAGAATTTTAGAGTAAAAGAGAGCATGATCAAGCGCTATTTTATGTGAAAAAGAGATTTTTCAAGTTTTCTTAATCAGTCAGAGATATGAAAAATATCAACTGGTTAAGTTATCTATTTGAAAAACCTTTGAAAGAAATAGAGAAAATAGTTTTTAACTCTGATTTTTTAAAAAAATTATGTAAAAATAAAAATATAAAATACTATTATGAATGTTGAATATTTGGGCATTTAAAGCTTTGCGCCTATCATATATCCATTCTAAAATACTATAAATTAACTAACATTTTTGTAGGTGTGATCAAAACAGTGCCTACGAGGATAAAATTGAATGAGAGCTTCTACTGTTACAATTAAAACAGAACAAGATCTGGAAAAATTAAGAATTTCTGGGCGTTTGGCTGCACAAGTTTTAGAAATGATAGGGAAGTACGTTAAGCCAGGCGTAACAACTGAGTATTTAGACAATATTTGCAATGATTACATCGTAAATACTTTAAAGGTCATACCAGCCAATGTTGGTTATCACGGTTTCACAAAAACAATATGTACTTCAGTCAATGAAGTAGTGTGTCATGGTATTCCATCTCCAAATAAAGTTTTAAAAGATGGCGATATTATTAATATTGATGTAGCGATTATCAAAGATGGCTACTTTGGCGATACGAGCCGTATGTACTACGTTGGAAACGTAAATCCACATGCGAAAAAGTTGGTTGAAACAACTTATGAGGCAATGGTTGCTGGTATTCATGCAGTTAAACCTGGCGCTACTTTAGGTGATATTGGTTACGCTATTCAATCAGTTGCTCATCGCGAGGGTTATAGCATTGTTCGAGAGTATTGTGGGCATGGCATTGGTAAAGTTTACCATGAGCAGCCTAATATTCTGCATTATGGACAACGTGGACAAGGTTTGGTTCTAAAGAAAGGTATGGTCTTTACAATTGAACCTATGGTGAATGCAGGTAAACCTCAAGTTAAAGAATTAAATGATGGTTGGACCGTCATTACTCAAGATCTTTCTTTATCTGCTCAATGGGAACATATGGTTGCAGTTACAGATACAGGTTTTGAGCTACTTACACCTTGGCCAGAAGGGGTAGGAAATTATCCAAAAATTTAATCGTTATAAAATAAAAAGTTCGATATATCATCGAACTTTTTTATGGAGCTTAATTTATTAATGCTCTGAGAGATGTTCCACAAGATAATCAATAAATACACGCACTGCTGGAAGTAGTCCTCTACGAGATGGATAAACAGCGTGGAATATACCGTGAGCTGCTTTCCAGTCCGGTAAGATTTGTACAAGCTGACCCGATTTTACAAAATCTTCAGCTGCTGTTTCTGGCAATAAGGCAATACCACAATTCTGACTTGCAAGTTGGGCAAGCATATAAAGATTTGTTCCCATTACAGTGGGGCTAACTTTCACTTTTTTCAGTTGGCTATCTGGACCATGTAAAATAAATTGTTGATCTAAATGCTCTTCGGACAAGCTTAAAATACGATGATCGCTTAACTCATCAGGTGACTTAATATTACCAAACTCATTTAAGTAAGCTTGGCTTGCGAATAAACTTTGTTCTATGAGCGCAAACTGTCTAAGTACTAGGCTAGGGTCATCATCTAATTTAGATCTGACACGTAGAGCTACATCAATACCTTCATTAATCACATCAACGCGACGGTTGCTTACAATAAGTTGTAAACGAATTTCGGGATATTTTTTTAAGAATGCCGGTAAAATTTTAGGTAGCTGGTTTTGTGCAATGTCTACAGGAACGCTTACTTTGACTACGCCTCTTGGTTGAATACTTAAGTGATCAACTAAATCATGGGCTGCTTGAGCAGCATTCATCATAACTTGTGCGTGTCTATAGATATCCATCCCGATATCGGTAACAGCAAAATGACGAGAACTGCGCTGAATTAAGCGAACCCCTAAATTTTCCTCTAAATTATAAACACGACGACTTAATTTTGATTTTGGAATGTCCGTAACACGTTCGGCAGCACTAAATCCACCATGCTCAACAACAAGGGCAAAACAATAAAAATCATCAAGATCTGTGAGCATTAAAATATCCTATTTATGCAACACTAAAGATTTTACATTATTAGTTTTGCAACGATAAAGTTTGATTTTAATTTTTTGTAAAAAGCCGATAAATACGAGTGAGCAAAGGGAATTAAATAATTTGAAATTTTAATGTAATTACATTGAAATGCTTTTGTAATTTATTTGATGAAGCTTAAAACAAATATAGCGTTTACATATTATTTTTCATAAAATAGATTTTTCTCGGTTTTTTAAAAGTATGTCTTACCAGTTAGTTGAATTAGAAAATGCATCGGCTAATATCCTTTGCCCAATCTGTAAGCTTTCAGTTATTGATTGGACACAAGAGCAGTACGTCCAACCTTGTGAACATACATTGTTTATTGCAATGGATTTAGGCTTTGAATTTGTAGCTGATCGTTTTGAAGAAGTTATGAATCAAAATGTAGATGAGTTGCATGAAGATCCGAACATGAATATTTTTGAAGCGATAACTACCACACCGTATAAAAATTTAACTATTTTAAAAGCAGATCTTGGTGTTGATGGACTATTTCGTTATATCGGTATAAGTGATTGTTAAATTTATAAGTATAAAAAAGCCAATCTTTCGATTGGCTTTTTTATTATTAAGCTTCTGGAGCTGCGCTGTATTGTTCGATTAATGGTTTTAATTCGCCATTTTGGAACATTTCAAGCATGATATCGCTACCACCAATAAGCTCGCCGTTTACCCATAATTGTGGGAAAGTAGGCCAGTTTGCAATTTTTGGTAAAGTTGCACGAATATCAGGGTTTTCTAAGATGTTCACATATGCAAATGGACGACCAATTTGACTGAGCGCCTCTACTGCACGTGCAGAGAAACCACATTGTGGAAACTGTGGAGTGCCTTTCATGTAAAGTAAAACGGGATGCTTCGCAATTTGATCGCGAATTAACGCTTCAGTATCACGTGCTTGTTCAGTCATAAATAGATCCTCAACTAATCTTGCAGCATTATAGGGGGTGTTCACATCGCTTTGCAAACCGCCTTGTTGCTTAAAGTTGCACAGAATATTCAATATTTTATTGTATAAACCGAAGTGATAGTAAAAAGCAGACGAAATTTTAGATAAATGAAGGATGAGACTTTTCATCAGTGCAAGTTTTTGTTTATATAAACCCTTCTTAAAACCTCATACAGACAGAGTTCGTGATGACTGATATTACCCTAGCTCCAGTACAACCTGATCAACCAACACACTTAATGGCTACTTATGGTCGCCAAGCGATCAGTTTTGTCCGAGGTCGAGGGGCATATCTTTATACACAAGATGGTACAGAATATTTAGATGCGCTTACTGGTATTGCTGTATGTGGACTAGGACATGCTCACCCAGCTATTGCCGAGGCAATTGCAGAACAAGCAGCTACTCTCGTGCATACGAGCAATTTATTTGAAATTCCTTGGCAAACTGCTGCGGCGCAAAAGCTTGCTGAGGTTTCAGGTATGGAAGAAATTTTCTTTTCAAACAGTGGTGCCGAGTCAAACGAAGGAGCGATTAAAATTGCTCGTAAATTTGGTACTCAACAAGGTATAAGCTTGCCAAAGATTATTGTGGCTGAACAATCATTTCATGGTCGTACTTTGGCGACACTTTCTGCAACTGGTAACAAGAAAGTACAAGACGGTTTTGCACCTTTGGTGGAAGGCTTTATTCGAGTCCCATTTGGTGACATTGAAGCCATTCAAGAGGCAGCCTTACAGCATCCAGATATCGTCGCTATTTTAATTGAACCAATACAAGGTGAAGGTGGTATTAATACTGCGCCTCAAGGATTTAGCTATTTAGAAGAAGTTCGCCAAATTTGTAATCAGCATAACTGGTTGATGATGCTAGATGAAATCCAAACTGGTAATGGCCGTACCGGTAAATACTTTGCGTATCAACATACAAATATTATTCCGGATGTTTTAACTACAGCAAAAGGATTGGGTAATGGTTTCCCTGTAGGTGCTGTAATGACTCAAGGTAAGGCTGTAGGTTTGTTAGGGCCAGGCAGTCATGGTTCTACTTATGGCGGTACAGTATTGGGTTCTCGTGTGGTTTACACGGTAATTGACACAATCCAGAAGGAAAATGCGGTAGAGAATGCAGCAGTAGTAGGTAATTATATTGTTGATCAATTACGTGCCCAATTGTCGGATAAGAATGTGCAAGTACGTGGTTTCGGTATGATGATCGGTATTCAACTACCTAAAGATTGTGCTGAACTTGTTGCGATTGCTCGTGATGAATACAAACTTATTATTAACGTTACGGCAGGTTCGGTGGTTCGTTTATTACCTCCAATTAACTTGACACAAGCTCAAGCTGATATTTTGCTAGAGCGTTTAGTTGCTTTAATTACGAATTATCTTTAAGTTTTAAAGACAATAAAAATGGGCGTTAATCGCCCATTTTTATTTTTGTATTTAGCCTGAAATATATTGCTTTAATTGTTCAATTAAAACTTTCTGATCTTCCATAGCTGCTTTAACTAAGTCACCAATTGAAATAAAACCAACTAATTTTTCATTATCTAATACAGGTAAGTGTCGTAAATGACGATCAGTCATGAGTTGTAAACATTCTTCAACTGTATTGTTTAAACCTACGGTAATTACTTTTGCCGTCATAATTTCAGCAACTGTGGTGCTATAAGACGAACGCTCCATAAGCGTTACTTTTCGTGTGTAATCGCGTTCAGATAATATTCCAACAACTTTTTCACCTTCTGCTACGACTAAAGCACCAATACCTTTTTCCGCCATAATCGTAATTGCTTCGAGGACAGTCGCTTCGGGTGAAATTGTAAAAATGGCTTTTTCAGATTTGTTTTTTATTACTTGTGCAACGATAGTCATTTCTTCTGTCCTGTTGTTTTATCATTTTGATTTAAATTAGCTCGATTTTTGAAAAAAGCAAAGACTTACGAGTCATTCAAATATTAGTTTTACGCTTAAGCACTCTAAATTTGGTAGCTTAAAAACTTTAAGCTACCTGCCATTTTGGATGATTAAAAAAGAAATGATGCATTTGTTGAGTAGATAACTTCAACTTACGATGAGATGAGTTAAATAATGCAGGGGTAACTTTTAACCGTGTTAAAGTAGGTAATAAAGATTCATGAAAGTCTTTTGGGGTAATTTTTCTTGGCTTGTAATTAGGCCAATGAGTTTTGGCATATCGATGTGCTTGCACTCCATTTAACCAAAAAGGAAAAATAAAATCTTCCTGATCTGATTTAATGGCCCAGCCTTCATCAAATAGTCCCCAAAGAACTCCACAATACATCATGGTTCTTAAAATATAAATCTTGATCATCAAGTCTTTAGAAACCGGTTGTAGATTACTTAAACTGTTCATTTTAAATTTAAAGGTTTTCAACTTGTCTTGCTTATTATAAGAAAACCACATGACATTTCAGTTTAAACAGGTGTCAAATCGTAAACAAATATTGATGACTTGAAATATCTATATAAATCAATACTAAAAAATAATGCTGTGTTATGACTAAGAATAGTGAAGTAGGGTTGCAGAAAAAAATAATAACTTTAGTTTTTTCAGATATAAAAAAACGCCACCTGAGCAAGACAAAGCGACTAAAGCTTTGGCGAAGCGCAAGATGAACATAGTTATGGTTAATTTATATTGAACTTTTTACAGGTATAAAAAAACGCCACCTGAGCAAGACAAAGCGACTAAAGCTTTGGCGAAGCGCAAGATGAACATAGTTATGGTTAATTTATATTGAACTTTTTACAGGTATAAAAAAACGCCACCTGAGCAAGACAAAGCGACTAAAGCTTTGGCGAAGCGCAAGATGAACATAGTTATGGTTAATTTATATTGAACTTTTTACAGGTATAAAAAAACGCCACCTGAGCAAGACAAAGCGACTAAAGCTTTGGCGAAGCGCAAGATGAACATAGTTATGGTTAATTTATATTGAACTTTTTACAGGTATAAAAAAAACGCCACCTAAGTGACGTCTCTTTATGCTTGCATGGTGGCTAGTTTCTGCCAATATTGTGCTTTCATGGAATCACGTTCTACACGGAAACCTTGATAATATAGCTCTGCTAAGAATAGGGCAGCTTTGCCGTGACCAGCACGCGCAACTTCTTCTAACTGCGCAACAGCATCTTGGAAATTCATTTGAGAGTGAATTGTGTTAACTGCAGTTGCGTATACATGTTCTAAATCATGATGAGAGATACGTTGAATCATATAAAACTCCTTATTTTAATTATGATTACTTTTTCTAAAGGCCACTGCCTTTGAACTAATGTAACTTAGAATTGTTAAACTAATATTACAAATTAATGGATTTGTCAACTATTGTTCAGCATTAGTTGGTTCACTATTAGGATACATGATTAAACATTATTCACAAATAATTTTGAGTAAAATCAATATGAGAATAAAAGACAAGGAGAATAGCTATGACAAATACTATCGATGGCTTTGTTTTTGATACTCCTCCTAAAGAGGAGCAAATCATAGAGCTTGCTCATTACCATCGTAAATTATTAGACGAAGCAATTTTCCATCAAGAAATACATTTAGGTGATTATTGTTTGGCGCAACGTAAACGGGTTTTTGACTATGCTCGCCAATTGGATCCTAATCAAAAAGCTTGGTTCTATCAGGTTTATGATGGTGAACTTAGAAAAATTGCAGATGAAGATGAATTGCATCCAGCTGATGCTGAAGAAGGATTAAGTATTTTTGCCATGTTACTTGTGCTAGTAATTATTGCAGCAATCTTATACTTCTCTGTAATACGTTCTTTAATAAGCTAAAGTTTATCATCCAGTAAGGCTAAAGAATATTAGCCTTACTGGATTTTGACCTTGTGCTGAAGTGCATTGAACCCTACACTACATCAATTAGAGGTAGGTCATGCTCACATTCAAAGAAAATTTTCTTAAATTAAAGTCTGAGTTAAAGGCAGACCAATGTTTTAATCTGGTTGTGATTATTATAATTGGCTGTATTTTTATGCTGTCTTATTTAGCATTGCTTCGTCCTGTGAACTCGGAACAGTATCAACGAATTGTACAACTTTCTCGACAGGCTACATATCCTAGAACTCAAGATATGGCAGAGTTGATAATGACTCAATCAAAAATTCATAGGGCAGAGTATCTAAAGTTAATGTACGCTTATCAGTTTGAACATGATCACATCAAGGAATATCCTGCGTTAGCACAAGAAGATACTCAATAAACATGGTCTTTATTTTAGAAAGGTTTTGCTCGCTATTGGAGCAGGCAAAAACTTGAATTTATGCTAAACTTTCTATTTTTTAACACGCTGCTTTTCAAGGAATCGGCATGCAACAACAATCGAATATGCAAAATAAATTCTTGATAGATGCTGAGATCGGGGATGACGATGTCACATTGCCTAATTTACCTGCTATCGATGTTCCTATCGTTGAGTCACCTGTTAAGCAAGAAGTAAAAGCACCAGAAGTTGTCGAGACAGCACCTTCAACTGAACCAGAGCAACCAAAATCTGGTTTCTTTGGGCGAATGAAAGAAGGTTTAAGCAAAACTCGCCGTAATTTCACCGATGGTATGGTAAATATCTTAATTGGTGGTAAAGAAATTGATGATGAGCTGCTTGAAGAAGTTGAAGAGCAATTATTAGTTGCAGATATTGGTGTAGATGCAACAAAAACGATTATTACCAATTTGACTGAACGTACTGCACGTGGCGATTTGATTTATTCACATTCGCTTTATAAAGCCTTACAAGAAGAGTTGGTTGCTTTACTGGCTCCACGTGTGAAGCCTTTGCATATTGACCCTAATAAATCACCTTATGTGATTTTAATGGTGGGCGTGAATGGTGTTGGAAAAACAACCACTATTGGTAAACTGGCTAAGCGTTTACAAGGCGAAGGCAAGAAAGTTATGTTAGCAGCAGGTGACACATTCCGTGCAGCTGCTACTGAACAATTGCAAATTTGGGGTGAGCGTAACGACATTGCTGTTGTCGCTCAAGGCCATGGTGCAGATAGTGCTTCGGTTATCTTCGATGCTTTTGAAAGTGCGCGTGCTAAAGGTATTGATGTGTTAATTGCAGATACCGCAGGTCGTTTACATAACAAAAGTAACTTAATGGAAGAGCTTAAGAAAGTTAAGCGTGTTATGCAAAAAATTGATGCTACGGCACCTCATGAAATTATGTTAGTAGTAGATGCAGGTACGGGGCAAAATGCAATTAACCAAGTACAAGAATTTGATCAAGCAGTAGGTTTAACTGGTATTACTATTACTAAGTTGGACGGCACTGCAAAAGGTGGTGTACTGTTTAATATTGCTAGTCGTACTCATGTACCAATTCGTTTTATTGGTGTGGGTGAAAAAATTGATGATTTAAGACCGTTCTCGGCAAAATCATTTGTAGCGGCATTATTTGAAACAGAAAAGTAATTTGCAGCTAAACTCTAAAAAACCTCATGAAATAGTGAGGTTTTTTTATATCCATATCTTTTTTTATTGTTGCGAAAATAAAACGAACTGTCATATTTTTAATGCTGATTATAAGAAATGAGTTTCATAGACTATATTCATTCCCAAACAACGGCCAATGGTCAAACAAATAGGTAGGAAATAAAAATGTCTACTTTCTTAGATAAAATTAAAAACCGTCGTACTATTTATGCAATTGGTAAAAATGTTGCATTAGATCGCACAAAAATTGAAGAAACAATTCGTGAAGCCGTTAAACATAGTCCTTCATCGTTTAATTCGCAATCTTCACGTGTAGTTACTCTATATGGTGAATCACATACTAAATTTTGGAATTTGGTTCGTGAGGCATTACGTAAAATTGTTCCTGCAGATGCTTTTGCTGGTACTAATGCAAAAATTGATAGTTTCGTTGCCGGTGTTGGTACAGTACTATTTTACGAAGATCAAGCTGTTATTAAAAACTTGCAAGAGCAATTTGAACTATATGCAGACAACTTTCCAGTTTGGTCTGAACATTCAACCGCAATTGCACAATTTGCAACTTGGACTGCGCTTTCAGAACTTGGTTTAGGTGCTTCTTTACAACACTATAACCCAATTGTTGATGCTGACGCTGCTGAAGCATTTGATATCCCATCAACTTGGAAATTACGTGCTCAATTAGTATTTGGTTCTGTTGAAGCACCAGCTGGTGAAAAAGCATTCATTAACGATGAAGATCGTTTCAAAACATTTAACTAATTTTAGTTAATCAAAAGAGTACCTCAATGGTACTCTTTTTTTTTGTGTTCAAAATTAACATGAAAAATAGTTATTTATTATAATTCAATAATATATTTTAAAAGTTTTAAGTGTAGCTATGCTAAAACAGATAGTGTCATAAAATCGTCATAATCATATTGCATATTGCTCATGTTTTTACAAACTATTAAATATTATAGAGACGTGAACAGATGACTTTAAGATTAAGTGTTGCTGCAATTGGTTTATTACTAAGCGGTTCGGTATTTTCAGCAGTTACAATTACGGCACCTGAGGAAATTGTAATCCTTGCGGTGAACGGTCAAGAAGTCAATTCAGGATTATTCCGTTCCTCTAAAAATAACTACAAAGTTGATGCGGGTGAAACAAACCTAAGTGTGCGTTATCAAGAATACTTTGAACATCTAAATGGTGAACACGATATTGTTAAGTCTGGTGTTGTTACAATTCAAACTCCAACTTTAAAAGATGGTCAAACTTATAAGCTTGCTATGGTGGGTGTACCAAAAAAATATGAGCAAGCAAAGAAATATGCTGAGCAACCAACAGTCGCTTTATATAACTCAAATAACGAACTGGTTGTTCAGCAAACTGGTGCAAACAACGAAGCAAAACCTTGGTTTGCAACGGGTTTGTTGGGTAAGGTGGCTGACTTTACGACAAAGCCTTCTAAACCACAGCCTGAACCTGTTTATGCTGCTGCTAAGCCATCTACTTCTCAAGTTACAACATCTATTGCCGCAACAATACCTTCGGCAGGTGTTGCACAAACAAATGATCAGCGTCTAGTCGAGCTTTGGCAAAAATCTTCTAAGGCTGAGCGTCAAAAATTTATGGCTTTGTTAGCTGAACAAACAAAATAAACAAATGCTATTCAAGATAAAGCCGATTTAATATCGGCTTTATTCTTTAAATATTTAAAATAGCCTAAGCATATTTATGATGAATTTAAATTTCCGTTTAGCTGAACTAAGTGACATTCCATCACTTTTAGACTTGATTAATCATTCTTATAGAACACAACAAGGTAGAAGCTGGACAACTGAAGTTGAATTCGTGAAAGGCCAACGTATTAGTCAAGAACAATTGACACAGCAATTGAAATTGTCTAACTCGGTATTATTAGTTGCAGAAATAGATTCTTCACAAATTGTTGCATGTATTGGTCTTACATTTCAGAACAATACTGTTGAGATAGGAACATTCTGTACAGATCCTCAAATACAGAATATGAAAGTAGGTCGTTCGGTTTTGGAGTATGCTGAACAGTTCGCTTTGCAAAAAACACCAGAATTGGACAGTGCACTCATGTATGTTTTAAATGTACGTTCGGAGCTAATTGCTTATTATGAGAGACGTGGTTATGCAAAAACAGGTCATGTAGAACCATATCCGATTGAAGCAGACGTTGGAATACCACTTATACCAATTAAACTAATTGAAATGAAAAAGGACCTCAAATGAGGTCCTTTTTTTAGGTTAAAAACCAGATGTAATAGCCTAAAAGCATGAGAGGCCAAGCTACCCATGGGCTAAATAACCATTTCCATAACCAGAAGTGTGGTACAAAACCAACCCCGTAAATGAAGCCTCCAGAAATACCCACCATCACCAGCATAAGCTGGCTATGATTGTAGTGTCCGTTTGCATCTAACATGAGGGAAGGATGCACCAGTAAAATTACAGCAAGCGGCAATGCCAACAGAAATGAAATGGCCATTGCGAATGCTTGAGCTTTTCGTTGATTTGGTGCTGTCATTGCGTTTGCCATGATTTATTCCTCATCTAAATTTTGATGATGTTCGATATAAAGCGCACTGAGTACACCCGCAAAACATGCCATCAAAATTCCAAGAATCCATGCGAAATACCACATATGCTTCTCCTTATTAGTACAAGCTGTGCGAGTTTGACTCGATATGTTTGTTGGTAATCACGCCCCACATTTTGTAATACGACCAACTGGTGTAGAGCAAAATGATCGGAACGAATATGCATGCAGCAACAGTCATAACCCCTAAAGTACGATGGCTTGATACCGCATCCCACATTGTTAAGCTAGAGTTTGGATTGACACTTGATGGTAATAAAAATGGGAAGAGTGCAAAACCAGCAGTTAAGATCGCACCTACAATCATTAAGCTTGTGCCAGCAAAGCTTAAGCCTGCTTTTGCTTTTGATGCTGTAAAGAATGCAATAATTGCCCCTAAAATTGCGAGAACTGGAGCGATCTTGGTAATTGGATAATTAGTGTAATTGTTCATCCAACCTGAGTTGTTATTTGTGACTACCTGTTTAGCTAAAGGGTTAAGTGCAGCATTTGTATCAATTGCTGCAGCATAGCTATAACCAGGAACTTGACCGAAGTATAACCAAGCTCCAATAACAAGAAAGCAAACCAAGAATACTGCTGCCATAATTTGAGTGGCCTTAGCAGAACGCTGTTTTAAAGCGCCGTCTGTGCGAAGCATAAGCCAAGCACCGCCGTGCGCACACAACATAGATAAACTGACAATGCCGCAAACTAAAGCAAACGGGTTAAGAAGAGCAAAGAAGCTACCCGAATATTCAGAGCGCAATGTGCTATCTAAACTAAAAGGAATACCTAAGAATAAATTACCGAATGCTACACCGAAAACTAGAGCAGGCACGGCACCACCAATACAAAGGCCCCAGTCCCAAGAGTTGCGCCATTTTTTATTTTCGAGTTTAGAACGATAGTCAAAACCTACAGGGCGTAAGAACAGGGCAAAAAGCACAAGTAATAAGGCCCAATACATTCCGGAGAATGCAACCGCGTAAACCATTGGCCACGCAGCAAATAAGGCGCCACCTGCTGTAATAAACCAGACCTGATTACCATCCCAGTGTGGTGCTATGGTATTAATAGCAGCACGTCGTTCGTTATCAGTCTTGCCAACAAAAGGCATGAGTGCCATTGAGCCCATATCGAAGCCATCGGTTAAAGCAAACCCAATAAGCAACACCCCAACTAACACCCACCATATGATTTTCAGGAGTTCGTATTCAATCATGATAAAGCCTCCCCATTAACAGCTGCTTTTGGCTCTTGTTTTTCAAAATGGTATTTACCAGTGTGAAGTGAGCTTGGTCCTAAGCGAGCAAATTTAATCATTAAGTACATTTCAATAATTAAAAGGACGGTATAGAACGCTGCTAACGCGAGGATGGAACCCCACACATCGCCTGTACTTAAACTTGAAGCTGATAAGTGTGTTGGTAAAATCTCACCAATAGACCACGGCTGACGGCCGCCCTCAGCTACATACCAACCAGTTTGTGCAGCAATCCATGGAAGTGGTAAGGCAAATAATGCATATTTAAGTAGCCAAGGTTTATTCTCAGCATTTCTTTTCGCAACAGCCCAAGTCGCTAAAATGAAAAGAAGCAACATTAAGAAACCAGATGCAACCATTGCACGGAACGAGAAGAATAACGCTGTAACATTTGGAACAGTATCTTTCACAGCTGCTTGTATGTTTTGTTCGCTTGCATCTACAACATTTGGTGCATATTTTTTAAGAAGTAGGCCATAACCTAAATCTTTTTGATTTTTTTCAAATGAAGCTAACAACTCAGGTGAGCGATCACCAGCACGTAGTTTTTCAAGTTCAGCATAAGCAAGCATACCGTTACGAATACGTACTTCATGCTGTTGCATTAAGTCTTTTAAACCAGTGACTTCTTTAGTTGTTGAACGAGTTGCAATTAGACCTAATGCATATGGAATTTTAACTGCATAGTCTGTTCGCATTTCTTCATGGTTGGGTACACCAAATAACGTAAATGGGGCTGGAGCAGGGTGAGTATCCCATTCGGCTTCAATTGCAGCGAGTTTAGTTTTTTGCACATCACCTAGCTCATAACCAGATTCATCACCAAGCAAAATCACTGAAAGTGTAGAAGCGAGTCCGAAAATTGCGGCAATTGCAAATGAACGGCGGGCGAAAGGAAGATCACGTTTTTTGAGTAGATAGTAGCTTGAAATGGCAAGTACGAAAATCGCACCTGTTACATATCCGGCAGAAACAGTATGTACAAATTTAACCTGTGCAACTGGGTTGAAAATAAGTGCACTGAAATCGAAAAGCTCCATACGCATGGTTTCGAAGTTAAATGCTGCACCTACCGGGTTTTGCATCCAGCCATTCGCAACTAAAATCCAGAGCGCTGACATATTAGAGCCAAGAGCAACTAACCAAGTTACACCTAAATGTTGTACTTTGCTCAGGCGATCCCATCCGAAAAAGAATAAACCAATAAATGTTGACTCAAGGAAGAATGCCATTAAGCCTTCAATTGCTAATGGTGCACCGAAAATATCACCTACATAATGTGAGTAATATGCCCAGTTTGTCCCGAATTGGAACTCCATGGTTAAGCCTGTAGTTACACCTAAGGCAAAGTTAATACCAAATAATTTTCCCCAAAACTTAGTCATATCTTTGTAAATTTCTTTACCAGATATCACATAAGTTGTTTCCATAATAGCCAGAATAAATGCAAGGCCTAGGGTCAAAGGTACGAAAAGAAAGTGATACATTGCGGTCATGGCAAATTGGAACCGCGAAAGATCAACCACGCTTTCAGAAATCATCAACGTGTCTCCTTAATGTGGGAAGTGTTATCGCCTGCAATATGCTCAGCGACTTGATTGTCGAAATTTTTGGGGATAGTGGGAGCGTCAAACCAAATATGTTTGATTGTTAAGAGAAGCACGACTTTAATTATTAGAATAATCGTAATTTCTCTAACTAATTTGGCATTAATATCTAGATTTTTAAGGCTCATAAAATAAACCTCGATACATATTAATTTCATTATTAATCAAAATATATTAAAAATAAACAATAAATATATTTTAAATAAAAACTTAATTATCTTTTTTATATAAAACAATATCTTATGTATTTAAATAATTTTAAATAAAATATCTTACTAAAATAGTTTGGATTGATTATTAAATCCAACTAAAACACTTGTAAATAAATATTTTAAGTTGATTAAAATGGTATAGTTAAATTTAATTCTGATTAAAATGGTTGGATATAATAACATTATTTTTATTTCTAACTAAAATAGTTGGATTAATTTAATTAAAAAATAAAAAGATAGAAGGGAATAATAAAGTTATTAAACTGATAAAAGACAAAAATTATGGAAAATTAATCGGGTGCAAAAAGATCGTTTGATAAGGAGATTTTTTTGGCAACATAATGGCTTTTATGCACTTTAATAAGAATGACTTGTGAATATAATTCTAGCTCGCCATATTCTGGTTCAACTTGCACGTAGTGTAGTTGGCCGAACTCATCACGTACACGTGCTTGAGCTGAAAAACCGGGTCTGGCACTACCACTAGAGATAGTTGCTAGTCGCCCTAAAAGATTGTAATTGGTATGTGTATGCTTTGGTTTAATCACTTGATCAAGACAATGAATCATAAATACGGTAAAAAAGATTGCAATGACCAGTGCAGGGATGATTAAGTAAAATGGAGTGATAAAGTAATGCTGTATAGCAAAGAAAGACAGCTGTAAGAAGTAACCAGCAAAACTGAAATTAATGAGTAAAAAAACAAAAATTAGAGCTTTAGAAAACTTAACATTAAGTATAGGTGAGTTAGTAAGCCAGTCTGGTGCAATTTTTTTTAGGAGTTGACTCGGCCGTAACCCGATATACATACCAATAGTTTCTACCACACTGAGCAATATCAAAGCCACAACACTTAAATGAAATGGCATAAGATAATAATTAAAAAAGAAATCAGCCATGGTAGAAACTCTAATGTTGATGATCTCAGTCTACGATATAAATACCGCCATCTGAATGTACTTTAATCTCAACTTTATTTAAAAAATCACCTAAACAAGGACCTGAAATACATTCGCCAGTTTCCACGTTAAATAAAGCACCGTGAGTAGAGCATTGAATATATTCTTTGTCTTGGTCTAGAAATTGATTTTCTAAATACTCAAGTTCGGTTTGCAAATGCGGGCATAAATTCTGATAGGCATAGAATGAGCCATCACGCTGTGTAATGAAAATAGTCGTTCCTTGTAAAGTGTCAAAAGCTCTAGCTTCACGCTCAGGAACTTCTTCCGTCATACAGATCCTTTCCATTTCAAGCACATTCCTTCTGAAAATTTTCGAGAAGTTTAGCATAGTCATTAATGGCTAAACGAGGACCAAATTGAGACACAACTTCACTAGAAATTAAGATGGCTAACTGCGCCGCAGCAGTTAAATCTTCATGATGATTTAATGCATAGAGGAAGGCACCAGCAAAAGCATCACCAGCACCATTGGTATCTACAGCTTCTACGTGACGGCCAGGTACATGAAAATGTTGGGTTGAATTTGCAACTAAAGCACCTTTGGCACTTTGTGTAATCACAACAGTATGGTTTTTAAAACGCAACTGAGTGAGTGCATCCTCAATAGTAGAAGTATTGGTATACATTAAAGCTTCTTGTTCATTACAGAACAATAAATCTACACCATCATCCATAAGCTCTTCTAAGCCTTCACGTGCGTATTGAACCATTGCAGGGTCTGATAAAGATAACGCAATTTTAACGCCGTGAGCTTTGGCAATTTCTCGAGCTTGTTTTACCGCTTTACGTGCCGTTTCACTCGTAGAAAGGTAGCCTTCAATATAAAGCCATTTTGCTGTTTTTAATGGCTCAAAATCGATTTGGTCTTGAGAGAGTTCAGCTGTAATACCTAAATAGGTATGCATGGTACGCTCAGAATCTGGACTAATAAGTACCATACAGGTGCCTGTTACACCTTCACTGATTGACTTTGGCGTAGTCTGGATGCCTGCATCATTTAGACCTTGCAGATAAATTGAACCCAAATCATCGTTGCCAACGCGGCAACCATAAAAAGCAGTTCCACCTAATGCACTAAAAGCTACAGTTGTATTTGCAGCAGAACCACCACTTGCTTGGCCTTTGTAGTCTTGAGTTTGCTTTAATTTTTCATAAAGGGCAGATTGTGTTTCACCGTCAGACAACTGCATGGTGCCTTTTTGTAAGCCTTGCTGACTAAGAAAATCATCAGACACTTTAAATTCTTGGTCGATTAATGCATTACCAATTGCAAAAAGATCTACAGTTGCCATATGTGTTGTCACAGAATAAAAAAATCAGACTGATAATTTTACACCATTGCTCACATTTGCTGTAGTTTATTGAATAAAATTCAGGTAATTCAGCAGTTAGTAGAGTTTTATTGTTTGCCTAAGCAATCGAAATATTCTTTTTAATAAATATTATCAATTAATAATGATTCTTGATAATATTTACAAATGTATAGTATTTCATTGAAACTTCGCCTGAAATTATTCATAGCGAACTTACATGAAACGTTCTATTTTATTTATTTCATCAGTTGGGGTTATAACAGGCCATGTATATGCCGCAGAGACAGACTCACAGGCTGTAACCAACCTTCCAACGATTTCAGTAAAAGCTGACAAGGAAAACAGTTTAAAACAAGAGGTAGGACAAGCATCAAGTGCCACTAAAGGACTTATGCAATTAAAAGATGTTCCTCAAATTGTAAATGTTGTACCGAAACAAATTCTAAGAGAGCAGACAGTGACTTCTATGCAAGGTGCTTTGCAAAACGTTGCTGGTTTGAGCTTTAGTGTGGGGGATGGGCAACGTGATCAGGTCATGATTCGCGGTTTCTCTGCAATCACAGATAATTATGTAGATGGTATTCGCGATGATGCTTTGTATTTTCGTGATATGTCGAATGTTGAACGAGTTGAGGTACTAAAAGGACCTGCTTCTGTATTATATGGACGTGGTTCGGCGGGAGGGTTAGTCAATAAAATTAATAAAAAGCCAATGGATCAATCCTTGCGTGAAGTGAGCCTGATTGGCAGTACTACAGGGCAACGTCGTGCAGAAGTCGATGTAAATGAAAAAGTAGCCGAGAATGTTAAAGTTCGTTTAACTGGTGCAGTTGAAGACTCAGATGGTTATCGCGATCAGGCATTTTTAAAACGACAGGCGGTGGCTCCATCTGTACAGTGGGATATTACTGATAAAACCAAACTTTTACTTCAGGCCGACTACTTGCACGATGATCGTCTAGCTGATCAAGGTTTCCCGACAGATCCAATTACAGGTAAACCAGTTAAGACAAATCCTAAAACTTTTTATGGTGCATTAAACGGTAAAGAAGTTGGGGATGTCGATACTGAAATCTCAAGCCAGACTATCAGCTTAGATCATGAGTTCAATGATCAACTCAAATATCATGGTGCAGTTCGCCACTATAACTACTCGTTAGACCGTCAATATAGTGTGGTTTCTCATCAAGATTCTAAAAAAAATAAATTGCCAGCTGATCAAATTCAATTAAGTCAAAGTAAGCGGATACGTAATGAAGATGGCGTGTATATTCAGCAAGAACTGAGTACTTTATTTAATACAGGTTTTTTAAAGCACAATACATTAATTGGTGCTGAATATAGTAAGCAGCACAAAGATGAACTTGTGTGGAGCAAAGCTCGCCAAATTACCAATATATTTAACCCAGAGCTTGAAAATTGGGCTCCATTAGATACAAGTATTGCTGCGGAAACTAATAATAGTAATACCTTTGAAACCTATGGTATCTATTTACAAGATTTAATGACAGTTACAGATCAGCTGAAAGTTTTAGTTGGTTTACGTTACGACAATCTATCACAAGATCGTAATAATAAAGTGAAGTCTCAAATATTAAATAGAACGGATAACACTTACTCTCCACGAATCGGGTTGGTTTATCAGCCATTGAGCAATCTTTCACTTTACACTTCCTATAACCGTTCTTTCCAGCCTTTAGCTGATTCATTTGTTTTATATACAAATAGTGCTGATTTAAGTCCTACAAAATCTGAAAATGTTGAAGTCGGTGCAAAATGGGATGTGAATGATCAATTGAACGTGACATTGGCTTTATTTGAAATGAGCCAAACCAATATTCAAAACCAAGATCCAGCTAATCCAAATCAAGCACTATTGGCAGGCGAGCAAAAAACAAAAGGTGTTGAACTTTCATTAACAGGTCAGTTGACTGATCAGTTGTCAGTGCTAGCTGGCTATTCTTATATGGATGGTAAGATTGAAAAGTCGACTGTTGGATTTACGGGTAATCACTCAGCGCTTACGCCAAACAACACAGCTAACCTGTGGTTAAAATATCAAATTAATGATCATTGGTATGCAGCTGTAGGTGGTCGTGGTGAATCATCGCGCTTTAGTGCACCAGATAACAAAAACGTTTTACCTGGATATGCGGTTGTAAATGCAGCTTTAGGTTATCAAAGTGAACGTTATGATGTGAACTTAAACCTAAATAACTTGTTTGATCGCGATTATTTTGTTTCAGGCCATAGTGGAGCAAATGATTCAAATATGATGGGTGATCCTTTAAATGCTCAAGTTGCACTTCGCTATCGTTTTTAATTGAAAAAGTCTAAAAAGCTCATCATTTTGGTGAGCTTTTTTATTTGTCGTGTAGCATATAGATAGTATTAAAAGGTTTTGTTCTGGTAGGATACAACTAAGTTGGCTATGTGCTTGATATCAAAGCTATGCCCATGAAAACTAATACTCAACAAAAACATAGTATTTTACTTGGCTTTTGTTCGCCAATCTCAAGCCGACTCAGGCTATAATGAGACTTATTCACTTATCCGATATGTTAGGAGATCACATGACTGTAGATGTCACTGAAACCATTTCTCAAACTGTTCACCCTGCGTTTCAGTTGCTACGTCAGCACCATGTTGAAGCATTAGATATTTTAGTGTCTGAATATAAGCATAAAGTCACAGGTGCGGTGCATTATCACTTGGCAACTGATTATGATGAAAATGTATTTCTTGTTGCGTTCAGAACACAACCTATGGACTCTAAAGGAACTGCACATATTTTAGAGCATACCGCTTTATGTGGTTCTGAAAAGTTTCCTGTTCGTGACCCATTCTTTTTAATGATTCGCCGTTCATTAAATACATTTATGAACGCGTTTACAGCAGCAGATTGGACAGCCTATCCATTTGCGACTCAAAATAAGAAAGATTTCCAAAACTTACTCTCTGTTTATCTTGATGCAGCTTTCTCGGCAAATTTGAATCCTCTTGATTTTGCTCAAGAAGGAATCCGTATTGAACTTGAAAACGGTCAGCCTGTATATAAAGGCGTAGTGTTCAATGAAATGAAAGGTGCGATGAGTGCGCCGTCTGACCAGCTTTATCATCAGTTAGCTCATCATCTATTCCCTGAAACTACATATCACTACAACTCAGGTGGTGATCCAAAAGACATTCCTGACTTAACCTATGAACAGTTAGTCGAATTTTATAAAACCCATTATCATCCAAGTAATGCGGTATTTATGACTTTCGGTAACCAAACGGCGTATGAGTTACAAGAGCAATTTGAAAAACTAGCTCTACATAAATTTACTGCGGGTACAACTTTATATTCAAAACCAGAAAAACGTTTAACAGCTCCTGTTGAAGTCACTGAAACCTATGCTGTTGATGGTGATGAGTTAAAAGACAAAACTTACCATGTGTTGTCTTGGTTGTTACCACAAGCGAGTGATATCAAACTACGTCTAGGTATGCGTTTGGTCGAAGGTGTTTTACTAGAAAACTCTGCTTCACCACTACGTCATTATTTAGAAACTTGTGGTTATGCTCAGTCGACTGGTCCTTTAATGGGAGTAGACGACAGTAATTTTGAAATGACATTCTATTGCGGCGTTCAAGGTTCAAATCCAGAGCATGCACAAAGCTTTAGAGATGGTGTCTTAAATGTTTTACGTGAAGTGGCTGCAAAACCAATTGACTCATCGTTAGTTGATGCAATTTTGCATCAAATCGAATTGCATCAACGTGAAATTAATGGTGACGGCACACCATATGGCTTAAGCCTGATCTTAAATGGTTTAAGTGGGGCTATTCACCATAACGACCCGATTCAAATTTGGGATGTTGACAGTGCTATTGCTCAGGTCAAAGAAGAACTTCAAGACCCAATGTGGTTATCTAATTTAATTCAAACACATTTGTTAGATAATCCGCACCGCGTACAAATGACTTTAGTACCTGATGCAACCAAGTCAGTAAAAGAGCAAGAAGCTGAAAAAGCACGTTTAGCTGCGATTGGTGAAAAGCTAACTGAAGAAGATAAAGCAGAGATCGTTGCTAAAACCAAAGCGTTACAAGAGCGTCAAGATACGCCAGATAATCTTGAGCTATTACCAAAAGTAGGCCTAGAAGACGTTCCAGCTGACTTGCATATTGTACAAGGTCAATTGCGCGAAATTATCTGTAATCGAATGGATACGCCGTTGAATTTGTATCATGCAGGAACGAATGGTATTTACTATCAACAAGTTCTCATTCAGATTCCTGATGATGTTGTTAAATCGCCATACTTTAATTTGCTCTCTATCTTAATGGGTGAAGTTGGTGCAGGTGAGTATGACTATCTTGAATTACAAAACTTACAAACAGCTGTAAGTGGTGGTTTAGGAATGGGCGCTTCATTACGCAGTAAAGTTGATGATAAAGACAAAATTAGCGCTTGGTTAACATTAACGACTAAATCTCTAACGCAGAAGTTTGATGCAATTCATCTATTAAAATTAGCATTTGAACAACTCCGCTTTGATGAAAAAGAGCGAATTATTGAGTTGTTGCAACAACGTAAGACACGCTGGCAGTCTCGTTTATCTGGTGCTGGTCATAGCTACGCGATGCAGATCGCTTCTCGTAACATGAGTGCATTGGCTCAACGTGACTATCAAAACACAGGTTTAGGTGCGTTGAACTGGTTAGGCGAGCTTGTTACTAACATTACTCAAGACGATGCTGCTTATAATGCCCTGATTGCTGAATTGAAGCATATCCATACCAAACTATTGCAAGCGCCTAAACAGTTCTTGCTTGTATGTGAAGAGCATCAGTCAGAGCGTTTAGTTGAAGAAATTCAAAACGTTTGGGATAAATTAAACGTTGATACAGCAGCGGCTGAGTTAACCCAAGTCGAGCAAGAAAATGATAATGAACATGAAGCTTGGTTAATTCAAACCAATGTTCAGTTCTGTGCTTCGGCATATCAAGCAGTTGAAGTGTCTCATCCGGATGCGGCACCTTTAATGGTGTTAGCAGCATACTTGCGTAATGGTTTCTTGCACAGCGCTATCCGTGAAAAAGGTGGTGCTTATGGTGGTGGTGCTAGCTATGATGGAAATGCATGTTCATTCCGTTTCTTTAGTTACCGTGATCCTCGTTTAGCTGACACTTTTAAAGACTTTGAAGCGAGTGTGCAATGGTTGTTAAATACAGAGCAACAACCTCATCAGCTTGAAGAAGCAATTCTTGGTTTGGTGGCGAGTATGGATAAACCTGGTTCACCAGCTGGTGAGGCAATTACAGCGTGTTATGCACTGTTACATGCAAGAACTCCAACTTTCCGTCGTACCTTACGTGAAAGATTATTGCATGTAACTTTAGATGATTTACAACGTGTTGCACGTCAATATTTAATTGAACAAACACCTGTAAAAGCTGTGGTTGCACCTTTTGCAAAACGTGATGAATTGCAACAACTGGGCTTTACGATTAAACAAGTTAATTAAAATAAAAATTGGAGATGAACATGGCGTTCAGACAATTTGAACGCACATCTTTACAGCTAAGTATGGGGACCCTGCTTAGCTGTTTATGTGCGTCGGTGGTATATGCTGACACCTTAGCCCCTGTAAAACCTGCGACCGTAGATGCATGTGTTGCCCTAGCTTCAAATGCTGATCGCCTAGCTTGTTATGACTCTGTATTTAAGCCCTCAGCTTTACCCGCTGTTCAAGCTGCCGCAGTACCAGAGCCTGTTAAAAAAATTGATAATCCTGCTGTTCAGCCTGAAACTTTTAAAGAGAAGGTTGTAGATACGGTTAGTAATATTAAAGTAATAGGGAAGGCTCCGAAAATTGAACCTACTACTTCTTTATTAGACCAACGTTGGGAGTTATCTGAAAAGAGTAAACTTGGTGATTGGAACATTCGTGCTTATCAGCCTGTCTATTTGCTACCTGTATTTTGGACGAGCGATAAAAATGAATTTCCAACTAGCCCAAATCCCAATAACACAGTTAAAGAAGCTCAAGATTTGAAATCTACCGAAACTAAATTTCAAATTTCTTTAAAAACTAAAGCTTGGGAAAATATTTTTGGTAACAATGGTGATTTGTGGGTAGGTTATACTCAATCTTCACGTTGGCAGACTTTTAACTCTAAAGAATCTCGGCCTTTCCGTGAAACAAACTATGAGCCTGAAGCTAGCTTAATGTTTAGAACAAACTATGAGTTACTCGGTTTAGATGGTCGCTTGCTTGGTGTCACTTTAAATCACCAATCGAATGGTCGTTCAGATCCGTTATCTCGTAGTTGGAACCGTGTTATCTTTAATGTCGGCTTAGAGCGTGGCAATTTTGCTGTAATGCTTCGTCCTTGGATACGTATTAATGAAGCTGCCAAAGATGATAACAACCCCGATATTGAGGATTATATTGGACGAGGCGATTTGACCGCTTTTTATAAGTGGAAAGATAACGACTTCTCCCTAATGTTACGTCACTCTTTAAAAGGTGGAGATGACTCTCATGGAGCTGTTCAGTTTGACTGGGCATTCCCAATTAGTGGTAAGTTACGTGGTCACTTCCAGCTATTTAATGGATATGGTGAAAGCTTAATTGACTATAACCACCGTGCAACTTATGCAGGTTTGGGTGTTTCACTCATGAACTGGTACTAAGTTCGAACCCATAAAAATGCCGCTTTAACAGCGGCTTTTTTATTAACCAATTTGAATGTTGGCCTGAGGATGCTTGAGACGGCTCTTTTTAGGAGTAGCAATTAAATATGCCAGTGTTAAAGGTCCAAGTCTCCCAGCAAACATAAGTAAACTTAATATAAACAGGCTACCGTTATGTAAATCTGGCGTGATACCGCGGGAAAGGCCTACCGTACAAGCGGCTGAAACGACTTCAAATAGTAAGTTCATAAAGTCGGCTTTTGGTTCTAAAAGCAAAAGTATAAAGAACCCAATAAATATGAGTATGCTGGTAATCGCAGTAACAGCCAAGGCCTTATAAGTAGTTTCGTGAGAAACAGAATGATTAAAAACCCTGATTTCATCAGTACGTCTTAAAAAGGACAGGACACTTAAAACTAATATAACAAAAGTACCCACTTTTATACCGCCAGCAGTACTTAATGAACCACCGCCAATAAACATAAGTAGCATCATAAGCAAAGAACTACTATTAGTCATTGCACCTGTGTCAATGGTGTTAAACCCTGAAGATCGTGGAACAGTCGCTTGGAACCAAGCATGTAAAGCTTGATCACCTACGCTTAGCATTCCTAGCGTATGAGGGTTTTGTGCTTCCATTGCCCAAATTAAAATAAAGGCGACTAAATTAATAATGGCAATAGTCGTTAAGATCAGTTTGCTATTTGGGCTAAGTTTTTTCCATTTTTTATTTTGTTTAATATCCATGAGAACTAAAAAGCCAAGTCCACCTATTGTATAAAGCAAACTTACCGTAAGGCAGATCACATAGTTGTTTTGAAAACCCATTAAACTATTGTTAAATAATGAAAAACCGGCATTATTAAACGAAGAGATACTATAAAAAATTGCATAATACAAACCACGAGCGAAGCCAAAAGCGGGTGTAAATGCACAGGTGAGAATGACTATGCCGATCAGTTCAAATAGGAGAGTATAAGTCACTACTCCTTTCGCTACGAAGGTCACTTTTGATAGGCTCGTTTGACCCAGGCTGTCCTGAGCCATCATTTGCTGCTTAAGGCCAATTTTAGGCGAAAGGCTTAGTGCGGCCAAAATAGCAAAAGTCATGAAGCCTAAACCACCTGACTGAATCAACAATAAAATAATGACTTGCCCAAAGAGTGTAAAAGATTCATGAATATTTAGAACGGATAAACCTGTAATCGTGACTGCCGAAGTTGCTGTAAATAGTGCATCCATCCAGCTGACATGTCCGTTATTGGCAATTGGAAGTTTGAGTAATAATGTGCCAAAGACAATAAAGCCTAGAAAACCCAGCGCTAAAAGAGAAGGTGGGCTTAGGTTTAATGTCTTATGTGGTTTAGGCTTAAGAGACATATTTTTGGGTTCGTTCTTATAGGAAACAATTAGAGAGCTTTTTAAGTTGCTGTAAATGACCTTCTAAAATAAGAATATCATGCGTTTGTAGGGTAAAAGTCTCTTCATTTTCAAATAAAATTTGCTGCTGTCGTTTTACAAGTAGAGTTTTAACTTGCGGTGCTTGTTGCATAATCCCATACAAATTAATGCCATTTAATTTCTCGGGAATATCGATTTTCACAATATAGTGATCATCATCTAAAGACATGTAACGACTTACCATTGGATAATTAAGTGCTTGCGCAACACGTACACCCATGTCTTCTTCAGGATGAATGATTTTATTGATATTGAGGTGAGACAAAATTGTGTGATGAGCCTTTGTCTTTGCTTTTACCCAAATTTTATCAATACCAAGATTTTTTAAATTCAGCACACATAAAATACTAGCCTCAATATCTTCACCAATTGCAACAACAACTGCATCACAATTTTGAATGTTTAATTCATCCAGTACATGTTCATCAGTAGCATCAGCAATGACAGCATGAGTTAAAACATCGGCAAGATTTTCAACATTCTTTTTGACTGTATCAATGCCAATAACATCATGATTTAATTTTGTGAGTTCTTGAGCAACTGTTGCTCCAAAACTCCCCAAGCCGATGACCGCGAACTGTGCCATAAATAACCTTTTATACTTAATTAGGGCTTTATTTTTAATGATATTTTCTTTGAGATAAAGAGAAGCAATGTAAATATAGAAAATATTGGGCTCAAATAATAAAAAAGCCGACAAATTTGTCAGCTTTTTTATAAAACAAAGATTATTTCAAGAAACGTTTATAGCCCACATTGTCAGTAATTTCTGCGTATGGATAGCTAATTTGTTCTAGGGTTTCAATTAAACCATCTGGATTTTGTTTGGCATCTGTTGCTTGTAAGCCAACCAATACACGGCCTTCTGCAGCACCATGGTTACGGTAATGGAACAGCGTAATATTGTGAGTTGGACCTAAACGAGTTAAGAAGGTGAGTAATGCACCCGGACGTTCAGGGAATTCAACACGGAACAATCTTTCATCATCTAGATTAGCATGACCGCCAATTAAATAACGAATATGCAATTTAGCAACTTCATCATCAGATAAATCATCTACAACATAATTTTGCTGTTTAAGTTGTTCTAAAATTTCATGACGTTCAGCGTCACCACCTTTTAAGCTAATACCCACAAAAACTTGTGCTTCTTCTGTGTTATTTGCACGGTAGTTAAACTCGGTAATATTACGGCCCTGTAGAGCACGGCAGAAACCTAAAAATGCGCCTTTTTCTTCAGAAAGTGTCACCGCGTAAATTGCTTCACGTTGTTCACCGAGCTCAGTACGCTCTGCAATGTAACGTAAGCGGTCAAAGTTCATGTTGGCACCGCAAACAATCGATACCATGTTTTTACCGCTAATTTTATGCTCCGCTACATATTTTTTGATACCAGCTAGGGCCATTGCACCTGATGGTTCAACAATGCTACGGTTTTCATCAAAAGTATCTTTAATTGCGGCACAGATTTCATCTGTATTAACAGTAACAATGTCTGGATCAACAATTGGACCAGAGTTATCTGATTTACGAAGACGAACAATATCAAACGGTAAAGCACCAATTTGTGCAACAGCAGTACCATCTGCAAATAAACCTACATGTGGCAAGATTACACGTTCATTGGCTTCAAGTGCTGCTTTTAAACATGCAGACTCTTCATATTCAACACCAATGACTTTTACATGTGGTGCAACTTCACCTAAGTAAGCTGCTACACCCGCAATTAAACCGCCACCACCTACAGCAACGAACACGTATTCCACATCGCGCCATTGACGCAATATTTCATTTGCAATGGTACCTTGACCAGCAATAACCAATTCATCGTCATAAGGAGGAATAAAAACTAATCCTTCTGCTTCGGCACGCTGCTGAGCGTATTTATTTGCAATATCAAAGCTATCACCATGTAATACAACTTGGCCACCTAAACGCTTAACTGCCTGAACCTTAATATCAGGAGTAGTGCTTGGCATAACAATAATTGCAGGAATTCCTAAACGTTGACCAGACAATGCTACGCCTTGTGCATGGTTGCCAGCAGAGGCGCAAATTACACCGCGTTCAAGCTGTTCTTTCGGTAATTGGCTAATACGGTTATAAGCACCGCGTAATTTAAAAGAAAAAACCGGTTGTAAATCTTCACGCTTAAAACGAATTGTATTATTTAATTTTTGACTAATTCGTGGAGCTGCTTCGAGAGGTGTTTCAATTGCAACATCATAAACCGTTGCTTGTAAAATTTGTCGTACCACACGAGACAGCATGTTCATCTTCCCTATAACAGTTTAAAATAGGAAATTATTGTAGCAAACCCTTGTGCATTTGCGCCGTTTATTGGCGCATAAATGTCAAAAAATAGTTGAGTGATGTAATGAGCCTATATGCAACCCAAGATGAAAAGAAACAAGCTGCTGCGAAAGCTGCTTTAAAACACTTACCCAAAGGTGGCATTTTGGGAGTAGGAACCGGTAGTACTGTAAATTTTCTAATTGACTTATTGCCTGAACTACAATTAGAAGCAGCAGTAGCAAGTTCTCAAGCAACAGCAGACCGTCTTAAAAAATTAGGTATCGAAGTGGTTGATATGAACCATGTAGGCAGCCTTGATGCTTATGTTGATGGTGCAGATGAGATTGATCGTCACATGCATATGATCAAAGGCGGCGGCGCAGCATTAACTCGTGAAAAAATTGTAGCTTCAATTGCTAAAAAGTTTGTATGTATCGTTGATGATTCAAAATGGGTTGATCAACTTGGTCGTGATTTCCCATTACCAGTAGAAGTAATTCCAATGGCGCGCTCTGCTGTAGCTCGTAAATTGGTTAGCTTAGGTGGTGATCCGGTTTATCGTGAAGGTGTGGTAACTGATAACGGAAACGTTATTTTAGATGTATTTAATTTGAACATTTTAAATGCAATTGATTTGGAAAAGACAATCAACAATATTCCGGGTGTTGTGACTAACGGTATTTTTGCGTTAAATCCAGCAACGATTGCAATTGTTGCAACAAATAATGGTATTGAAGAGCGTACTGCACAGTAATGTCTGTGGAAATGCCAGAAATTAAAATTGTTCGTCACGTAAGGGCAAGAAAATTGCGCTTACGTGTTGAGCCTGCGTCTATACGTCTCACTGTCCCGCTATTTTGTAGTAAGAAACAAATTCAGCAGTTTTTGGCTCAGTCTGAACAATGGTTGATCGAGACATGGAATAAACAGCACCACGCTCAATCTACCTCGTTTGAGATTCCTTCAGAAATTTCTTTTTTTAATAGAAAGCAGCCTTTTCAAATTGTTGTACAGAAGCAACATCGCATTTTTCAATTTGATTGGGAAAATAATCGTTTATTTATTAAAGACCAGCAAACCTATCAAGCCTTACAAAGCGCTGTTATTGCTTATGCCAAACAAGAGTTACCAGCATTTTTGTCAGAGCTTAGCCAAAAAACTCGGTTGAGTTATGCAGAGTGTGCTATACGACGTCCTAAAACTCGTTGGGGAAGTTGCAGTAGTCAACATAATATTATGCTGCATGCAGGTCTGGTTCTTATGCCTGCTCAAATTACTCGTTATGTTTGCATTCATGAATTAGCTCACACCAAACACTTCGACCATAGTCCTGCTTTTTGGGCCGAAGTTGCAAAGTTCGACCCAAACTATATGCAGCATCGCAGACAATTAAAAGGTAACCCATTGCCTGCGTGGTGGTATGTGACAGCTTAGCTAAAGCTACATTCTAATTGTGTTGTTTGTAAGACATCTGGTGCTTTGCGGCTATCAAGGCCTGCTTGAGCACTAACAATCTTATTCGCTTTAATATGTAGCTGTATAAAATTATATTGCTGTGTTGAATTGTTGGGTTCGGATGAACTTGAGTTAAGTAAGTAGCTATAACTTGCAGCGTCGGTTTGCAGTAAGTTATCTGTACTATCTGCGCTTAAGGCTGAGCGATAACTTAGTGAACCTTGAATTAACTCAATTTGGCCATTAGCACGGAAATTAAGTTGGCAACCCGATGCGCTGTTTTCATAGTGACCAACTAAATAGTCCGTAGAAGGCAGTTTAGGGTCAGATATATTGATGCTAGTTAAGCCTTGTTTACATGGATAAGCCGAACCATTACAACTTGTGGTAATACCACTAAATCCTACGGCACGTCGGTAGTCACCAGCACCATCTATACGGAAAAAGTCAGTTGTATTTCCAGAAGGCACAACTCCAGAATAGAGTTTTTTCTGCAAAAGAACATATCCTGTTTGATCTAAACTGGACTGACTTTGTGCATCTGCTAGTTGCAATGTGGCAGCTTTTAAATTGGTAGCAAAATAATCGCGAGTCGCTTTTTGATTGGCTGCTATGTCCAAAAGCGTATTTTTTACAGGGTCAATATTATCTGGCGATGGACTAAAAATAGGTGTCATGGTTGTATTGTCACCATTAAGCTTTTTGCCGTCTAAATATCCATCTTTTAAATCGGTGGCAACACTATTTGTAAGTTCTTGATATGCATTGGTACTACCATGAATCGTATTCCAATATTGTAAATATCCAAAACTCAGATAGCTATCTACATAAGTACTAGGCTGTTTAGTTGAATACTGTAATAAATTTAGTACAGTCAGCGGGCTAGCAGGGCTTAAGCTTGGTATGGCGGCATCTTTAAACGCACTAATAAGAGCGGTATAAACATCTTGAGAAGCCAAATCAACATGTGATTGTTCAATACGGGTCGGGTCTATCGTTTCTTGTGGAAGTTGGCCTGAACGAATTACGGCACGCTGATAAATTGCTTCTGAACTTGGGCTAATCGGCTGCGTTTTATTGCTTATTGAACTTGGAGTAATAAAAGCGTGATAGACGCCAGAAATGTTCTCATATTTAGAATTAATTGGATCAAATACCTGAGATGAGGCTTGAGTTGTGACTTCTACTCGATAAAGCCGATTCAACTTGGTACTTGGAAGTTTAATATTATAACTTGTTAAACTGGCAACTTGGGTATCAATCAAAATACTATTGTCGGTATTGTCATAGACTTTGAGTTGCACATTGCGCATTTCGACGGGGGTTTTAAGTGTAAAATCTGTTGTGACTTCAGGAGTTGGCACAGTCGGTGTCGGAGTGCTAGATGAACCTCCGCTACTACTGCCACCACCACATCCAACAAGGGCTGCGCTTAAAATTAAAGTACTAAGGCCGAGATAAGTGCACAACTTTGTTTGTTTTGATTGATTAAGCATCCTAGCTCTCCACAAATGAATCTGGTATTTATTTACTGATATTTGTTTGGTTCTGACAGACCAGCAAGTGCTATGTAATTAACGCTAAAAAATAAAAAAATTAAAATTACCAAGCATGAAATGGTTTTGTAAGCCTGGACATCCTGTCATACTACCGCAAGTATAGATTCAATATTTGAGGTAATGCACGTGATTTCTGTCGGAATTGTTGGTGGAACTGGTTATACAGGCGTTGAACTATTACGTATTTTATTACGACATCCAAAAGCGCAGGTTCGAGTTCTTACTTCACGTACAGAAGCAGGCAAACCAGTTGCTGATATGTTCCCAAACTTACGTGGACATACAGATCTTCAATTTTCAGATTTAAATATTGATGCATTAAAAGAATGTGATGTTGTATTTTTTGCAACTCCACATGGTGTTGCAATGCAGCACGCAAAAGATTTGATCGAAGCTGGAACTAAAGTTATTGATTTGGCAGCAGACTTTCGTTTACAAAATCTTGAACAGTTTGAAAAATGGTATGGTATGGAACATGCGTGCCCAGACGTACTAAAAGATTCTGTTTATGGTTTAACTGAGTTAAATCGTGAAAAAATCAAGCAAGCTCAAGTCATTGGTAACCCAGGTTGTTATCCAACAACTGTCCAACTGGGCTTGGCTCCACTTTTAAAATCAGCGCAAGCACTCATTGAAACCAAAAATATTATTATTGATGCAAAATCAGGCGTTTCAGGTGCTGGCCGTAAAGCAAGTTTAGGTATGATTTATAGCGAAAATGCCGATAACTTTAAAGCTTACGGTGTTGCGGGACATCGCCATCATCCTGAGATTGTAGAAGCTTTGGAAAATATTGCAGGCGAGAAAGATGTTTTTGAAGGTCTTTTATTTGTTCCACACTTAGTACCGATGATTCGAGGTATGTTGAGTACAATTTACGTGGACTTGACAGAGGCGGGGAAACAAACAGATATACAAGCTTTGTATGAAAACTTCTATGCAAATGAAAAATTTGTAGATGTCATGCCTGCCAATAGTTCACCTGAAACACGTAGTGTACGTGGGGCAAATGAATTACGCATTGCTTTGTATAAACCACAACCAAATAAACTCATTATTTTGGCCGCTCAAGATAACCTTGTAAAAGGAGCATCTGGACAAGCTGTACAAAATATGAACCTTATGTTTGGCTTTAATGAAGATGAAGGCTTACAAGGGATTGGTTTATTACCATAAAAAACTCTTTTTTGCTTCACACACATTTAAATTTCGATTTAAATGTGTGTCTTGACTCTGATCTTAAACACTGAGATGACGATGCAAAACTCGGAACAGACGACTTCTGTAGAAAGTTCGTTGCAAAAGAAAAAATTTTTAAACACCAATAAGCCTTTGTTTATTGGTGCTGCTATTTTAATGAGTGGTTGTTTTGCGCTCGGCTATACAATTGGGCACCGTCAAGGTTTAACTGTTGTAGGTTACGATGCAGATGCAGAGCAATTGGTTGAAGTAGTGCAAAAACAAAAAACAGCGTTAGATGCAGTTAACAAAAGCCTGAATGCTGCTGTACAAGAGCGTGATGTTGCTGTTACAAATGCAAATGACTTGTTTACAGCACTTAATCAAGCCAATGCTGATAAAACGCAACAAGAAGGTATGAGTAATATCTACCGTGAAATTTTAAGACAACGTGGTGGATTAAGCTTAACCATTCAGGATTTGGCAATTAAACCGTTACCAGAAAACGCTTATGAATATCAGCTTGATTTGGTGCAGGTGAGTCCAAATAAACGCCGTGCTTCAGGTTCAGTTGAAATAAGACTGATTAAAGATACTGAAGTCTTGGTTGTGCCACTTGAAGATAAGAACTTTAACTTCACTGATTTTGAGCGTTTGACTGGCCGATGGACAATGCCTAAGGGCTTCACACCTCAGTATATTGAAGTACGTTTAATAGGTGGTTCTGAAACACCAGTGATTAAACGTTTTAGTTGGCAGCGCGGTAAACCTGTCGAAACACCTTCTGCTTTTGTTGCAGAAATTCCTCAAGCTGAAGCAAATTCACAATAGTAACATCATATGCGAACAAATAAGCGTCAAACAAATTTAAAAGATATTAAGGCTTCTTTTCAGCAGTCTGGCTATGTCGATTGGCACTTCAATCCACGCTTAAGTGATTCGCAAAACGAAGATCATGACGGAGAGGTTGTTGTTCAAACAGCACCTCCCGAACTCAAGCGTCCTCCTTTATATGCGGTAGTATTATTGAACGACGATTACACGCCAATGGACTTTGTAATTGAAATTTTACAACAATACTTTGCAATGAATCTTGACCAAGCAACTCAAGTAATGCTAACAGTACACTATGAAGGTAAAGGTACTGCCGGGGTATATCCAAGAGACATCGCGGAAACCAAGGCAAACCTTGTTAATAATTACGCTCGATCGCAAGGTCATCCATTACTTTGCCAGATTGAGCCTAAAGCATAAGGGGGTCACATGCTCAGTCGTCAATTAGAAGTATCATTACGTTTGGCTGTTAGCATGGCTCGTCAAAAGAGACATGAGTTTCTTACAGTTGAACACTTACTATTAGCCTTACTCGATAACGATTCGGCTGTGAATGCATTAAAAGCATGCGGCGCTGATATTGTTTCTTTACGTAAAGAATTAGAAGAATATGTAGAACAACATACTCCTAAGCTTGGCGAAAATAGCGAGCAAGCTCCACATCCAACAGAAAGTTTTGACCGCATTTTGCAACGTGCAATTTTCCATGTGCAATCAAGTGGTGGTGATCGTACTGTTGAAGGTGCGGATGTTTTGGTCGCAATGTACTCAGAGCGTGATTCTTTTGCTGTTTATTTACTTAAACGTCATCAAATTAATCGACTTACTTTGACTCAATATTTGTCTCATGGGACACGTAAAGACGAAGTGCAGGTTGAAGAAGAAGTTGAAGACATTGAGGGTGAAAGCAACTCAGGCAATGCTGGGCCATTAGAACTTTATACGCTTAATTTAAATGTTGAAGCGCAAAAGGGTAAAACTGACCCACTCATTGGTCGTGAAAAAGAAATTGAGCGTACAGCACAAATTCTTTGCCGCCGACGCAAAAACAACCCATTACTAGTCGGGGATCCAGGGGTAGGTAAAACTTCAATTGCAGAAGGCCTTGCATGGCTCATCGTAAATGGTAAAGCACCAAAACCACTTAGCAACGCAGAGATTTATAGCCTAGATATAGGTGCATTGGTTGCTGGTACAAAATACCGTGGTGACTTTGAAAAACGTTTAAAACAACTGTTAAATGCTTTGAAGAAAAATCCAAATGCGATTTTATTCATTGATGAAATTCATATGATCATTGGTGCAGGCTCTAGTATGGGCAGCACAATGGATGCATCGAATCTTATTAAACCAGCATTGGCAAATGGTACTTTACGTTGTATCGGTTCAACGACTTTCCAAGAATATCGTCAGGTATTTGAAAAGGATCATGCGTTATCTCGTCGTTTCCAAAAAATTGACGTAAATGAACCAAGCATTTCTGAAACTATTGATATTTTACGTGGCTTGAAAACGAAGTTTGAGGATTTCCACCACGTACAGTATGACGACAAAGCTTTAGTTTCTGCGGTTGAGCTTTCTGCGAAATTTATTAATGATCGTTTCTTGCCGGATAAAGCGATTGATGTCATTGATGAAGCAGGTGCACAGCGCCGTCTAAAAGCAGAAAGTGAAGACAGCTTAATTACTGTAGAAAATATCGAAGACATCGTTTCTAAAATTGCGCGTATTCCGCCTAAGACAGTGTCTAAAGATGATAAATCAGTACTTGAAAATCTTGAGCGTGACCTAAAACGTGTTGTATTTGGTCAAGATGAGGCAATTACTGCATTGGCTTCTGCAATCAAGTTATCACGTGCTGGTTTGAAATCACCAGACAAGCCTGTTGGTAGCTTCGTCTTTGCTGGTCCAACGGGTGTTGGTAAAACGGAAGTCACTAAGCAATTAGCAAAACTTTTAGGTGTAGAGCTTGTCCGTTTCGATATGTCTGAATATATGGAACGTCATGCTGTTTCACGCTTAATTGGTGCTCCTCCAGGCTATGTTGGTTATGACCAAGGTGGTTTGCTCACAGATGCGATTCATAAAAATCCGCATTGTGTTTTATTGCTCGATGAAATTGAGAAAGCACATCCAGATGTGTTTAACCTGTTGTTGCAAATCATGGACCATGGTGCGTTAACTGACAATAATGGTCGTAAGTCAGACTTCAGAAATGTCATTATTGTATTGACGACAAACATTGGTGCAGAAAGCATTTCTCGTGCAAGCATTGGATTTACTGAGCAAGACCATAGCTCGGATAACCAAGAAGCTATGAAGCGTGCATTCTCTCCAGAGTTCCGTAACCGTCTAGACAGTGTTATTCAGTTTAAAGCTTTACCAACCACAGTGATTGAATCTGTAGTTGATAAATTCTTAACAGAATTACAAGCACAGTTAGATGAAAAACGTGTAGTTCTAGATGTAGATCAAAGTGCGCGTGACTGGTTAGCAACCAATGGTTATGACCGTTTAATGGGTGCTCGCCCAATGCAACGTCTCATTCAAGAACACTTGAAGAAACCATTAGCTGAAATGATTCTGTTTGGTGAACTTGCAGATCATGGTGGTAATGTGGCGGTATCAGTGAAGAAAGAAGATGGCAAGGCAGTTGGTCTAAAACTTGAAGTTTTTGAAGATCACCATACGGCAGAACCAGCTTAATTTATGTTAATTGATAGTCTTTCTATAACCCGAATACTTAGTGTGTTCGGGTTATTTATTATTACTGCGATCGCTGAGATTTTAGGCTGTTACTTTCCTTATCTTATTTTAAAAGAAGGGAAGTCTGCCTGGTTGTGGATCCCTACAGCCTTAAGCTTAGCGATCTTTGTTTGGTTACTTACATTACATCCAGCTGCTTCTGGGCGCATTTATGCGGCCTATGGCGGTATTTATATTTTTACTGCACTCATGTGGCTTCGTTTTGTCGATCAAATCGCTTTAACGAGATGGGATGTTTTAGGTGGTTTTATAGTGCTTTGTGGTGCAAGTTTGATTATTTTGCAGCCGCAAGGAATAATTCGCTAATAATGAAGTGAGCAATTAAATTTTAACTAAAAAATAAGAAATTTTTTCGCAAAAAATACTTGTCAAATTCATCAACAATGCGTATTTTAGATTTAAGGAACATTTTTTAATATTTGAGATAAAGATGTTAAATCAATCTGTGAATTCTAACGCTTACTTTTATTTCTGGCAATTTAGATAGTTGCCTGAGCGTATTCGGGCATGAAAGTTGCCCATCACAGTTAATACCTGATCGGCAACCCCGATCAGGTTTTTTTATGCTTTATCTTTTTCAAATCGAGGAACTCAAAATGAACAACATGACTTATTCATACTTTAGCAACTTTTATTGGTTTTACTTTTGCTTACCTTTGCCAACGAATAGATCCAAAACGCTCAAATAAATGATCGGACTGATTCGGTTTCAGTCCAAAGGAAAAGACCAATGAATGCTTTAAATACTTTACTAACTCAAAGTAATACAAAAGGAACACCAGTTAGTTTACCTCTCCAGTTAAAAGCTAAATATCCGCTTGTGCAGACCTTCGCACGTCAAATTGCAGAACACCGTCAAATTATTCAAAATATTCTTGCTGGTAAAGATCAGCGTTTAATGGTTATTACAGGACCATGTTCAATTCATGACCCAGTTGCGGTTCTTGAATACGCAGAAAAACTGCAAAAATTACAAGAAAAAGTTAAAGATCAAATATTCATTGTGATGCGTGCTTATATTGAAAAGCCGCGTACAACTGTAGGTTGGAAGGGATACATGTATGACCCAAACCTTGATGGTTCATCTAATCTACAATTAGGTTTAGAAAAATCACGCGAGCTTTATTTGCAAATTATTGAAAAGGGTTTGCCGATTGCGAGCGAAATTTTAAGTCCAATGGCAACTGGTTATTTTGATGATTTGTTAGCTTGGGGCGCAATTGGTGCACGTACCAGTGAGTCTCAAATTCACCGTGAAATCTCAAGTCATATGCCATATAGTATTGGTTTTAAGAATGGTACAGATGGTTCGATTCAAATTGCTTTAGATGCTATTCAGTCGGCACAAAATGAGCATCAATTTCTAGGAATGAATCAGCAAGGTTTACCTTCTGTTATTCAGAGTGCCGGCAACCCATTACCACACTTAATTTTGCGTGGAGCGAATCATGGTCCTAATTATGATTTAGCGTCAATTCAGGCAATACGTGAAAAACATAAGCAAAATCTTCCTCCTTTAGTCATTGACTGTAGTCATGGTAATAGTGGTAAAGACCCTTTACGTCAGCCAGAGGTTTTGCAGCAAATCGTTGCTGAACGCTTAAAAACTCAGGTGAAGGGCGTCATGATTGAAAGTCATTTATTTGATGGTAATCAGAAAATTTCGTGTGAAATGACGTATGGTCAGTCTGTGACAGATGGTTGTTTAGGGTGGGATAAAACTGAACAACTTTTGTTAAATGTTGCTGAACAGTTAAAAGCAAATGAGTTAGCTCATTCAGCTTAATGATTTTGGTTTAAAAAGGGATCTGTTTTAGCAGATCCCTTTTTTATGAAGCATGTTTGAGCTCGGATAAGAATGTAGTGATTTCATGTCCGAATTTTTTCGGTTCGGTTAATAATGGCGTGTGGCCAGAACGCTCGAAATAAATTGTTTTTGCATGTTCGACACTATGTGCAATCAGTGTCTGACCAGTTTCTGGATAGAGTGTTGAATTACGGCCAATAAAGAAAGTTGTTGGGCACTGTAATTGTTGCAATGCCTCACGATAATCTTCATTGTGAAAAAGATAATTTTCGACGTACCAAAATAAGTAGTCTAAGCGTTGAATCGGTAATAAGTATTTCTGTAAAAATGGCTGTTTTAACGCAGTTTTAAAAACAAATGGACTAAAAGGATTGCTACTTTGCAATTCAATAAAATCTACCCACAAACGTACCAATTTTTGACGGTCTGGAAGTGATAACTCATAAAGATATTTAGCATTTTTATGTTTTGATAATAATTGATAAATATCATTGAGTAATTGTTTAAATTGGGCATGTAATGGTCCGAATAAACCATATTGCCATGTCGCATCTACAGATATTTTAGGCGTTTGATCAATATGTAAATAAGCTTTTAACTGCTGAGCAAGATGAGCATGCTTCATACCATGCATTGCAGTGGTAGCACCCATTGAATAGCCCATTAAAATAAAGTTATCAAGTTTTAGTTGTTCAATTAAATGAGCAACATCTTGCCAGTGGCTTGATATGGCATCTTGCTCGGGAATAGCACAGTTTTTTGAACCGCCAAAACCACGCCAGTCAGGAATAATGAACTCATATTCTTTACGATTTGCGTAGATAAACGGTAGCCATTGCCAACTTTGCATACCTAGACCAGATAATACTAATACTGGTTCACCACGACCAACACGGCGTACAAATAATTTTTCCTGATCGGGCATGGTGTAATAAGGCATGGTTATTCTCCAGATGCGTTATCTTGAGCAAAAAGTTTTAATTGTGGGATGACCTGTTCTAACCATTTGATCCACTCAGTTTCCATAGTGATACCGAGTTCCAAGATCATTTTGTGGATATATAACACTCGATTATTCAAGTCATCACTATCTTTAAAATCTTTATCGTAAATATTTTGGTAAAGCTTAAGCTTTTCTTGATGTAAGCCAAGATGTCGTAACAGTTCGGGTAATATTTGATTATTGCCCAATTGTGCCTCGGCACGCAATCTTACCATTAAGTCATCTCTAAGCTGAGCGGGTTCACTTTGCTGTGTCATCCATGAGGCAAGTTCTATACGCCCAAGTTGTTCGACTTGATAAGTTTTTTTTCGGCCGCTATCCATCTCATTTTCTAAAGTAGAAACCCAGCCTTTTTTTAGCATGTTATTGAGTTCACGATAAATTTGCTGATGTGTGGCATTCCAGAAAAAGCCCATAGAGCGGTCAAAACGGCGAGCGAGTTCAAAGCCAGTGCTTGGACGTTCTAGTAAGCTGGTTAGTAAAACATGGGGAAGTGACATGGCAATCCGTTTGTAAGCAAAAGTAAAGTGTGACTCATAAGATTATGCAACATGTTGCATAAAAGTCAAAATTTGATTATAAATTTGTGCAACAAGTTGCATTAAGCAAGCAGATTAGCAAGCCAAGGAGTTGTTATGTCGTTATATCCACATTTATTAAAACCATTAGATTTAGGTTTTACGACATTAAAAAATCGCGTATTGATGGGGTCTATGCACGTTGGTCTAGAAGAAGCGCCAGGTGGCTATGAGCGCATGGCGGCTTTTTATGCGGAACGTGCTAAAGGAGATGTTGGTCTTATTGTTACTGGCGGTATTGCACCTAATCAGGCAGGTTTAACCTTTGCTCATGCTTCTAAGCTAGATAGCACAGAAGAAGCCGAAAAACATAAAGTCATTACCGAAGCTGTACATGCTGCTGGCGGAAAGATTGCTTTACAGATATTACATACGGGTCGATATTCTTATCAGCCAGAGATTGTTGCACCTTCGGCAATTCAAGCACCGATTAATCCAATTAAACCTAAAGCAATGACTTCTGCAGAGGTTCAACAAACGATTGATGATTTTGCAAACTGTGCGAAGCTTGCTCAATACGCTGGATATGACGGCGTTGAGATTATGGGTTCTGAAGGTTATTTAATTAATGAGTTTATAGCAGCAAGAACAAACCATCGTGATGATGAATGGGGTGGTAGCTATGAAAACCGTATTCGTTTTCCTATCGAGATTGTAAAACGTACACGTGAAATAGTGGGTGAAAACTTTATTATTATTTACCGTTTATCAATGCTTGATTTAGTTGAAGGCGGATCTACTTTAGAAGAAGTGATTCAACTTACTAAAGCGATTGAAAAAGCTGGCGCTACAATCATTAATACGGGTATTGGCTGGCATGAAGCTCGTATACCAACAATTGCCACTAAAGTTCCAAGAGCTGCATTTACTTGGGTCACTGAAAAATTAAAAGGTGAAGTTTCAGTTCCATTAATTACCTCAAACCGTATTAATACCCCAGAAATGGCTGAACATGTATTGGCATCGGGTCATGCAGATGTGGTTTCAATGGCACGTCCAATGCTTGCAGATCCTGAGTTTGTTTTAAAAGCAAGTGAAGGTCGTAGTGATGAAATCAATACCTGTATTGGCTGTAACCAAGCGTGTCTTGATCATATTTTCTCTATGAAAATCGCAACATGTCTAGTTAACCCTCGCGCATGTTATGAAACAGAACTTATTTTTAAAGAAGCACAAAAACAGAAGAATATCGCTGTCATTGGTGCAGGACCAGCAGGTTTAAGTTTTGCTGTATATGCGGCAGATCGTGGACACCAAGTTAAAATCTTTGAAGCAAGTCATCAAATTGGTGGGCAGTTTAATATTGCTAAAACTGTGCCTGGTAAAGAAGAGTTCTACGAAACATTACGTTATTTTAATCGTCAAATTGAATTACGTCCGAACATTGAACTTGTATTAAATCATAAAGCGACTTATGAAGAGTTAAGCCAATCAGACTTCGATGAAATTGTAGTTGCAACTGGTGTAACACCTCGTCAATTAGAATTTGAAGGTATTGATCATCCAAAAGTACTGAGCTACTTACAAGTACTTAAAGAGCGTGTACCAGTAGGTCAACGTGTTGCCATTATTGGGGCAGGTGGTATCGGTTTTGATACAGCTGAGTATCTAACCCATGAAGGTGAAAGTGGTAGTTTAAATCCAGAAAAATTTTATGAAGAGTGGGGTATTGATACTCACTATGAACACGTTGGTGGTTTAAAGCAGCCGAAAGTTGAAGCTTCTGAACGAGAAATCTATTTGTTACAACGTAAAGCTTCTTCAGTAGGTGCGGGACTAGGTAAAACGACTGGTTGGATTCACCGTACAGGGCTTAAGAACAGAAATGTGAAAATGTTGGCAGGCGTACAGTATGACAAAGTAGATGACCAAGGACTTCATATTACTGTTGATGGAAAACCAACAGTGCTTGAAGTTGATAATGTAGTGATTTGCGCAGGCCAAGAATCATTTACTGCAATGTATGACCAATTAAAAGCAGATGGTAAGAATGTTCATTTGATTGGTGGTGCTAAAGAAGCAGGTGAACTAGATGCTAAACGTGCTATTCGTCAAGGTGCTGAACTAGCAGCAGTTCTTTAATGATTTCAATGAGCACTGTCTTGGGTAAGAGAGTGCTCATGACTAAAAACTATTTGAAGGAAAAATAAAAAATGACACTCGAAACAACTAAACAGTCATTAGAAAAATGGCATCACATGGTTAAATCAAATGACTTATCGAACTTAAATGATTTGCTGGCAGATGAAGTCGTTTTCCGTTCACCAGTCGCTTATAAACCTTATGAGGGAAGACGAGTTGTTTTCTTTATTCTTACTAATGTGATTCAAGTATTCCAAAATTTTACCTATCACAGAGAGTTTTACACAGAAGATGGTGAAAATGTAGTACTGGAGTTTAGTGCGAATGTAGGTGATAAATCATTAAAAGGGATTGACATGATTCGTTTTAATGAACAGGGTAAAATTATTGATTTTGAAGTAATGATTCGTCCAATGAGTGGTTTAGCTGCATTAGCTGAGCAAATGGGTATAAGAATAGCTCAATTTAAACCTCAATAATTTTGTTAAATAGCCTAAGAATATTGAGGTATATAAAATGTGGTTAAAACTTTCAACATTGCTTTTATTGCCCGTATTATTTGTACAAGGCAGTAAAGTTCGAAAGACCACGCCACGTTTAGCAGAAGCCAAAGGTGAACGAGAAGGTTGCATTGGTCAAGGCAAGCCTTTATCCCTGCTTATTTTGGGAGATTCTGCCGCAGTAGGTGTCGGTGTAGAAAATCAGAAAGATGCCTTGTCTGGTGCTATTATTCAAGAACTGCAAAATGAATTTTCCCTACAGTGGAAACTTCATGCTAAAACTGGTGATACGACTCGACAAGTTCTTAATGCTTTGCAGCATTTAGAAGAGCGGAAGTATGATGTGATTGTGACATCTATTGGTGTAAATGATGTCACGAAGTTGACCTCTGCTCAATCATGGATTAAACAACAGAAGCAATTATTTGAGCACATACAGAAACGTTTTCAGCCAAAGTTGATTATCGTTTCCGGTGTGCCTCCAATGCAACATTTCCCTGCTTTACCCAATCCATTAGCTTGGTTATTTGGGCAATATGCAGAGCAAATGAATCAAAAATTACAACAATGGTTAGCACCGCAGAGCCAGTTTAAGTTTCTTGAATATAATATTGAAACTTTTCAAGCCATGAATTTGACAATGGCAAGTGATGGTTTTCATCCTAGTAAGGAAGTTTACGCAATTTGGGGAAGGCAGGTTGCTGCTTTAGTGCGGCAATCATTTAACTCATAGTCAGAGGTAGTCATTGGACATGGGCATATCTGTTTTTAGTAAAATTAAAGATTTCGGTTCAGAGCTGTTTGATTTAGTGTTAGGTGCTGAGCATCCAAAAGTTTATTATGATCCTCAAGGGCAAATAAAAGATGTGTTGGAGAAGCTTCCTCAACTCAAACAGAAATATCGACCTACGCCTTGGTTAACCAATAGTCATGTCCATTTACTCTATTTTGATCTTATTAGAAAACAATCAATAAAATTAGAGTATGACCGCATTGATCAACTAACCATGAGTGATGGTGGGATTACCGCTATAGCTTGGTATGGATATGACTTACCGGCAGATACTCCAACAATTGTAATTATGCATACTATTACAGGTACGCCTGAAAGTATGCGTGAGTTAGTACGTGATTTGAATCAATATACAGGCTGGCGAATTGCACTATGCCTGCGCCGTGGGCACGCAGGTTTGCCAATGCCTGTGCCGCAAATTTCTCTTTTTGGATCTACCAGTGATTTAAAAGAACAGCTTAACTATATTCAAAGTTTATTTCCGACATCAGATTTATATGCAGTAGGTTCTTCAGCAGGTACTGGCTTGCTTGTTCGTTATTTAGGTGAACAAGGCGAAGATACACCTTTTAAAGCTGCTTTTGCGATGTGCCCGGGTTATAACACGGAAATTGGTTTTAAAAATGTTCATCCTTTTTACAGTAAAATGATGACGAAAAAACTCTTCAAGTATTTTATTTATCCGTATCAAAATACGTGGAGCAAAATAGCATCTTTAGAAAAAGTCTTATCGACGACCAATTTAGAAGAATTTGAAAAAGAATACTTTGAAATGGCAGGTTTTCAAGATTACGAGACTTACTGTAAATCTATTAACCCGATTTATGTGTTTGAAAATATCAAAATTCCATTAATGATTCTTAATGCAGAAGATGACCCTGTTTGCTCTATTAAAAATTTAGAACCTTATAAAGAGCCAATTCAGCAAATGAGTACTGTTGCTGTAGTCACAACTAAAAAGGGAAGTCATTGTGCATTTTATGAAGGATGGCGCAGTACGTCATGGGCAGCACGTCTTATGTCTGATTATTTTCTAATTGAACGTAATAAATAGATAATTATTGAATATATAAGTGAAGCTCAAATTTTGGGCTTTATTTTATATCTTAAAATAAGAGCGGTATTGCTTCATTTTTCCAAGTGTTTGAATTGAAATTTAAATGAATTTAATCTGTTTTTATTATGAATTTTGTATAAATGCCCAAATCAAAAAATTAATTTGGGCATTATTAAAACAGAAGCTTAGTTTTTAAGTGCTGGTGTTGCAGCAGCAATTGCAGCAGCAACTGCGTCATCTTCTGTTTTCGCAGGCTCAGTTGCCTTAGCTGGTTTAGACTGAGCCTTTTCAGGTTTAGGTTCTGCTTTAGGCTCAGGTTTTTTTTCAGGTTTAGGTTCTACCTTTGGTGTCTCAGATTTAGGTTGTTCAGCAACTTGTGTCTGTGAAGATTCAGCAGAATGCGCAGGACGGGTTTCTCGGCGAATTTCAGTTGTAGTATTAGTTGTTTCTTCACGTTCAACTTCAACTTGTGGTTGCGCTGGAACTTGAGCTTCTTGATGAGTATCTACACTCTCTAAAGATTCAAATTTTGCAGGCTTCTCTGGTTGAGGTTCTGAAACAGCAGTTTCAACCTTGTCTTGCTCTTCTTCTTTCGGTGTCTCTTTTTTAACGCATGCGGTTAACAATAGTCCAGCCGCAATTGCAGCACAGATTAAAAGTTTTTTATTTGCCATTGCCCTAAACAACATTTAATTGAGGAATTGGCATTATAACAGTAAATAGCAATGAAAAAATCATGTCAGATTGAGCTAATTTTTTATTAAAAATGCTGATAGAATAACCAGTTGTTTATTGTTCTTTGAATTGATGCGGTTTGACTTTGCTTTATAGGGGCAGAGTACAGTAAAATTGCCAAACATTGTAGGCCGATTTCGGCTTGATTGTACGAGAAACTTAATGACCCATTTTATTTTTGTCACTGGTGGTGTGGTTTCATCGCTAGGTAAAGGTATTTCTGCTGCTTCTGTTGCTGCACTTTTGGAAGCTCGTGGCTTAAAAGTCACAATGGTTAAAATGGATCCTTATATTAATGTCGATCCAGGGACAATGAGCCCATTCCAGCATGGTGAAGTTTTTGTTACCGAAGATGGTGCAGAAACCGATCTGGATCTGGGTTATTACGAACGTTTCTTACGTCGCGCGAAAATGACCAAACTAAATAACTTCACTAGTGGTCGTGTATATCAAGACGTTTTAAATAAAGAACGTCGTGGTGATTACTTAGGTGGTACAGTTCAGGTTATTCCTCATATTACCGATAATATTAAAGAACGTGTTCTTCGCGCAGGTGAAGGCTACGATGTTGCTATCGTAGAGATTGGTGGCACCGTAGGTGATATCGAATCTTTACCGTTCATGGAATCGGTTCGTCAGTTAATGGTTGAGCTTGGTCATAAACGTACCATGCTTATGCATTTAACTTTATTGCCATATATTAAGTCGGCAGCAGAGTTAAAAACTAAACCAACTCAGCATTCTGTAAAAGAGTTACTTTCAATCGGTATTCAGCCAGACATTCTTATCTGCCGTACTGAATATGATGTAGATGTTGATACTAAACGCAAAATTGCATTATTCACTAACGTGGAAGCACGTGCTGTAGTGGTATGTAAAGATGCAAAAACGATTTATCAAATTCCACGTACCTTCTATGAACAAAACGTTGATGATCTAATTTGTGAGCGTTTTGGATTTAATGATCTTCCAGAAGCAAATCTAGAAGATTGGGACAATGTAGTCGAAGCATTACTGAACCCTGAATACACTTTACGTGTAGCTATGGTTGGTAAATATGTTGAGTTACCAGATGCTTATAAATCTGTAAACGAAGCATTGTTACATGCGGGTATTAAAAATCGTGTAAAAGTACAAATTGATTATGTCAACGCTGAAGAGCTTGAAAGCCAAGACGTATCTATTTTAAGTACAGCTGACGCAATTTTAGTACCAGGTGGTTTTGGTGAACGTGGTACTGAAGGCAAAATGAAAGCTATTCAATACGCACGTGAAAATCGTATTCCTTTCTTAGGAATCTGTTTAGGTATGCAATTGGCAGTTATTGAATATGCTCGCCATGTTGCAGGTATGCCAGAAGCATCTTCTACAGAATTTAACCGTTCTACAAAATATCCACTCATTGGTTTAATTACTGAATGGTTAGATGAGCGTGGTGAATTACAACAGCGTAGCCTTGAGTCTGACTTAGGCGGAACAATGCGTTTAGGTGCACAAAAATCAGAATTGGTTGAAGGCACAAAAACACGTGAAGTCTACGGAAAAGCTGAAATCACTGAGCGTCATCGTCATCGTTATGAAATGAATAATCGTTTCATTGAGGCGATTGAAAAAGCGGGCATGAAGATTTCTGGTTATTCTTCAGCACAACATTTGGTTGAAACTGTAGAAATTCCTGACCATCCTTGGTTTATTGCTGTACAATTCCACCCGGAATTTACAAGTTCACCACGTGATGGACATCCATTATTTGCTAGTTTTATTGACGCTGCAAAAACACAGCATCAAAAAAGTAAGTAATGCGATTTTAAATAAACTGGGAAAGTTTAAATGCCACAATTAAAACCACAAGAAGTTGTACGTTTAGGCGATATACAAATGGCAAATCATTTGCCATTTGTATTATTTGGCGGAATGAACGTACTTGAGTCAAAAGATTTAGCTTTTGAAATTGCTGAAACTTATATTGATATTTGTAAACGCCTAGATATTCCTTATGTATTTAAGGCGAGCTTTGATAAAGCAAACCGTTCTAGTTTGCATTCATTCCGTGGTCCTGGACTTGAAAAGGGTATTGAATGGTTAGGTGACATTAAAAAGCATTTTAATGTTCCAATTATTACCGACGTTCACGAACCATATCAGGCAGCACCAGTTGCCGAAGTCGCTGATATTATCCAGCTTCCAGCTTTTTTAAGTCGTCAAACTGATCTTGTTGAAGCAATGGCTAAAACCCAAGCTATTATCAACATTAAAAAAGCACAGTTTTTAGCTCCTCATGAAATGCGTCATATTTTGCATAAATGTTTGGAAGCTGGAAATGACAAACTTATTCTTTGTGAGCGTGGCTCAGCATTTGGCTATAACAATTTAGTTGTAGATATGCTTGGCTTTGACATCATGAAAGAAATGAATGTACCGGTATTCTTTGACGTGACTCATGCTTTACAAACTCCAGGTGGTCGTTCTGACTCAGCTGGCGGTCGCCGTGCTCAAATTACAACTTTGGCGCGTGCTGGTATGGCAACAGGTTTAGCGGGATTATTCCTAGAGTCTCATCCAAATCCAGACAAAGCAAAATGTGATGGACCATCTGCATTGCGGCTGTCGCAGCTTGAGCCATTCTTGGCACAACTAAAAGAATTGGATACTTTAGTTAAAGGATTCAAAAAGTTAGATACTCATTGATGCAGGAACTTGCATCGCGTTATTCATTCAACTGAGGAATTGTTCATGAGCCAAATCGTTGACATTCGTGCACGTGAAATTTTGGACTCTCGTGGTAACCCAACCATCGAAGCAGACGTCATCTTAGAATCTGGGGTGGTTGGTCGTGCATGTGCACCATCTGGTGCTTCAACTGGTTCTCGTGAAGCTTTAGAACTTCGTGACGGTGACAAATCACGTTACTTGGGTAAAGGCGTTCGTACTGCTGTTCAGAATGTAAATAGCTCAATTCATGAATTGCTTGTTGGTCAGAGTGTTTTTGATCAAAAAGCACTTGATGAAAAAATGATTGCATTTGACGGTACTGAAAACAAATCTAAATTAGGTGCGAATGCAACTTTGGCAGTATCTTTGGCAGCAGCTCACGCAGCAGCAGCTGAACAAAAACTTCCATTGTTCCAATATATTGCTAACTTACGTGGTCAAACTACTTTGACTATGCCTGTACCAATGATGAACATTTTGAACGGTGGTGCTCACGCAGACAACACTGTTGATATTCAAGAGTTCATGATTGAGCCAGTTGGTTTTACTTCATTTGCTGAAGCATTACGTGCTGGTGCAGAAGTATTCCATTCTTTGAAATCAGTTCTTAAAAAACAAGGTTTGAATACAGCTGTAGGTGATGAAGGTGGTTTTGCACCTAACCTTCGTTCAAACGAAGAAGCAATTACTGTAATTCTTCAAGCAATTGAACAAACGGGTTATAAAGCTGGTTCAGATATGATGCTTGCACTTGACTGTGCATCTTCAGAATTCTACAAGAATAGTCAATATATTCTTGAAGGTGAAGGCAACAAGTCTTTTACAAGCAATCAATTTGCTGATTACTTAGCTGGTCTTGTTAAGCAATATCCAATTATCTCTATTGAAGATGGTTTAGATGAGTCTGATTGGGAAGGCTGGAGCTATTTAACTTCAATTCTTGGTGATAAAATCCAATTGGTTGGTGACGATTTATTCGTAACTAATCCTAAGATTTTACAACGTGGTATTGATGAGAAAGTAGGTAACTCAATTCTGATCAAATATAACCAGATTGGTACATTGACTGAAACTTTAGATGCAATCTACCTTGCTAAAGCAAATGGTTACACGACTGTTATTTCTCACCGTTCTGGTGAAACAGAAGATTCAACTATTGCTGATTTAGCAGTTGGTACAGCAGCAGGTCAAATCAAGACTGGTTCACTTTGCCGTTCTGACCGTGTTTCTAAATATAACCAATTACTTCGTATTGAAGAGTTGACTAAAGCGGTTTACCGCGGTAAAGCTGAGTTCAAAGGTTTAAACTAATCTTTTGAATAATACTTTGCTGATTTAAATATTGATGACAAATTAATATTTAAAATATAAGTGCTATTTCTTTTTTGGGAATAGCACTTTTTTATTTATCCTAAACGTCGAGTTTTTAAAGATTCAGCCCAACTATGATGATGACAGCGAGAACATTCTTGGTCGAGTTTGTTTAAAATTTTTGTTTCACCGCATTTCATACAAGAATAAAAAGTATTAATTTTAAGTACATCAGCTTTGCGGTAAGCATCTGGAAATAAAGGAAGTCCCCATTTAACGTCTTCATCTTCATAATAAAGCAAACTCAAAATACCATCAGATTCAAGTAAGGCTGTTCGGACTTGACCTAAATGCTCTACATTTTGTTGGCGCATTTCCGAGAAAAACTCGTCATGAGAATATGTTTGTTTTTGGAAATCTTTATAAACTAAGAGACCGTCCTTAACGACACAGAGAGCTCGGCCTTCTAATAAATTTTCTATTTTTTTATTTTTTACCATACCCCAAGTAACGAGGCGATATAAAGAAATAATAGCTACAAAAGCAACAAATGCATGAGCAATAGGTAAGTCTTTAGTAAACATAGGATCACCAGCAGCAGATCCTAAACATAAAATAATAGCCAGTTCGAATAAGGAAAGTTGTCGAATACCACGTTTACCAGATAGTCTTAAAAAAGTAATGATGATAATAAACATCACAGTACATCGGATTAAAATTTCTAAAACAAAGGTCCACGTTGTGTCACCTATAAAAATGTTAGAAAGATCCATCTTCTTCTCACTTATTAAAATATGTATCAAAAATACATTTAAAATTCTTATCAAAATGGAAAGCAAAAAAGTATACTTTTTAGGTAGTTATTGGTTAAAAATAGAAGAAATATGTGATTTTATATAGCTTCAAATAAAAATTTAATAAGTTTTATAGGGCTAATCGCATAAGTAATTAAGTATTTTAAAATGCAAATTTTAAATACTAAAACAGAACAGAGCTATAGTACGATTTTAAAACCTAGACTATTGTAGACTCTTAAGAATAATTATTTTGGTTAGGCCTATGATCTATGTAGCACTTGCTGTTATTGGGGTTCTATCAGGACTGATTAGTGGGGTAGTAGGGACTGGATCATCTATTATTTTGTTGCCTATACTTTCTTATATTTTTGGGGCGAAGCTTGCAGTACCTATTATGGCAATTGCCGCAATCATGGGGAATATTTCACGTGTAGTAATGTGGCGTAAAGAGCTTAATATTAAAGCATTTATGTTGTTTACGAGTCTGGGCATACCCGCAACGATACTGGGAGCCAATACTTTATGGGTTATGTCACCGATATTATCCAACTTATGTATAGGTTTCTTTTTCTTTTGCTTAATACCGATTAGGCATTATGCCAAACGCCATAATTTTAAATTTAATTCATGGAAAATGATAGTCGCAGGTGGTGTGCTTGGCTATATCACTGGTGTAGTATTCTCCACGGGTCCATTATTACTTCCGGTTTTTAATGGTTTTGGTTTAACTAAGGGAGCTCTCTTGGCAACAGAGGCGGCAGCTTCATTTGGAATTTACGTAACAAAAAGCTTAACTTTTGGTGCGCTAGGTGTTTTACATAAAAATATTTTAATTGCGGGAGTTGCGGTTGGTTTTTCTTTAATTATTGGTAATTATATTGGTAAAACATTTGTAATAAAGATGTCTGAGGAAACTTTTAATTTATTGCTAGATTGCATGTTAGCAGTTGCTGGTTTTTCTATGATATTTGCAGTTTTTACTCATTCTTAAGAGTAACTTTTATATGCATAGATTGATTTATAAACAGTTGTGTTTATAAACATTATTTTCCTTTCCAATTGAGTTTAATTTTGACAAAATGAAACATGTCACGATGGTCAATTTAAAGTAATATGATCATTCATCGTTTTGCAGGAATTTTGCAGGAATTTTGCATGTCGCTTGTAAATTGTCATACAATACAAAAACTTAATAAAAGTTTTTAATTAAAGCTCTTAATGCTATGTTAGAAGTATTTCGATCCACTTCAAGCAAACTTATATTGCTACTGGTTATTGTTTTAGTAGCTATATTGCAATATCAGTTCTGGTTAGGTGAGGGTGGTTATTTTCCTCATCAAGCGCTTATGCAACAGATTCAACAGCAAGCCGAAGTAAATGATGAGCTTAAAGAGCGAAACCGCATTTTGGCAGCTGAGGTTTTTGACCTAAAAAACGGTACAGAAGCAATAGAAGAGCATGCTCGTCTTGATCTTGGTTTAGTTAAGCCTCATGAAACATTTGTTCAAATGAGTACAATTAGTACCAATTATAAGCCTATTTATATTGACCCGAACGCTAAAGTAGATTTGGAAACTAATGAGACACCACCATCGCCAGACATCCCAGACTAAATTATGGGCGGTTATCCCTGCTGCTGGTTCGGGAAGTCGGTTCTCCAAAACTGAATTAAAGCAATATCAATACATTCAAGACGCTACTGTTTTAGAACATACGGTTAAACGTTTAAACCAACTTCCGTTAAGTGGCTATGTTTTAGCAATTGGTGCACAGGATAATTTTGCCTCGACTTTAGCTTTTCAGGATAAACATAAGGCTCATTTTTGTAATGGTGGTGCTGAACGTGTGCACTCAGTATTAAACGCCCTAAATTATCTATTGCAGATAGCGGATGAGAATGACTGGGTATTAGTACATGATGCTGCACGACCTTGTGTGACTTTTAAATGTCTTAGTGCTCTTGTTAAAAACGCAGTTGAAAAAAACCAGAATGCTATTTTGGCAATTCCTGTACGCGATACGCTAAAACAAGTAACTAAACAACACCAAATTGATAAAACTGTGAGTCGAGAACTTTTGTGGCAGGCTCAAACTCCCCAAATTGCTAAAATTGGCACGCTTAAAAAAGCAATAGAAACAGCATTAAAAAATAATTTGACCATTACCGATGAGGCGAGTGCACTTGAATCTGTGGGCGAAAGTGTACAAGTGGTCATGGGGCGCTCTGATAATATAAAAATTACTTATCCTGATGATTTGGAACTTGCTCGTTTAATTTTACAATCACAGTCTTAAGGTTTTATATACAGTGCTGATGGTTAATTTATTTATGAAATAGCCTAAGCAAATATGTTGTTTTATACATATCTAGCCAAAATTATTGGTATTTTTTTACAATTTGAATTTATAAGATAGATTAAGTAATTTACTGAGATAATGTTCGATAGTCGAACAAAAAAATCCTAAATCGAACAAAACTATATATAGCTTACTAGATCAAAATACGAAAATTATCAAAAATGATTAAAAGGGAAATCTAAGGGAAACACTCGGGATTGAGTGAAATATTTATCTATTCTTCTCGCCTCAGTGTGCCTAACTCTCTTACCTATCTCTTCTTCAATGAGCACAATGGAGTTGTCTAATGATTGACAAAAGTAAGTCCTCACTAAGCGAGGTTTTATCGCAGATTAAAGATGGTGCAACCATTCTGATTGGTGGCTTCGGTACCGCAGGACAACCCGCTGAACTCATTGACGGTCTGATTGAACTCGGTGTTAAAGACTTAACCATTGTGAGCAACAATGCCGGTAATGGTGACTATGGTCTGGCTAAACTGCTTAAGGCTGGTTCAGTAAAAAAAGTCATTTGCTCTTTCCCACGTCAGTCAGATTCTTATGTGTTTGATGAACTGTACCGTGCCGGAAAGGTGGAACTTGAGGTTGTACCGCAAGGTAATCTGGCTTGTCGTATTCAAGCTGCCGGTATGGGTTTAGGTGCTGTATTTACTCCAACAGGCTTTGGAACTCTTTTGGCCGAAGGTAAAGAAACCCGTGAGATTGATGGTAAAGATTACGTACTTGAATATCCGATCAAGGCTGACTTTGCCCTGATTAAAGCTTATAAGGGCGACCGCTGGGGCAATCTGGTTTACCGTAAATCTGCACGTAACTTTGGCCCGATCATGGCCATGGCTGCGGATGTCACCATTGCTCAGGTTTCTGAAGTGGTGGAGCTGGGTGGATTAGACCCTGAGCACATCATCACCCCAGGTATCTTTGTACAGCATGTTGTACAAGTACAGCCCGCACAGTAAGCAATAAGGAGAAATAACATGAGCTATCAGAAACTCAGCCGTGACCAGATTGCACAACGTGTGGCACAAGATATTCCCGATGGTGCCTATGTGAACTTGGGCATTGGCTTACCGACTAAAATTGCCAGCTACTTACCTAACGATAAAGATATTTTCCTTCATTCTGAAAATGGACTATTGGCATTTGGCCCACCACCAGCTGCAGGTGAAGAAGACCCTGAACTGATTAATGCGGGTAAAGAGTTTGTGACCATGCTTGAAGGCGGCAGCTTTTTCCACCATGG